>NZ_JBICVH010000021.1:0-240179 GCF_043198905.1 Kitasatospora sp. NPDC048715 | reverse complement strand
GTTTCCAGCTTATCAGATGTTTTCCGCTCCGTTTCCGGGGCTTCGTTCATCCAACTCGCCGGTGTCTTCCGGGGCTTGACGCCCTGTCCGACGTTTCAAACTCTAGCCGATCCCCGCTCCGAAAAGCGAATCCGACCGCAACCCAATAAAATGCGCACGCCGAATAAGCACCAGGCCGCAACGTGAAAACGACGAAGCGACCCGGCCCGAACCGGGAAGTGGTGTTTCAGAGGATTGGCTGCCCCGGGACCGTCCGCGCTGACGCGTGTCCGGTGCTCCCTGCCAGGCAGCTCGAAGAACATTAGACCTCCGGCCTCGCCGAGTCAACCGGCGCAACCGGTTTCTCGGCACCCTCCTCCGCCGGCAGCTGGAAGGCCAGGACGGCGACGTCGTCGTCGTGCTCGGAGGTCACGCCCATCGCACGCAGCAGCCGGGCGCAGATCACCTCGGGGGCACCCATGGCTCCGGCCAGGGTGCGGGCCAGGAGGTCGAGGCCCTGGTCGATGTCCTCGTCCCGGCGCTCGACCAGTCCGTCGGTATAGAGGACGCCGGTCGTACCGGGGAGCAGGCGCAGGGTGTGGGAGACGTGCAGGCCGCCGCCGGTGCCGAGCGGCGGGCCGTTCTGTTCCTCGCTGCGCAGGATGGTGCCGTCCGGGCAGCGCAGGAGTACGGGGAGGTGTCCGGCGGAGGCGTAGGAGAGGGTGCGGCGGCGCGGGTCCCAGACGGCGTAGGTGCAGGTGGCGATCTGGTTGGCGTCGATCTCCATGGCGAGGCCGTCGAGCAGGCGCATCACCTCGTGCGGGGGCAGGTCGAGGCGGGCGTAGGCGCGGACGGCCGTGCGCAGCTGGCCCATGACGGCGGCGGCGCGCAGGCCGCGGCCCATGACGTCGCCGATGACGAGTGCCGTGCGTCCGCCGTCGATGGCGATCACGTCGTACCAGTCGCCGCCGACCGCGGCCTCGGCGCCGCCCGGCTGGTAGGTGGCGGCGACCCGCAGGCCGGCCGGCTGGTCGAGCTTCTGCGGGAGCAGGCTGCGCTGGAGGGTGACGGCGGCCTCGCGCTGGCGGCGTTCGGCTTCGCGCAGGCGGGCGGCGGCGAGGACCTGGTCGGTGACCTCGGCGGCGAAGATCAGCACTCCGGCGGGCGGCCCCTCGGTGGGGGCGTCGCCGTTCTCGCCGGTGCCGAGCGGGACGCAGGAGACGTTGTAGTAGCGGTTGCCGGTGAGGCCGAGGATGCAGCGGGCCTTGACGCTGCGCGGGCGGCCGCCGCGGATGACCTGGTCCATCAGGGGCAGGACGCCCATGGTGGCGAGCTCGGGGAGGGCCTCGGCGGCGGGCAGGCCGGTGGGGCGTTCGCCGAAGAGTTCGCGGTAGGCCCGATTGGCGTAGCCGAGCTGGTGGAGCGGGCCGTAGGTGACGGCGACCGGGGCGGGGATGCGGTTGAGGACCTCGCGCAGGTTCTGCGGCTTGTGCGGGTCGAGCAGCTCGGCGGTGGCGGCGGGGCTGCTCGGGTCGCGGGGGCCGGGCACGACGACGCCGTCGGGGCAGGGGGCTCCGTCCTCGGTGCCGGTCCCGTGGGGCGGGAGGGCACGCCAGGGGACTCCGGCCAGCCGGGCGCTCCAGCGCATGAGGTTCAAACGACGGCCGCTTCCTCGTTTTCCAGGCATATCATCACTTTTTGTGTGCACAGCAGCACACGGGGTAATGACCAGGTCGGGCTGATCCTGTCAGGCGGAGGCCCGGTTCCGGAAGTCGCGCGCCCGGCGTGGCCGTCCGTTCCGCCCTCCGATCCACCCTCCGGCCCGCCGTTCGGTCGGCCACCGGCCCGGGTCGACCGGTGGGGTCACCGGGCGGCATCCGGTCCGCCGTCGGACGGCCGGTCGGACCTCGGGCCGAACCCTCCCTCGAAGGCCGAACGCGGGTGCTCCATCGCGCCCAGCGAGACCACCTCCCGGGAGAACACCCCGCCGAGCACCCAGTCCATCAGCACCCGCACCCGGCGCTCGGCACTCGGCAGCCGCCGCAGGTGCCGGGCCCGGTGCAGCCACCAGGCGCGGCGGCCGGTGAGCCGACCGCCGCGCCTGGTGTGGGCGACGGCCCGGCGCAGCCCGAGCGAGGTCGAGCAGGCGGCGGGGCCGGGCCGGTAGTCGGCCAGGCCCGGGGCGTGCGGCCCGCCGTCCAGGGCCACCACGACGTTGCGGGCGAGCAGTTCGGCCTGGGCGAAGGCGTGCTGGGCGTTGGGGGCGCAGGGCGCTCCGTCCGCGTTCGGGTCCGGCACGGCGGCGCAGTCGCCGGCCGCCCAGACGCCGGGCAGGGCGCGTCCGTCCGGGCCGACGGCCTGCAGGGTCGCCAGACATCGCACCCGGCCGAGGGTGTCCAGCGGCAGGTCGGTCTCGCGCAGCAGCGGGGCCGGCCGGACGCCCGCCGTCCAGACCAGGGTGCGGGCGCCGAAGCGGCTGCCGTCGGAGAGCACCACGACCCGGTCGGCGACGGACTCCAGGGTGGTGTGCAGCCGGATGTCCACGCCGCGCTCGCGCAGCTCGCCGAGGGTGTGCGCGGCCAGTTCGGGCGACTCCTCGGCGAGGATCCGGCCGGTCGCCTCGACCAGGACCCAGTGCAGGTCCTCGGCGCGGACGTTGTGGTAGCCGCGCACGGCGGTGCGGGTCATGTCCTCCAGTTCGGCGAGCGCGCCGACGCCCGCGTAGCCGGCGCCGACGAAGACGAAGGTGAGCGCCGACTGGCGCAGCGCCGGGTCGCGGGTGGCGGAGGCGAGGTCGAGCTGCTCCAGGACGTGGTTGCGCAGGCCCACCGCCTCGCCGACGGTGGAGAAGCCGAGGCCGTGTTCCGCGAGGCCGGGCACCGGTGCCGTGCGGGAGACCGAGCCGGGGGCCACCACCAGGACGTCGTAGGGCAGTTCGACCGGTGCGGGGGTCTCGCCGGGGCCGGCGGCGTCGGCCAGGGCGCGTCGGGCGGCGTGTTCGATCCGGGTGATCCGGGCGGTGAGCACCCGGCAGTCCGGCAGGACCCGGCGCAGTGGGACCACCACGTGTCTCGGGTCGATCGAGCCGGCCGCCACCTCGGCCAGCAGCGGGTGGTAGGTGAAGTAGGCCTGGGGCTCGACGACGGTGATCTCCACCTCTCCGCGCCGCAGCCGTTCCCGCAGGGCGCGCTGGAGGTGGAGTGCGGCGGCCGTTCCGGCGCAGCCGCCGCCGGCGATCAGGATTCTGATGGTGCGCCTCCTGCCGATGCGACGTTTCGTCCCGGCCGCCCCGCGGCCGGGGGTGTCCCCCCATCACGCCCCCTATGAAGGACCGGCGGGGGTCGTCTTGTCCACAGTCCGTACGGGGCTGGTTGCGACACGAGTGACCGTCGTGGCCAGTTGTGCTTACTGGGCGACTTTCTGACGCACTTTCGGCCTCGGAGAGTGGTGAACTATGGTCGGATTGTGTACCGGGGCGGCCGTCGCCATGACAATCGGCGGCGACGCACCGTGGAGCGGCCACTACGGCCAGTTCCAGCGTTGGCGTGAGAACCCGACTGGGGGACAGTCATCCGGGGAAGGGTAGTTCCCGGACAGGGCCCCGGACGGTGCCGACGCGCCGAGCCGGACGTGGACCCGGCACGGCGGCACGACCGTGGTCACCGGAACGGGACGGGCGGCACGAGCAATGGGTCATCGGGTCATTTCTGACGGGCTGAGCTGCACCGGGGGGTGCAGGGGCGGGCGACGACAGGGTCCGGTTTCGGACGCCTGCGGGGGAGAGTTGGGATGATGGATCAGGAGCAGGTGTTGGGGCGGGTGGGTGCACCACAGGCCGGACCGGGCACGGTCCCGGAGCAGCGCGGCCCGGTGGACCTGCCGCCGCAGAGCGGGTCGGCGTACTCGGCGGTCGCGTACCGGGCCGAGCCCGCGCCGGCCGCGGTGCCGGTGCCCGGGGCCAGGTTGCGGGTCGACGCCCGGCGGAACCTGGAGAGCGTGCTGCGGGCGGCCCGCGAGGTGTTCGGCGAGTTCGGCTACGGCGCGCCGATGGAGGAGGTCGCACGCCGGGCCGGGGTCGGGGTCGGCACCGTCTACCGGCGCTTCCCGAGCAAGGAGGTGCTGGTCCAGCGGATCGCCGCCGAGGAGGTGGCGTGGCTGACCGCGCAGGCGCGGGAGTCGCTGTACGGCGGTGACGGCGCCTGGGAGGCGCTGGCCGGCTACCTGGCCCGCGCGGTGTCCACCGGTGCCGGGCGGCTGCTGCCGCCGGAGGCGTTCCGGTACGCGGAGGAACTGGGCCGGGTGCCCGAGCAGCGGGCGCCGGAACCGCCCGCGGCGGTCCGCTTCGACCTGCGCGGCGAGGAGGCCCGCTCCGGCGGGGTGGTCGAGCCGTCGGCGGCCGACGCCGATCCCCGGCTGCTGCTCCAGCTGCTGGCCGCCCTGGTGGCGCGGGCCGGTGCGGCGGGCGAACTGCGTCCGGGCGTCACGGTGTCGGACGTGGTGCTGGTGCTGACGGCCTCGGTGCCGGTGCACGCGGCCCGTCCGTCGGTCTCGGCGCAGGCGGCCGGCGGTTTCTCGCCGATTTCTCCGCAGACGGACGGTCAACCGACCGCCGGCCCCTCGGACCGGCTGCTGCAGATCCTGCTGGACGGCCTGCGGGAGCGCTGATACCCGGGCCGACCGGTCCGCCACGCCCGGCGGGCACGGGAGTTGGAGGGAGGACCGGCGCGCGGCCCGGATGCGCGCGCCGGGTGCGGGAGTCGCACACCCCACCGCCGCACGCTGGGCGAACACCCCCGCGACGGCCCCTCGGAGGAGTGGAAGGCGGTTGGTCCGGCTTCCGCCGGTCCCTGCGCTATGCCATCCTTTGCCCGTGGTTGGAGCCAATGTCCCGATGCGCGCCGTTCGCGCGCCGTCGGCGCCGTACGTCGGGGAACCGTGCGCCTGCGCACTCCCGCGCGCCCTGCCACACTACGGGGGCTGTCGTGGAATCTGGGGTCCGTTGTGAGCGCCGAGGAACAGAACGACTACGGGTACGGCCTCGACTTCGGAGGCCTCTCCGGTGATCCCGACGAGGGGCCCTGCAGTCTGAACGGCGTCGGCGGGTCGGCCCAAGTGCCGGGCGCCGCAGCGGCTTCGGCCGCTGGACACGTCCCCGACCAGGCCGGGATGCCCAGCCGCGAGACGCTCTCCGCCTCCGCCGCCGCGCTGCCCCCGGGCCGGGTGCCCGGGCAGGCCCCGGCGGGCCGGGGCGGCGTCGCCCCCGAGGCGTTCGTCGGCGACCCCTTCACCGGCGACGGCCGCACCGCCCGGCCGACCGTGCCCGCCCCCGCCGACCCGGTGGACGGCGAGCGCCCCGCCTCCGACGCCGACTTGACCGCCCGGGTGCGGGCCGGCGACGACACCGCCTACGAGGAGATCTACCGCCGGCACGCCGACTCGGTGCGCCGGTACGCGCGCACCTGTTGCCGGGACAACTTCACCGCCGAGGACCTCGCGGGCGAGGTGTTCGCCCGCACCCTGCAGGCGCTGCGGGCGGGCAAGGGCCCCGAGTTCGCCGTCCGCGCCTACCTGCTGACCGCCGTGCGCAACGTCGCCGCCGCCTGGCACCGCAGCGAGCGCCGCGAGCAACTCGTCGACGACTTCGCCGTGTTCGCGCAGACCTCGGCCGCCGTGGTCGACTTCGACCTCGCCGACCCGGGCGCCGACGCCTGGGCGATGGCGATGGCCGACCAGCGGATGGTCATGCAGGCCTACGCCGAACTGCCCGAGGACGACCGGATGGTGCTCTGGCACACCGAGGTCGAGCGGGAGTCCCCGAAGACCGTCGCGGTGATGCTCGGCAAGACCGCCAACGCCACCGCCGTCCAGGCCCACCGGGCCCGCGACCGGCTCGCCGCCGCGTTCCTCCAGGCGCACGTCTCGGGCAGCCAGGACAGCGGTTGCGAGGCCTACGCCAACCGGCTCGGGGCGTACGCGCGGGGCTCGCTGCGCAAGCGGGCCTCGGCGGAGGTCGGCCGGCACCTCAAGGAGTGCGACCGCTGCACGGCCGCCTGCCTGGAACTGACCGAGATCAACACCGGGCTGCGCGCCCTGCTGCCCGGCGGCGTGCTCGTCTGGATCGGCGTCGGCGGCTTCGGCGCCGCCGCGGCCGCCGTCGGCGGAGCCGCCGCCGTCGGCGGAGCGGCAGCCGCCGGGACGGCCGCCGCCTCCGGGTCCTCGGGGGCCGCCGCGGGTGCGGCCGCCGCCGGTTCGACCGGTGCGGCCTCCGGCGGGGCGGGAGCCGCCGCGGCCGGCGAGGGCCTGGGCACCGCCGCCAAGGCCGGGATCGCCGCCGCCATCGCGGTGGCCGCGGCCGCCGTCGCCGCGTACGCGCTCACCGGCGCGCCCGAGCCGGCGGCCCCGGCGGCCGCTCCCCCGGCCCCCAGCGCCCCGGTCGTCGTCGCTCCGGCGCCGCCCCCGGCCGCGCCCACCGCGGCCCCGGCCCCGGCTCCGGCGCCCGGCGCCGCCGATCCGGCCCCGGAGGCGCCCGCGGCGAGCCCCGCGGCCCAGCCGGCCGCCACCTCCCGGACTCCGCAGCCCGCCACCACCGGGGCGGAGCCGGTCACGCCCGCGCCCAGCAGCTCGAAGGCGCCGAAGCCGACCTTCACTCCCCCGGTCGTGCCCGTGCCGACCCTGCCGCCGCTGCCCACGCCCGACGTCCCGGTGGTGCCGACGCCCACCCTGCCGCCGGTGCCGACCCCGACCGTCACCACGCCGGTGCCGCCCGTCCTCAGTGACTTCTGGGGCAACTCGCTGCCGGTGCTCAAGCCCGGCAACAACCGGGTGCCGCCGCCCGAGCCGAGCATCCGGCAGAAGGGCAGCGACAACTTCTGGCAGCGTGACGGCGGCTGGATCGGCGGCGACTACCACCCGCACGCGATCACCGTGCACGCCCCGGCGGCCACCGTGATCGACCTCAACCGCAGCTGCGCGTCCTTCGACGCGGTGGCCGGGGTGGACGACGCCACGCTCTCCCCGGGCAGGGTCGTCTTCTCCGTCCAGGGCGGCGACGGCAGCACCCTGTGGAGCTCCCGCGCGCTGGCCGTCGGCGACGACGCGGTGCCGGTGCACGTGCCGCTGACCGGGCAGAAGTCGGTCAAGCTGGTGGTCACGCCGGTGAGCGGGATCTGGTCGGCGCTGAACGTCGCGGACTGGGCCCAGGCCCGCTTCCGGTGCTCGTGACGGGCGCGCGCTCCGGTCGGGCCTCCGGTCGGGCCTCCGGGTGGTCCTCCGGGTGGTCTTCCTGTCGGGCCTCCGGTCGGTCGTGACGGAGGCCCGCTCCAGGAGTCCTGGAGCGGGCCTCGGGTCCGCGGTGCCGTGCGCCCGGTCGGCGCCGGACGGCCGGGCGTCAGATGGCGCAGGAGCCGTCCGCGCAGGCCTCCCCGGCCGGGGCGACCTGCACCGGGGCGGGACGGCGCTCGCCGATCTCGGCGGCGACCTGGTCCAGCACCTTGCGGAAGGTCTCGGCGTCCTGGCCGCCCTGGACGGCCCACTTGCCCTCGAAGACGAAGGTCGGCACGGCGTTGATGCCCAGCTCGCGGCCCTCGGCCAGCTGGGCGTCGACCTCGGCGACGCCCTCGTCGCCCGCCAGGTAGGCGGTCACCCGGTCCCGGTCCAGGCCGGCCGCCACGGCGACGTCGGTCAGCGCGGCGCGGTCACCGACGTCGACGCCGTCGGTGAAGTGCGCCTTCAGCAGCGCCTCCTTCAGCCGCCCCTGGACGGCCGGGCCGTACTCGACCTCGGCGAGGTGCAGCAGCCGGTGGCCCAGGAGGGTGTTGGCGTGCAGCGCGGCGTCGAAGTCGTACGTGATGCCCTCGGCGAGGCCCAGCTCGGCCACCCGCGCGTCCATCGCCACCGACTGCGGGCCGTAGCGCTCGGCCAGCCAGGCGCGGTGCGGGCTCGCGGTCGCGGGAGCGTCCGGGACCAGCTGGTACGGGCGGTAGACGACCTCGACCTGCTCCTTGCCCGGGAAGTCCGCCAGGGCCTGCTCGAAACGGCGCTTGCCGATGTAGCACCAGGGGCAGGCGATGTCGCTCCAGATCTCGACCTTCATTGCGGGGGGCTCCAGGGGGCGTCTTGGCGAATGTGTACAAGATGGGTGAACGATGAACCATCTCGGTGCATTCCCGGCGGCCCGGTCCGTGGAGCGGATCACACCGCGGGCGGCGCCGGGACCACCAGCACCGGGCAGGCCGCGTGGTGCACCACCGCCGAACTCACCGAGCCCATCAGCAGCCGGGCGAAGCCGCCGTTGCCCCGGGTGCCGATCACCAGCGTGTGCTGCCGGGTCGCCGCCTCCAGCAGCACCTCGATCACGCTGCCCAGCACCACGTGCAGCGACAGCTCCCCCGCGTACGGCGCGGGGCGCTGGCGCTGCACGGCGGCCACCGAGCGGCGCAGCCCGTCCGCCATGCTCTCGACCAGCGTCTCCACGCTCTCCTGCACCAGCTCCGCCATCCCCGGCGGGTAGCCGGCCGGCGCCGGGTTGACCACGGCGAGCACGTACAGCGGCAGCCCGAACAGCTCGGCCTCCGTCATCGCCCGGTCGAGTGCCCACAGCGACCCGTCCGAGCCGTCGCACGCCGCCAGCACCCCCGGCGGCCGCCCCGTCGGCGGCCGGCCGAGCACCGACAGCACGACGGGCACCTCCCGCCCCGCGCTCCCACCGGCCACCGCGCACCCTCCTCGCCCCGGATCCACACCCCCGCCATCATCACCGCCGCCCCGACCCGGCTCCGGCAACCGCGCCGCAGGGCGGGGTGCGGGGGCGGGCTCACGGTCGCGGGGCGGGCCGGCGGGAGTCGTCGGAGCGGGCTCCACAGGGTCAGGAGGCCGGACAGGCTCACAGGGCCCGACAGGCTCAGGAGGTGAGGGCGGGCCGGCGGGGGCTGGGCAGGCCGGTCCAGCAGGCGCCGTGGCGGCGGGCGCGGACCCGGCGGAGCCAGAGTTCGGTGGAGACGAGGTCGGCGAGGCCGGCGAGGTCCGCGGGGGAGAGGGGGGTGGCGGGGTCGGCCGAGTGGGCGAGGCGGGCGCGGACGGCGGGGAGGTCGATGAGGCCGGCTTCGGCGAGCAGCGGGGCGTCGAAGAGTTCGGCGAGGCCGTCGGCGGCGAGGCGCAGGCCCGCGCGGGCGGGGGCGGTGCGGTCGGGGCGGGGGCCGCGGCCCCAGTCGGGGGGCAGGTCGGTGCGGCCGGCGCCGGTGAGGACGGCGTGCAGGAGGGCGTGCCGGGCGCCGGGCTGGAGGCGGACGTCGTCGGGCAGCAGCCGGGCGGCGCGCACCACCTGGTTGTCGAGGAAGGGCGCGTGCAGCCGCTGGCCGGGCTGTTCGGCGGCGTGCACGAGCGTGCGGAACCCGCGCGCCTGCCGGTAGAGGGCGTGTCGGGCCCGGTACGCGCCGGGGTGCTCCTCGGGCGCCGGTTTGCGCGCTGCCAGGCGGAGCCGCAGCGCCACCGAGGAGAGCGCCTCGTCGGAGAGCCAGCGGGCGGCCGGGCCGGGCACGCACCAGGCGAGGTCGACGGCCGAACGGGCCCCCGCCGTGCCGCCGCTGTCCGGGACGTGGCGGGCGGTCAGCTTGGCGGCCGCCTCGTCCAGCGCCTCGGCGTAGCGGACCCGGGAGAGCCGGTGCGCGGCCCGGAGCACGGTGAGCGGGGTGCGCAGCGTGCCGGTGAGGACGCCCGCGGCCGCCCGGTCGACGCCGGCCAGGGCGACGACCGGGGGCAGGAGTTCGCGCGGCCGCCCGGCCCGGACGAGGTCGGCGAGCCGGGCCGGGTGTCCGTCCAGGACCTGGCGGGCGCCGTAGCCGGTGAGGTGGTCGGTGCCGCCGGCGTCGAAGCGGGCCTCGGCCCGGGCGGCGGCGACGAGTTCGGGCCCGGGCTCGTCGGTGAGCCGGCCCGCCCGGGGGTCGGCGCCCGGCCCGGCGTACGGGAGGGTGTCCGGGCCGGGGTCGAGCACGGTGTGCCGCAGCCGCGGGGTGTCGGGGGCGAGCGCGAGGCCGGCCGGGGGCCCGGTCTCGCCGAGCGTGACGGCGGCCAACCGCTCGGGGGCGGCGGCCTCCCGGGCGGCGGCGCGGGCCCAGGAGCCCTTGACCGCGCCGCTCCTGGCCCCGGCGGTGGCCGCCCGGGCCGCCGCGGTGGCCGCGGGCACCGGCGGCAGCGGGACGGCGGCGGCGAGCAGGGCGACGGTCGCGGAGGCCGTCCCGTACGAGAGGTCGACGCCGAGCCGGGCCCGTCCGACCGGATCGGGGACCGGCGCGGTGGTGCGGACCCGGGAGCGGACGGACTCCAGCAGGGCGCGGGTGAGCTCGCGGACGGCGGGCGCCTCGTCGCGCGGCTGCTCGGCGCCGGCCGGGTCGTCGTAGCCGGACAGGTACGGGCGGCCGCCGCGGATGCCGAGCACGTGGCCGGGCGGCACCCGCTGGACGCCCAGGTACGGGGTGCCGGCGCCGAGCGCCTCGGGGGACTCCGGGCAGGCGAGCCGGGCGGCGAGGTGGCCGGTGTCCAGCGGGGCGCCGACCAGGTCGGCGAGCGGCAGGGCGGCGGTGGCGTACGCGGTGCCGCCGGCCCACGGGGTGTGGAAGACGGGCCGGGCGCCGGCGAGGTCGGTGAGCAGCAGGGTGGAGCGGGGGCCGGAGCGCAGCACGACGGTGTAGCTGCCGGGCCAGGCGGTGAGGTGGCGGACGGCGCCGCCGCGGGCGGCGGCGAGGCCGGCGGCGAGCTCGGCGTCGGTGGCTCCGCAGTGGCCGAGGACGGCGAGCCGGGTGGTGGCGGGGGTGTCCTCGATCCGGTCGGGCTCGGTGGGGCCGGTGCTGACCACGGCGGGGGCGCCGGGGCGGTGGGTGACCAGGCGGATCTCCGCGGGGCGCCAGTCGCCCACGGCCCAGAGCGGGTCGGGCCCGGACCACAGCGGGCGGGCGGCGATCGGCTCGACCCCGCCGCGCAGTTCGTGCGCCGGGGTGCCCGCGCTCGGCGCACCCGTGCACCAGCCCGTCAGCCACCGCATCGCGCCTCCACCGGACGAGGACCTGCATCCGTGCGGCGCGTTCGCCGCCCGCCGGGCGGCCGGGTGGTGTTGCCGTGGCGGCCCGGGCGCGTCCCGGCGGGTCCCCGCAGCTCGGACGCGCCGTCAGGAGACATCGTGCCACCGCGGGGCGTCGCCGTGGCCGGTGTTCCGGGGTTCCGCCTCCGTTCGGACCGGCCGTTCGACGGGCCGTCGGGGCCGTGCGGGCGGGCACCGATGCGCGCGCGGGCCCGCTCCCGGCCGGAGCTCCGCCCGGTGCGCGATCACTGCGCGTGGGCAAGTTCCGTCCGCCGGAAGGGAGTTCGATCCGTCCCGCACTCCGGGGAGCGGGCGGGCCGGGCCTCCCCCTCCCCGGCCCGGACCGCCGGCGAAACGCCTTTGGCATGGGCATCGCGAGATGGCCGAAAGGCGTCGCCCGGCCCGGGAGGGCATCCGCATGCCCTCCCGGACTTCACCACCACCCGCGGGGATTGAGGCGGCGGCGTCCCCCGGCCCGCCGGGTCCTCGACGGCAGGCCGACCCACGACCACCAGCGAATCGCCGACCAGCCGGTCGGGCCAGGGGGCACGGCCGGGCGCACGTGTACACGGGACCGGAGCACGACGCTCCGGCGCGCGGCGCGGTCGGCCGGATCCGAGCGGTCCGGACCAACTCCGGTGCGGCGCGGCCGAGTGCGCGATCCCGCCATCCGGAATGCGACCTCTTAACCGTCGGAACGCGTCCGACTACGCTAGGTACAGCAGCTACGGCCCGGTGCCGCCCGGGCCCCGCGCACAAGGCCGCAGGAGGTGCAGCCGCCACCATGACCGTCAGCCCACGTGGACCGAACGAACGGCTCGGCACGCTCCTGACCCTCGCCCAGATCAGCAACGCCGGACTGGCCCGCCGGGTCAACGACCTCGGCGCCCAACGCGGGCTGACCCTGCGGTACGACAAGACCTCGGTGGCCCGCTGGGTCAGCAAGGGCATGGTGCCGCAGGGGCCCGTCCCGCACCTGATCGCCACCGCGATCGGCGGCAAGCTCGGCCGGCCCGTCCCGCTGGAGGAGATCGGCCTGGGCGACACCGACCCGGCGCCCGAACTCGGCCTGGCCTTCCCCCGCGAGGTCGCCGACGCGGTCCGCTCGGCGACCGACCTGTGGCGGGTCGACCTCGACCTGCGCCGGGGCCCCGGCGGCGGCCGCTGGAGCGACAGCCTGGCCGGCACCTTCTCGGTCGCCGCCTACGCGACCCCCGTCTCCCGCTGGCTGATCACCCCCGCCGACGGCTCGGTGGCCCGCGAGGTGCCGCGCTCCCCCACCGACACCTCCTCCTACCGGGTCGGCCACTCGGACGCCGCCAAGCTCCGCGAGGCCGCCCAGGAGGCCCGTCGCTGGGACTCCAAGTACGGCGGCGGCGACTGGCGTTCGTCGATGGTGCCGGAGTGCCTGCGGGTGGAGGCGGCGCCGCTGCTGCTCGCCTCGTACAGCGACGCGGTCGGCCGGGCGCTGTTCGGCGCGACCGCCGAACTGACCAGGCTGGCCGGCTGGATGGCCTTCGACACCGGGCAGCACGAGGCCGCCCAGCGCTACTACATCCAGGCGCTGCGGCTCGCCCGGGCCGCCGCCGACGTCCCGCTCGGCGGCTACGTGCTGGCCTCGATGAGCCTCCAGGCGGGCTACCGGGGCTTCGCCGAGGAGGCCGTCGACCTCGCCCAGGCCGCGCTGGAGCGCAACCGGGGCCTGGCCACCGCCCGCACCATGAGCTTCTTCCACCTGGTGGAGGCCCGGGCCCAGGCCAAGGCCCGCAACGCGGCGGCGTGTGCGACGGCGCTCGGCGCGGCGGAGAGCGCGCTCGAACGGGCGCGCGCCGGGGATCCCGATCCGGCGTGGATGGACTTCTACGCCTACGACCGGCTCGCCGCCGACGCCGCCGAGTGCTTCCGCGACCTCGGAGTGCCCTCCAAGGTCCGGCAGTTCACCCGCGAGGCGCTGGCCACGCCCACCGAGGGCTTCGTCCGCTCGCACGGCCTGCGGCTGGTGGTCTCGGCGATGGCCGAGGCGGAGGCGGGCGACCTGGACGCCGCGGTCGCCGCCGGCGAGCGCGCCGTCGAGGTGGCCGGCCGGATCTCCTCGCAGCGCAGCCGGGAGTACGTGGTGGAGATGCTGCGGCGGCTGGAGCCCTTCCAGGGGGAACGCCGGGTGCGGGAGCTGACCGAGCGGGCCCGGGCGGTGATCGTCGCTCCGGCGTGAGCGGACGGGACGGCGGGACGGCGGTCCGGCGGTCCGGCGGTAAATGGAGTGCGGTGACGGCAGGGGCCTGGCTAGGGTTTCTCCTGTCCAGGTGCGCAGGCAGAGGTTACTTCCACTCTTAATGGGCGTGTCGCGGGTTCGAGTCCCGCCGCCGGTACTCGCCGGTGTAGCTCAGTCGGTAGAGCAGCTATGTCACCTCAGCCGCCTTCGATCTCTGGACACCCACACGTGAATAGTTCGTCCGCACCTCCCGGTGCGACGGCAGCGGTTACTTCTTGGTGAGGCGCCCCCAGGGCGCTGCGGTTCGAGCCCGCGAAACACCGCCGCCACCTTTGATCTCGGGAGGCAGCTCTTCGTGGTGCCCGGGTCCGCGTCAGCCATGACGGCCCCGGGCACCGCTGCCGCAGCATGCCTCCCTCCCCACTGACACCAGCACGCCGAGGGGGGCTTCCGCATGTCCAGGTTCAACTTCCGCAGGTCCAAGGCCGGTCCGAGTTCGCCGGTGGCCACCACCGGCGAGCGCACCGTCAACCACAACGGCGGCCCCGGCTTCGTCCGGGACCGCAAGTCCGAGCTCTTCCTGCTGGCGATCGCCAACATGGTCGGCCAGGACACCTTCCACGAGCGCGGCGGCGACCGCGACGACCGCTACACCGCGCTGGTGCGCGAACTCGCCGTCGCCGACCCGGAGTGGACCGTCGGGCTGCTGCGCTGGCTGCGCTACGGCGCCCACATGCGCACCGCCGCCCTGGTCGGCGCCGCCGAGTTCACCCGCGCCCGGCTGGACGCGGGGGCCCACGGCCACTCCCGGCAGGCCGTCGCGGCGGTGCTGCGGCGCGCCGACGAGCCGGGCGAGCTGCTCGCCTACTGGACCTCGCGCTACGGCCGGGCGCTGCCCAAGCCGCTCAAGCGCGGGGTCGCGGACGCCGTCCGGCACCTGTACGACGCCCGCTCGCTGCTCAAGTACGACACGGCGGGCAAGGGCTACCGCTTCGGCGACGTGATCGAGCTGACCCACCCCTCGCCGGACCCGGCGAAGGAGTGGCAGGGCGCCCTGTTCGCGTACGCGCTGGACCGCAGGCACCGCCCGGACGAGGCCGTCCCGCCGGCCGCCGACCGGATGCTGACCGCCAACCGCGAGCTGCTGGCGCTGCCCGTCGAGGAGCGCCGGGCGGCGGTGACCGCCGAGGGCGGCGCCGCGCGGCTGGCCGCCGCCGGGCTGACCTGGGAGGCGCTGGCGGGCTGGCTGCAGGGGCCGCTGGACGCGGACGCCTGGGCGGCGGTCATCCCGTCGATGGGCCCGATGGCGCTGGTCCGGAACCTGCGCAACTTCGACCGGGCCGGGGTCTCGGACGCCGTCGCGGCCGAGGTGGCCCGGCGGATCTCCGACAAGGGCGAGGTGCGGCGCTCGCGCCAGTTCCCGTTCCGCTACCTGGCCGCGCACCGCAACGTGCCCTCGCTGCGCTGGGGGCACGCACTGGAGACGGCGCTCGGCCACTCGCTGGCCAACGTGCCCGAACTGCCCGGCCGGACGCTGATCCTGGTGGACCGCTCCGGTTCGATGTTCGACCGCTCCGGCGGGCCGACCGAGCTCAACCGGGCGGACTCGGCGGCGATCTTCGGCACCGCGCTGAAGGTCCGGGCCGCCGAGGCGGACCTGGTCGAGTTCGGCACCACCAGCCGGGTGGTCGACGTCGGCCGGGGCGAGGCGGTACTGCGTGTGCTGGAACGTTTCTCCGATCTCGGCGGCACCAATACCGCCGACGCCGTCCGCACCCACTACCGCGGCCACGACCGGGTGGTGATCGTCACCGACGAGCAGACCGGCCCCGGCCACTGGGGCGGCAACCCCCTCGCCGCCGTCCCGGCCCACGTGCCCGTCTACACCTGGAACCTGGCCGGCTACGCCCAGGGCCACGGCCCCGGCGGCGGCGCCCACCGGCACACCTTCGGTGGCCTGGGCGACGCGGCCTTCCGGCTGATCCCGCTCCTGGAATCCGGGGCGAACGCCGGCTGGCCCTGGGAGGAGTAGCGGATCAGCCGGACGGTCCGGGCCGGGGAGCCCGCGCCGACCGGGCCCGGCCGCGGCAGTGAGGGGAGGGCCGCGGCAGGAGCCGGCGTCGGTCGGGGGGCCGATGCCGGGAGGAAGGGGAAGGAGCCGTCACGGGGGTGCGGCTCCTTCCCCGTTCCCCGGCCGCCGACGGGTGGGCCGGGCGCCGGCCGGGCCGGTGGATGAGCCCGGTCACAGGCCCGGCCGGAGAGCCCCGACAGCCCCGTAGACTCGGGTGATTGTGACTGCCACCGCCCCGATCCCCCAGCCCTCGCCGTCCGCCCGGATGTCCGCCGCGCCGGCCGCCTACCCCGCGCCGATGTACCCGCACAAGGCCACCGAGGCCCAGCACCGCGAGCGTCGCATCCGCAGCTTCCAGCCGCGCCGGGGCCGGATGACCAACGCCCAGGCGAGCGCCCTGGACCGGAGCTGGGAGACGTACGGCATCCCCATCGACGGCACCCCGCTGGACCCGCGGGAGCTGTTCGACGGCCTGCCGGTGACCCTGGAGATCGGCTTCGGCATGGGCGAGACCACCGCCGCGATGGCCGCCGCCGACCCGGCCATGGGCATCCTCGCCGCCGACGTGCACACCCCCGGCCACGGCAACCTGCTCGGCCTGCTGGAGCGGGACGGCTCCCACAACGTCCGGACCGCCGCAGGCGACGCGGTGATCCTGCTGCGCGACATGCTCCCGGACGCCTCGCTGGCCGGTCTGCGGGTCTACTTCGCCGACCCGTGGCCCAAGCCGAAGCACCACAAGCGCCGGCTGGTCCAGCCCTCGTTCCTCGACCTGGTGCTGCCCCGGCTCGCCCCCGGCGCGCTGGTGCACTGCGCCACCGACTGGGAGCCGTACGCGGAGCAGATGCTGGCCGTGCTGTCCGCCTCGCCGGAGCTGGAGAACCTGCACCCCGAGGGCGACGGGACCGGCTGGCTGGAGCCCGCGGACCACCCGGACGGCAGCATTCCGGGCTACGCCCCGAGGCCGGACTGGCGTCCGGTCACCAAGTTCGAACGGGCCGGGATCGCCAAGGGGCACGTCGTCCACGACCTGCTGTTCCGCCGCCGCTGACCCTCCGGCACCGTTCGAACGGGCGGCCGCGCGGCGGCCGGACGGGCGGGCCCGGGAGGGACGGTTCGTCCCGACTCCTCCCGGCGGGCCGCCGCCGTGGCCTACCCTGTGCCGCATGGGCAGCCCGTCCGGCGGCGGGTTCCGGACGGGCGGTCGCACGACGGTTCGAGCAGCCGCCGACGCACCGGAGACGGTCCCGAGCACCGGCGACACCCGGACCATTCCGGGGCCCCGGAGGCACCGGGCGCACCGCCTGCTGCCCCGGCCGGGTACCGCCGCCGTGCCGCTCCCGGCCGCCGACCACGTCCTCCGCGACGGCACCACCGCCCCCGGGGCGCCGCCGGGCCGCAGCCGCTCGGTGGCGCTCTCCTCGGTGACCGCGACCGCCGTCCTGACCCTGATCGGCTGCGGGGTGCTGATCCTGCACCTGGTCCAGCGGCAGACCGGCACCGTCGGACTGCTGGTCGGCCTGGGCCTGGCGGTGGTGCCGCTGCCGTTCGTGCTCGGCGGCCTGGCCTGGCTCAACCTCACCGCCCGGGTTCCGCTGCGGCACACCGTGTTCTGCCTCGGCTGGGGCGCCTGCGCGGCCACCACCGTCGCCATCCTGGCCAACAACTGGACGGCGAGCTACCTGACCCGGCACCGGGGCCCGTTCGGGGAACTGCTCGGCGCCGGGATCGCCACCCCGGTGATCGAGGAGACCGCCAAGGCCACCGCCCTGCTGGTGCTCCTGCTCCCGCTCGGCCAGCGGCTGCGCTGCCGCGGCCGCCGCACCGGACGCCCCTGCGCGCCGCTGCTGCGCCGGTCGCCCGCGCCCCGGAGCCCCCGCCCGCACCCGCGCCACCCGGTCGGGCCGCACGCCCGCGGCCGGCCGCGCCTGCGCCCGTACCTGCGGCCGTTGCCGTACCTGCGCCCGGCCCCGCCCTCCGGGGCGCCGCACCACCGTTCCCGGCCGCGCACCCTGGCCGCCGGGGTGGTGCTCGGCGGGATGACCGCCTGCGGCTTCGCGTTCACCGAGAACGCCCTCTACCTGGGCCGGGCCTTCAGCAGCGACCAGCGGCAGCGGCTGGACAGCATCGGCCTCGGCGACCCGCCCAGCCTGCGCGACTTCGACAGCACCGTGCAGACCTTCGTGCTGCGCGCCCTGCTCTCGCCCTTCGCCCACCCGCTGTTCACCGCGCTCACCGGGATCGGCCTGGCCGTCGCCCTCACCACCGCGCGGCGCTGGCTGGCCCGGCTGGCGGTACCGGCCGGGCTGCTGCTGGCGATGGCGCTGCACGGCACCTGGAACGCCGCCGCCGACCTCGGCACGGACGGCTTCCTGGTGGTGTACGGGGCGCTGATGGTGCCCTGCTTCGCCGCGCTGGTCGCCTTCGCGGCCTGGGCGAGGTGCCGTGCGGCCCGGCACCCGGCACCCGGTCGGCGGCGGGTCGCCAGGGCGCCCTGAGGAACCGATTTCCCATATCGGCGACTTCCCCGTATTGTTGTGTTCACCGACGCGGGGTGGAGCAGCTCGGTAGCTCGCTGGGCTCATAACCCAGAGGTCGCAGGTTCAAATCCTGTCCCCGCTACTCAGTAGCCGAAAGGCCCGGAGGATTCTTCCTCCGGGCCTTTCGCGTTCCCGGGTACGAACGAAGGACGGTCCTGCCACGAAGCTGTAACAGCGGCCGGTCCCACGATCTCCTGTCAGGGTCCTGAACCATACTGAGGAAAAATTCATCTCATTGGGGGGCTGTTCGGGCCACCCGGACAGGAAGAACCACATGCTGTCGAAGCGACTGGTCAGCACCGCCGCGATCTGCCTCGTCCTGGCGGCCGGCACCGCGGCGTGCGGCAGCACCAAGAGCGACGGGACGGGCGGCGACGCCAAGGCGGGTGCCGCGCAGAAGCTCGACACCGACAAGCTCAGCGCCCAGGACATCGCGAAGCAGGCCAAGGACGCCCTGGCCTCCGCGAGCTCCCTCAAGATGGTCGGCACCGTCGACACCGGCGAGGGCAGCATGGAGCTGAACCTGGCGCTGGACAACAAGAGCCAGTGCACCGGCACCATGGCGATGCCCGGCATGGGCAAGTTCGAGATCATCAGCGACGGCAAGACCTCGTACGTCAAGCCGGACAAGGACTTCTGGACCAACGTGGGCGGCCCGAACGGCGCCAAGGCCGCCGAGCTGTTCAAGGGCCGCTACCTGACGGGCTTCGAGAGCGACCCGTCGATGGGCTCCCTGATCAGCGTCTGCAACCTCGCCGAGTTCAGCAAGAAGATCACCGCGGACAAGAGCGGCAACGACAAGGTGGAGAAGGGCTCCGCGGGCGACGTCAACGGCGTGAAGACCTTCAGCCTGAAGGTCGCCGACTCCAAGGGCGAGGTCACGACCATGCAGATCGCCACCGAGGGCAAGCCCTACCCGGTGCGGGTCGAGCACTCGGGCGCCAAGGACGGCAACGGCAAGATCGACTTCAGCGACTTCGACAAGCCGCTGACCATCCAGGCCCCGTCGGCCGACAACACGGTCGACTTCACCAAGCTCCAGGACCAGCTCAAGACCGCCTGAGCAGCGGATCCGGGTGCGCTCCGCACGGCCGGCACCGGGCCGGGCGGGGCTCCGCGAAATAATCCGTTGCCCTCCGTCCGGCGGGCTGCCTATCGTGGCAGCACACTGAAAGGAGGTGATCCTGAGTTGAGTTCCATCAGGATGCGTGAGGTGGCTGCTCGCTAGAGCCGCCCCTGCCTGCGCAGGATGAGGCCCCTGGCCTCCGGCAGGCGAAATCCACAGCAGTCACCCGGCCCGCGGTCTCACCGGTACATCCCCGGTGCCTCGGCGCCCGGCCAGTGCACGGGCCGGCGCGGAGGAGCAGTCCGCGGGCCGTCTGCGTTCCCGGGGAGCTTCCGGCACGATTCCGGAGGCTCCCCGCGCCGTGTCCGGGGCACCGGCCGGACGTTTCCGCGCGGGGGCCGCGGCGCTAGAGTCGGCGCGCGTTCCGGAGCGGAGCGACGCGGACACAGGGGGTGGGCGATGGCGAAGGCACGACGGCCGGGCGGCGGCGGGGCGACGCTGCGGACGGCGCAGTGGGGCGCCACCGGGGTGCTGGCCGGGACGGGACTGCTCGGACTGCTGCTGTTCGCGCTCGGCCGGGAGCACGCCTGGCAGGTGCTCGGCGGCGGGCTGGTGGTGATCGGGGCCTCGGTGGTGCTCGGCGGCGGACTGGGCTTCCTGTTCGGGGTGCCCCGGGTGCGCGGCGGGGCCGCTGCCGGCGAGCCGCAGGGCTCCTACGCGCCGAACACCAATCTGGAGCAGGTCTCGGACTGGCTGACCAAGGTGCTGCTGGGCGTCGGGCTGACCCAGCTCGGCTCGCTCGGCGAACGGCTGCACGACCTCGGCGCGGCGCTGGCGCCCGCGCTCGGCGGCGGCCGGGACGTGGCGCCGTTCGCGGCGGCGCTGGTGCTGTACTTCCTGGTCTTCGGGTTCCTGGCCGGCTGGCTGGTGACCCGGCTGGCACTGCCGCAGGCGCTGACCGAGACCGACCAGGCGCTGGACCTCTTCCTCGCCGGGCAGGACCGCGACCGGCACGGCGACAAGGTGGGCGCGGACGACCTGCGGGTCCGCGCGATGCAGCAGCTCGGGCTGCTGGGCGGCAGCGCGGAGCGCCCCGCCGCGCTGGCCGGGCAGCTGCCGCCCTCCTCCGGCGCGCCGGCCGGGCCGGAGGGCGTGGTGGCGGAGGTCCGCTCGACCGCGCGGCGTTCGGCGCTGACCGCCGACCAGGTGCGGGCCCTCTTCGCGGACGGCTCCGAGGGGCGGCGGATCCAGGCGCTCGCGCTGATGCAGGGCGATCCGGCGCTGGCGGACCTGCCGAGCGTGCTGGACGCGATCGAGCGCCCGCGCTCGGGCTTCGAGCAGTACCACGCGCTGCTGGCCGCCCGGGGGCTGCTCTCCCGGCTGCCCGCCGCCGGGGAGCAGCGGCTGCGGGACGCGGTGGCGACGCAGCTGGTCGACCCGCGGGGCATTCCGTACGGGTCGGACCGCAGTTGGCTGGCGGAGAAGATCCTCTCCCGGCTCCCGGCGCCGGCCCTCGTGCCGGAGCGGCCGGCGCCGGCCGGGCCGCAGGCCGCCCCGGTGGTGCCGGCCCAGCCGGGCGGACCGGACGGACCGGGCGGACCGTCGGCCGAAGGGACCTCTAGCCGGTGAACTCCGGGACGGTGAAGCGCAGTTCGGGACGGTCCCAGGTGATCCTCCCGCGCGCGGGGCAGGTGCCGACGCGTTCGGCGCCCACCCGCAGGTAGAAGCGCTCGGCGGGCGGGTTGGAGACGACCCGCACGGCGGCGATCCCGGTTCCGCGGGCGAGTTCCAGCATGTGCGCGATCAGCGCGCGGCCGGTGCCGAGCCCCTGGGCCTCGTCGGCGACGAACATCAGGTCCAGTTCGGCCGGTTCGCGGATCAGCCCGTAGAAGCCGAGCAGCCGGCCGGTGGCCGGGTCGGCGGCGAGGAACACCTCGTGGCGGGCGAGGTACTCGGGCGTCACCCGGTAGCCCTCGATCATCGGCGCGTACTCGCCGTGGTAGGCGGAGGAGGCGTGGATCAGTTCGGTGAGCCGGTCGGCGTCGGTCTCGTCGGCGCGCCGGATCGTCGTGTCGGTCATGCGGGTGAGTATAGGAGTGACCCCTGACAGCGACTATTACATGACGGATGGCCGGAGCGCCCGGCGGCGGCGGTGGTCGGCGGCCCGCAGCACCAGGACCCGCCGGGGTCGGCCGCCCAGCGGCCCGGGGTAGCGGCGGACCTCGCTGCCGATCCGGCGCTCGCCGAGCGCGTACCGCAGCGGGCCGAGGTGGCCGCAGCGCCGGCCGTACCCGTCGTGCAGCGGCTGGACCCGGACCTCGCCGTCCGGGGAAGTGACCCGGACCAGCTCGGTCAACGCCGCCAACTGGCTTTCGGGGCCGAAGAGTTCGGGGTAGGCGAAGAGCAGGTAGCCGCTCAGGGTGAGGGCGAAGGCGCCGTCCGCGAAGGGCAGCCGGGGCAGCGCGGCGGCCACGTACTGCTGCGGGTGGGCGGCCGAGTCGGCGGCGAACAGCAGGCGGGCGCGGTCCCAGCTGCGCAGATAGCGCTCGGCGCGGTACGGGCGGGGCGAGGGGTAGAGCTGCGGGCGGTCGGCCATCGCGGCGGCCATCGCCGCCCGGGCGGCCACCGCGGCGGTCGCGACCGCCGGCAGCGGCAGCGCGTACGCCGGATCGACGGCGATCACCCGGCAGCCCAGCCCGCGCGCCTCGGCGGCCAGGCCGGCCGCGCCGCCGGGGCAGTCCAGCACCGGGCCGGGCAGGGCGGCGAGCCGGGCCCGGGTGAGGCCGAACAGGGCGCAGTACTCGTCCAGCGGCCGGGAGGTGACCAGGACGCCCGGGGGAACGGCGGGAATGCCGACGGCGGCCACCCGGCCATCCGAACACGCGACGGCCCCGCCCGCATCCGGAGGCGTCCGGGGTGCGGGCGGGGCGCGGGCGGGTTCCTCGGCCGGGGCCGGCCGGTCAGCGGCCGAGCAGGCCCTGGGCGGCGACCCGGTTGACGTTGGTCAGGCCGCGGACCAGCTGCGTGGTGAGGAGGATCAGCAGCACGCCGAGGAGCGAGAGCCCGGCGATCTGCCAGGGCGACTGGACGTCGTACACGTGCCGGATGCCGTGGCTGTCGTGGAAGTCGAACAACCGGTACCCCTTCCAGGAGGTGTACGTCGGGAAGACCCAGTGGTACACGGGGTAGAGCGCCAGCGCCCAGCCGAGCACCAGGAACACCAGCGTCACCACGAAGCTGAGCACCGCCCAGGGGAACATCACCACCTGGTACAGCACGGCCTTCCAGCCGGCCCCGTCCGCGAGCCGCGCGGTGACCGCGCCCCAGCTGCCCTGGCGGACCCGGCGCACCGGCGCCGGGCCGGGGACGTCCAGGGCCAGCATGCCGCGCACCCGGGCCCGCTCCAGCCGGCCGAAACCGCGGGCGACGCTGGTCAGGGCGCCCAGCACGGGCAGACCGATGACGGTGACGAAGGTACCGACGCCGAGGCAGAACAGGGTGATCGAGACGACGAAGCCGACGATCGCCACCGGCAGGCCGCTGAGCGCGTAACCGACCTCGCGGTAGTAGTACGCGGAGAACGGCGCCCGCCACACGGCCGGCCGCCGCTCGGTCCGGCGGACCCGGGCCGGGCGCGGGTCGTCACCGTGACCGCCCAGGACGTCCCACTCCCGGTCCTCCATGCTGCGGCTGCTGCTCATGCTCCCGGCCCCCGGCCCCTCGTACTGTCGGTCGTTCGTCCCGCTGACAGGCTCCAGTCTGGTGGACGCGCCGGCCGGCCGGGATCCGGAGGCCTGGCGGATCCGGGGTGGGGTTAACCCCCCTCCACCGGGTGGCCGCTGGAGGGGGGCGAGCCGGTGGGAGCGAGCGGTGGTCCGTGGCCCGGGCGGTCAGCCGGTCGTCCGCCCCCGCGTGCCCGCCCCCGGCCACTCGTCGGCGAGCAGCGCATAGAGGTACGAGTCGGACCAGACGCCGTCCTTGAACGCGTCGTGCCGCAGCCGGCCCTCCAGCCGGAAGCCCAGCCCGGTGAGCACCTTCACGGAGGCGGCGTTGTCCACGGCGACCCGGGCGGCCAGCCGGTGCAGGTCCAGGGCGCCGAAGGCGAAGTCGCAGAGCAGGCCGACGGTCTCGCCCGCGTAGCCGCGGCCCCAGGACCCGCGGGCCAGCACGCACCCGAGCTGAGCGGCGCGGTGCCCGTCCAGGGTGAGCGAGGCCTGCCCGATCGGCGTCGCGTCCGCCGGCTCCTCGGCGTCGGCGAGCCTGGTGACGGCGAGCCGGTAGGTGTCCCGCTCCTCGGCCATCGCCTCCTCCAGGTAGAGCTCGATCTGGTCGGCGCAGTCCTCCCGGCCGCTCGGCCCGAAGGGCAGGTGGCGGGTGACCTCCGGGTCGCCGAACAGCGCGTGCAGCGCGTCCACGTCGCCCTCGGTGAGGTGGTACTCGCGGACGGCCAGTCGCGGGCCGGTGAGTCGTACGGGGACCATGGCTGCCGACCCTATCCCCGCCCGGCGGCTACCGTTCGGACTATGAACGACGAAGACCTGCGGCTCGCCCCCCGCACCAAGGCCGCCGACCTGCTCGCCTGGGCGGCCGGGCAGGACCGCGCGCCGGTGGCCGAGGCGCCGCTGCGCGCGGTGCTGGCGCTGCTGGAGCTGGGCGACGGCAGGATGCACGACGGCTGGCCGGAACTGACCTCCGACGCGGTGGAGCACCTGCTGTACGAGCGGCTCCACCTGTACGTCCAACCCGCACCCGAGGAGGACCCGCTCGCCTACGGCGACGCCGTCCGGCTGCTGATCGACCACCAGCGGGCGGCCCGGCGGCTGAACGCCAAGCGCCAGGAGCGGCTGCACGAGGAGGCCGAGTGGCAGGGCGAGGTCGCGGCCGGGCTGCTGCGCCGCGCCGACCTGGTGACCTGGCCCCGGCTGTACGCGGTGCTGCTGCACGCGTACGGGGTGGACGTCACGGACGGGGCGGCGGTGCGGGACTGGCTGGCCGGCTTCGCGGAGCTCGCGGAGGAGGACCGGCTGGCCGCGTACGAGGCGCTGGTGCCGGCCGGCTGGCTGGACGAGCCGGACGAACAGGGCTGGGGCCCGGGCCGGGTGCTGTCGGTCGGCATGGCCACCGACGGCGCCCGGCGGCTGCTGGAGCAGGGCCTGATGCGGCGCAGCTACCGCAACCTGGCCGAGCTGACCGCGCAGGGGCGGCCGATGCCGGACGAACTGGCCGGGGACTTCGGGCAGTTCGAGGAGGCGGCGGTCGACGCGGCGCTCGACCTGTTCGGCGGGTGGACGGTGCCGGGACTGCCCCGGCTGCTGGTGACGGAGTTCCCGGAGCTGGCGCCGGAGCCGGGCCAGGAGGAGATCGAGGCGTACCTGGCGCAGCTGCCCGCCGAGGAGTGAGACCTCGCACGAAGGCCCCGGCCCGGAGCGGCTGCTCCGGGCCGGGGCCTTCTCGCGTGCGCGTCGGGTTCTCTCGCGCGGGTGCGCGGGCCTCTCGCGGGTGCGTCGGGTTTCTCGCGGGTGCGTCGGGTTTCTCGCGCGGGTCAGGGGTTGAGGCCGCGCTGCTGGAGCCAGGGCTCCGGGTCGACCGGGGCGCCGCCGCCGGGGCGGACCTCCATGTGCAGGTGCGGCCCGGTGACGTTGCCGGTCGCGCCGACCTTGCCGATCTGCTGGCCGGGGGCGACCTTGCCGGAGCCCTTGGTGATCGAGGAGAGGTGGCAGTACCAGATCTCGGTGCCGTCGGGCAGGGTCTCGACGATCCGGTAGCCGTACGAGCCGGCCCAGCCGGCCGAGGTGATGGTGCCCTGGCCGAGCGCGTAGACCGGGGTGCCGGTGTCGGCGGCGAAGTCCAGGCCGGTGTGCAGGTTGGCCCAGTAGCGGGCGCTCTGGCCGTAGTGGGCGGAGAGCCGGTAGTCCTTCACCGGGAGGGTGAGGGCGGCGGCCTTGACCCGCTCGGCCTCCTCGGCGGCGCGCTTGGCCTCGGCCTCCTTGGCGACGGCCTTGGCCTCCGCCTCCTGCGCGGCCTGGAGCCGGGCGGTCTCCTCGGCGGCGGTGCGCTGGCTGTCGGCCTGGTGCTGGATGCGGGCGGCGAGCGCGAGGCCGGGGTCGGCGGAGAGGGCGACCGGGGTCTCGTCCGGGGCCTCGACGGCGGGGGCGGCGGCCGGGGTCGCCGAGGCGAAGCCGGTGGCGCCCAGGGTGGCGGCGACGGCGGTGACGCCGAGCAGTGGGGAGGCTCCGCGGGTCTGACGCGGCATCCGGTGGCGGTTGGTCTCGACCTCCGCGGGGAAGTCCTCCGGGCCGAAGGCCTCGGGGCCGTCCGTGCCGGGGTGGTCGAGGAGCTGGGTACCGGCTGCGAAGCCGGCCGGGTGTGCCGGGGTGTGCGTCGACGCCACGGAGGCGCGCTCCTTTCCTTCCTTCGCGCCTACCGGGTTAGCTGACGGGTTCGGAGCAGGAAGGTCTCCTACGGCTGGGCCGGAGCCCCGCCGATTCACCCCAAGGAACATGGTTCCCCGGCTCCCTGACCTGCCCGGAGGCGGGTCGGCGGGATTAGGCGACGGCGCACGGTGCCGTCTGGGTACGGCGTTGACAACCGCGCTGCGTTATCAAACGTTAATCCTAGGAGGCTCTGATTCCAAGCCATCCGTTCGGAGCAGCCTAGGGCAAAGTGATCGGACGTCAACGAACGACACCGGCGAACACCCCCCTCGCGCACGGCCCCATCTGAGTACTCCTACTCATGTGCGCCCCGGCCGGGCGGCCACATCCTGGCGCCATGAGCACATCGATGCAGACCCGCACCACGGCCGCGTACCACATCCAGGCCGTCCTCTCCTTCGCCCTGTCGGGCGTCGCCCTCGCCGTCGGGATCGCCTACCTGCCGGTCGGCGGGTGGACCAGGGCCTTCCTCGGGATCGGCCTCCTCTACACCGTCACCTCGGCGTTCACCCTGGCGAAGGTGATCCGGGACCGGCAGGAGTCCAACGAGATGGTCACCCGGGTGGACCAGGCCAGGCTGGAGAAGCTGCTCAGCGAGCACGACCCGTTCAAGGTGGAGGGAGTCTGATCGCCCCTTCCTCTCTCCACCCGCTCCTCCCGCTCCACCCCTCACCCGGCCGTTCGCTTGACAGCTAAGGCTATTAGCCTTAGCTTTATGGCTATCGGCCCGCACGCCGATGTCCCGCACCGGCGGCCCGAGGAGGACCCCATGAACGGCACCATCACCCCGAGCACCCAGTACCTGACCGTTCCCGGCGGCCGGATCGCCTTCGACGACACCCGGCGGGGCGACGGCACCCCCGTCGTCCTGCTCCCGGGCATGCTCGACAGCCGGGCCGCCTACCGGCACCTGCGCCCGCTGCTCGTCGCCGCCGGCCACCGCGTCGTCACCGTGGACCTGCGGGGCTTCGGCGAGTCCTCCGTCGAGTGGGACGACTACGGCCCGGCCGCGATCGCCGGCGACGTCCTCGCCCTGCTCGACCACCTCGGCATCGAGCGCGCCGTCCTCGCCGGGAACTCCTACACCGGGGCGACCGTCGTCAGGGCCGCCGGGGACGCGCCCGAGCGGGTCGCCGGGATCGTCCTGCTCAACGCCTTCGTCGAGAACCCGCCGCCGGGCGCCCTGATGCGCGGCGTCATGGGCCTGATGGGCGCCGCCCTCGTCCACTGGCCGGCCTCCTGGGGCTTCTACCTGCGCCGGATGGCCTTCCCGGGCGCCAAGCCCGCCGACTTCGACGCGTACGTGGACGGACTGGTCGCCGCGCTGCGCACCCCGGGGCGCAAGACCGCCACCCGCGGGTACGTCCACGGCGACTCGGCGCCGGTCGGCTGGACGGCCGCGGTGCGGTGCCCGGCGCTGGTGGTCATGGGCAGCAAGGACCCCGACTTCCCGAAGCCGGAGCTCGTCGCCGACCGGCAGGCCGCCGCGCTCGGCGCGCGCAAGGTGATGATCGAGGGGTCCGGGCACTACCCGATGGCCGACAACCCGGCGGCCACCGCCTACGCCCTGCTGCCGTTCCTCGCCGAGCTCGGCTGAGCCCCGCCCGGCCCCGCCGCCCGTTCCTGCCCGACCCCGCCCGATCCACCCGACGTCATCCGTACGGAGAGCCCGAACCCATGCCCCGCGTAGGACTGACCCCCGACCAGGTCGTCGACCACGCCCTCGCCCTCATCGACGAGCAGGGCGCCGAGGCCCTCACGCTGGCCTCCGTCGCCGCCCGGGCCGGGGTCGCCACCCCCTCGCTGTACAAGCACGTCAGCGGCGGCCTCGCCGAACTGCGGCTGCTGATCGCCGTACGGGTCACCGGGGACCTGGCCGACCGGCTGGCCGAGGCGGCCGTCGGGCGCAGCGGGGACGACGCCGTCGCCGCCGTGCTGCGTGCCTACCACGCGTACGCCACCGCGCACCCGCACCGCTACAACGCCCTCCCCCAGGCCCCGCAGCCCGACGACGACCTGGCCCGCGCGGGCGCCCGGCTCGTCGGCGTGATCATCGCCGTCCTGCGGGAGTACGGCCTCGAAGGTTCCGAGGCGATCCACGCCGCCCGCACCGTCCGCTCCCTCGCCCACGGCTTCGCCTCCCTCACCACCGCCGGCGGCTTCCGGCTGGCCGAGGACCTCGCCACCACCCACGACCGCCTCATCGCCACCCTCACCACCGGCCTCCGCGCCTGGCCCGCGTAGGAGGCCGGCACGGACGGCCACCTCTCCGGTGCCGGTGCCGGTGCCGGTGCGACGGCCCGGTCCCCGTTCACCTCTTGAGGAACCATTCACCGCTTGGGGAAATGGGGTATTAAGGGTCAGTGCCCCTGGAGCCCGCCGACAGTCCGACCGCGCGCAGTGCGATGCGCTGCGTGCGCCTGCTGCTCGGCTGCACCAGCGCCGCCGAGCTGCTCGGCACCGTACTGGCCGAGGGCCCGAGCTGGATCACCGGCGAGGGGTCCGCGCTGTACCTGCTGGACTCCGCCGGGATGCTCCGGCTGACCGCCTCGCACGGGCTGCCGGACTGGGCGCACGAGCGCTACGGCGTGGTCGATCCGGCCGGGGAGCTGCCCGCCGCGATGGCCCTGCGGCTGCGGCGCCCGTACCTGCTCAGCCCCGAGCACACCAGCGTCGACTACCCGAACGCGAACGCCGGACTGGGCACCGGGATGGTCGCCGTGATCGCCCTGCCGATGGTCGTGGACGAGCGGCCGATCGGAGTGCTCGCCCTCGCGCTGGCCCACCGGGGCACCGTCCCGCGCCGCGACCTGGACGTCCTGGAGACCGTCGCCGAGGCCTGCGCCCACCGGCTCTCGCACCTGCTGGACCATGCCGACGCCCATCTGCCGCACGGCACCCGCGCACCCTACGGCGTCCGGTTGCCCGAGGGTCCGCGGGCGGCGGACGGCCGCCCGGCCGGGCCGGCCCACCCGCTGCTGTCGCTGGCGGTGCGGGCCGCCGGGCACGGCGCCTTCGAGCGCGACCTGGTCACCGGCGAGAGCTACTGGGACGCCGAGGCGTTCCGGGTGGCCGGCCGCCCGGCCGCCCCGGACGGCGCCGCCCCCGAGCTGGACCGGCTGGTCCACCCGGAGGACCTGCCGGACGTGCAGGCCGCGCTCGCCGAGGCGCTGGCCACCGGCGGCCGCTACCGGATCGGCTACCGGGTGCTGCGGCCCGGCGGCCGGCCCGCCCGGGTCGAGGAGTCCGGCGAGGTGATGCTGGACGTGCACGGGCGGCCGGTGCGGATCGCCGGGCTGCTGGCCGAGGCCGGGCACCGGGAGCAGCCGCCGGCCGAGGAGCGGAACTCCCCGGACGCCGCCCGGACGGCGCTGCTGCTGACGCTCACCCGGGCGCTGTCCCGGGCGGTGACCGTCCGGGACGTCACCACGGCCGTCACCGACGTCGCCCGTCCGGCGCTCGGCGCCGCCGGCATCGTCCTGGACCTGGTGGACGCGGGCCGGCTGCTGCCCGTCTCGCACACCGTGTACGGGGGCCCGCGCCGCACCGAACTCACCCGTCTGGCGGATCTGTCCGAGGGCGTGATGCAGCGGTCGCTGGCCCGTTCCGCCCCGCTGTTCAGCGAGCCCTCGGCGGCCCGTTCCCGGCGCGATCCGCTCGCCCCGGCCGCCTGGGCGGTGCTGCCGCTGGTCGCCTCCGGGCAGCAGGTGGGCTCCTGCCTGATCACCTTCGCCGCCGAGCGGGTGTTCAGCCGCGAGGACCGGACCCTGTACTCGGCCTTCGCCGGCATCCTGGCGCAGTCCCTGGAGCGGGCCCGGCTGTACGACACCCACCACCACCGGGCCTCCGAGCTGCAGCGGGCGATGCTCCCGCGCACCCTGCCCCGGCTGTCCGGGATCGCCAGTGCCGCCCGCTACCTGCCGAGCACCGAGGGCATGCAGATCGGCGGCGACTGGTACGACCTGCTGCGGCTGCCGGAGGGCCGGATCGGGCTGGTGATCGGCGACGTCCAGGGCCACAACGCCGAGGCCACCGCGGTGATGGGCCAACTGCGCAGCGGGCTGCGGGCGTACGCGACGGACGGGCACGACCCGGCCGCCACCCTGACCCGCACCAGCCGGCTGCTGGCCGAGCTGGACACCGAGCTGTTCGCGACCTGCCTCTACCTGACCCTGGATCCGGCCGACGGCGCGCTGACCGCCGCCCGGGCCGGGCACCCGGCGCCGGTGCGGATCACCGCCGACGCCGCGGCCGTCGAGCTGGAGCTGCCGGGCGGGCCGCCGCTGGGGGTGGACCCGGAGCAGCCGTACCCGCTGGCGGTGGAGCGGCTGGCGGTCGGGGAGACGCTGCTGGCGTACACCGACGGGCTGGTCGAGGACCGCGAGGAGGACTACGACGAGTCGGTGCAGCGGATGCTCGGCGGGCTCGAACTGTGGGCGCGGCAGACCGGTCCGGGGCGGATCGGCCCGGCACCGGCGCTGGAGCGGCTGGCCGATCTGCTCACCCTGAACGTGACCGAGCGGCGGTCCCGGCCGGACGACGTGGCGCTGCTGCTCCTGCACCGGACGACGCCCCTTCCGTAACACCGTGCACACGGGCCCCACACATCGCGGAACGCGATCCGGCCGTCGGGCTCGATTCCGGCGTTCCCACCGGTGCCGGTCAGGCTGCTCCCCCGGCTCGTCAGGCGCAGGGATCGGGGTCGAACGAGTGCCGATTGGCGCCGAATTGACTCGATATTGACGAGATCCGGTCACTTGGCGAGATCCGTTCACACCTTCGTAGGATCATCACCCTAGAATTCGCGGCGTGACGATGACTCAGTGGTCCGTAACGGCAACCGGCGTACTCGCCGTCCTCGCCCTCGTGGCCGCCGCGCGGTACCGCGCCGTGTCCGTCACCCAGCGCCGCCGCGCCGACCGGCTGCACGGCGAACTCGCCGCCCTCCAGGAGCAACTGGCCGCCGAACTCTCCCGCCGCGGCGAGGACCTCGCCGCGGTCCAGCAGGAGCAGGAGCACACCGCCTCCACCCAGCGGGCCTTCCTCAGCGTCGCCCGCCGGATCCTGGTGATGGCCCACGACCAGCAGGCGCTGCTGGACGAGATGGAGCGCACCCACGACGACCCGGCCCTGCTGGAGGGCCTGCTCAAGGCCGACCACGCCGCCGCCCAACAGGCCCGGCTGGCCCAGACCCTGGCCGTGCTGTGCGGCGCGCGGGCCGGCCGGCACTGGCCGGAACCGGTCCCCCTGGAGGACGTCGTCCGCGGCGCCCAGTCGCGCATCCTGCCGTTCCAGCGCGTGGTGGTGCGCAGCCGGACCGAGACCGCGGTGGTCGGCGCCGCCGCCGAGGCGCTGATCCACGCGATCGCCGAACTGCTGGACAACGCCACCCGCTACTCCCCGCCCAGCACCCAGGTGTTCGTCACCCTGATGCCGGTGCACAACGGCGCCGTCATCGAGATCGACGACGGCGGCGTCGGCATGCCGGAACAGGCCGTCGTCAAGGCCGCAGCCGCGCTGGCCGGCGGCAGCACCCTGGAGGTCTCCCGGCTGGGCGAGGTCCCGCAACTGGGCCTGGCCGCGGTCGGCCGGCTCGCCGAGCAGTACGGCTTCCGGGTCACGCTCAGCTCGGCGCCCTCGCCGTACGGCGGCGTGCGCGTGGTGCTGCTGCTGCCCAACGCGCTGCTCACCGAGCCGCTGCCGCCCACCGTCCCCGGCCTCGGGCCGGACGACCGGGCGTTCAACCCCGGCCCCCGACCGGCCTCCCCCGTCGGTCACCCCCTGCTGGAGACCCCGCCGTCCGGCCGGCACGCCGCCACCGGCGACACCCCGCCCCCGCTGCCCCGCCGGAGCCACCGGCGCGGCCGCACGGGCCGCCCCGCCCAGCACGCCGCTCCCCCACCGCAGCCCGCGCCGCCCTACCGCTCGGCCCGGGACGCGCAGGCGTTCATGGCGATGTTCCAGGCCGGGACGGCCAGCGGCCGTACCGCCGCCCGGGCCCAGGCCCAGTCCGACCCTTCCCTTCCCGCTTCCCCCCGACTTCCCCAGCGCTCCGGAGAGTTCCATGACCACCACCCCTGATCTCGGCTGGCTGCTCGCCGACATCATCGCCGTCCCGCAGGTCCAGCACGCCGTCGTCGTCTCCAACGACGGCCTGGAGATCGGCCGCAGCGCCGGCATCGCCCGCGACGACGCCGAACGGCTCGCCGCCGCCTGCTCCGGACTGCAGTCGCTGGCCCGCGGCGTCGCGACGGGCTTCGGCGGGCCGGGCAGCGCCACCCGCCAGATCATCATCGAGTACGGCGGCGGCTACCTCTTCGTCGTCGCCGCCGGGGCCGGCGCGCACCTGGCCGTGGTGACGAGCGAGGCGGTCGACGCCGGCCTGGTCGCCTACCAGATGCAGGTCCTGGTCGAGCGGATCGGCACCCACCTCACCAGCCCGCCGCGCGTCGACCACGCGGCGGGGGGCCACCGGTGAGCGGCCCGGTCCGGCCGTACGTCATCACCGGTGGGCGCAGCCGCTCCACCCGGGCCGAGCTGGCCCTGGAGAGCCTGGTCAGCGCGTTACCCGACCCGCCGGACCTGCCCGAGCACCCGCTGCTGAACCGCGAGCACCGGCGCATCCTCGACCTCTGCCACAGCCTGCTGTCCATCGCCGAGGTGGCGGCCCACCTGGGGCTGCCGCTCGGCGTCGTCAAGGTGCTGGTCGGAGACCTGTGGGACCTCGGCGCCGTGCAGGTGCTCCCGCCCGTCCCGCAGGCCGAACGCCTGCCCGCAACCCTCCTGGAGGAGGTGCTCGTTGGCCTCCGCCAACTCCGCTGAAGCCGTCCCCGACGCCCCGGACGCAACCGACGCGGCCGGTGCCGCCGACGGACCGCAGTACCTGCCCTCCTCGGTGCAGGGCGCGGTCAAGATCCTGGTCACCGGTCCGTTCGGGGTGGGCAAGACCACCCTGGTCGGCTCGCTGAGCGAGATCACCCCGCTGCGCACCGAGGAGACCATGACCGCCGCCAGCGCGGGCATCGACGACCTCACCGGGCGCCCCGGCAAGACCACCACCACGGTCGCGCTGGACTTCGGCCGGATCACGCTCAACTCGCGGCTCGCGCTGTACCTGTTCGGCACGCCCGGGCAGCAGCGGTTCTGGCCGCTCTGGGACGACCTGTCGCGCGGCGCGCTCGGCGCCATCGCCATGGTCGACCTGCGCCGCCCCGACGAGAGCTTCGACGTGCTCGGCCGGCTGGAGGAGCAGCGCATCCCGTTCGCGGTCGCGGTCAACACCTTCCCGGACACGCCGGGTTACCCGGAGGAGGAGCTGCGCTCGGCGCTGGACCTGCTGCCGGAGGTGCCGATCCTGCACTGCGACGCACGCGACCGCCGGCAGTCCTACGACCTGCTGATCGACTTCGTCGACCACCTGCACCGCAGCTCGATCCTGGAGCTCCAGGGATGACCACCCCCGAACCCCCCGGCGCCGCCGGGTGCCCGGTCGCCCACGGCACCGGCCTGCCCGGCGGGCTGCCGGTGGGCGTCCCGCTGACCCCGCTGTACGGCCCGGCCGTCGCCGAGGACCCGCACGGCCTGTACGCCCGGCTGCGCGAACGCTACGGGCCGGTCGCCCCCATCGAGCTGGAGCCCGGGGTCGAGGCCTGGCTCGTCCTCGGCTACGCCGAGCTGCTCGAACTCACCCGCAACGAGGCGCTGTTCTCCAAGGACTCGCGCCGCTGGCGGGTGCCCGCCGAGGGCCGGCTGGCGGCCGACTCCCGGCTGCTGCCGATGACCTCCTGGCGGCCCACCCTGCTCAACCTGGACGGCGCTGAGCACCAGCGGCTGCGCTGCGCCGTCTCGGACACCCTCGCCCAGATCGACCACCGCCAGCTGCGCGGCACCACCGAGGCCGCCGCCAACGGGCTGATCGACGGCTGGGGCCCGGACGGCACCGCCGACCTGGTCGCCCAGTACGCGCGCCGGCTGCCGCTGCTGGTCTTCACCCAGCTGCTCGGCCTGCCCGCCGACGCCGGCCCGCACCTCATCCGGCTGATCAACCACATCGCCGACAGCGGCGCCGAATCGGTGCGCGCCAACCAGGAGTTCCAGGCGGTCCTGGTCGACCTGGTGCGGCGCCGCCGGGCCACGCCCAGCGCCGACCTCACCTCCTGGCTGCTGGCCCACCCGGCCGCGCTGACCGACGAGGAGGCGGTGCACCACCTGGTGGTGATGATGGTCGCCGGGAACGAGACCACCATCTGCTGGACCGGGAACACCCTGCGGCTGCTGCTCACCGACCGGCGCTTCCGGGCCACCCTCACCGGCGGGCGGCTGACCGTCTCCGACGCGCTGGAGGAGGTGCTCTGGCGCGACCCGCCGACGCAGAACTTCCCCGGCCGCTGGGCCACCGGCGACACCGTGCTCGGCGGCCAGTACATCAGCGCCGGCGACATGCTCGTCCTCGGCCTGGCCGCGGCCAACGCCGACCCGGCCGCGCAGGGCGTGTCCGCCGCCGCCCAGGGCTCGCTCGGCGGCAACCGGGCGCACCTGGCGTGGGGCGCGGGCCGGCACGTCTGCCCGGCCCAGCACCCCGCCAGGATCATCGTCGAGACCGCCGTCGAGACCCTGCTGCACCGCCTCCCCGACCTCCAACTGGCCGTACCGGCAGGAGAGCTGACCTGGCGCCCGTCCCCGTGGTCCCGGGCCCTGACCGCCCTCCCGGTGCTCTACAGCGCCTTCACCCCGCCCCGCCCGCCAGCTCCCGAGAGGCCCGCATGGACACCACCACCGACGCCGGAACCCGCGCCGAGCCCGTCCGACTCGACCCCTTCGGCCGCGACCAGCACGCCGAGAACGCCCGACTCCGCGCGGCCGGCCCCGCGGTCCTGGTGGAACTCCCTGGCGGGGTGGTGGTCTGGGCGGTAACCCACCACGACACCCTCCAGTCGCTGCTGGCCGACCCCCGGGTCGGCAAGGACGCCCGGCTCTGGAACACCTTCCGGGAGGGACGGCTGCCGGAGGGCTGGCCGCTGCTCAACTTCATCGCCGTCCCCGGCATGGTCACCGCCGACGGCGAGGACCACCGGCGGCTGCGCGGGCTGGTCTCGCAGGCCTTCACCCCGCGCCGGATCGCCGACCTGGCCCCCGCCGTCGAGGCCCGGACGATCGCGCTGCTCGACGAGGTCGCGAAGCTGGAGGGCCCGTTCGACCTGCGGCGGCACTTCGCCTACCCGCTGCCGATGCAGGTGATCGGCGAACTGCTCGGCCTCGCGCTGGAGCAGCAGGACGAACTGCACGAGCTCTCCGACACCATGGTCTCCAGCTCGGCCACCCCGGCGGCGGCGCTGGCCGCGCAGCGGGGCCTGAACGCGCTGCTGGCCTCGGTGGTGGCGGCCAAGCGGGCCGAGCCCGGCAACGACCTGACCAGCGACCTGATCGCCGTCCGCGAGGCCGGCCACCCGCTCGACCGGCAGCGGCTCAGCGAGGCCGAGCTGGTCGGCACCCTGCTGCTGATGCTGGTCGCCGGGCACGAGACCACGCTCAACCTGATCACCAACGCCGTCCGCGCCCTGCTCGCGCACCCGGAGCAGCTGCGGCTCGTCCTGGACGGGGAACAGCCGTGGTCGGCGGTGGTCGAGGAGACCCTGCGCTACGACTCCCCGGTCGGGCAGTTCCCGCTGCGCTACGCGTCCGAGGACATCGCGGTCGGCGACGTGGTGATCCGGCGCGGCGAGGCGCTGCTGGCCTCGTACGCGGCGGCCGGGCGGGACTCCGGGCACCACCCGGACGCGGACCGCTTCGACCTCACCCGGCAGCCCGCCAAGCACCTGTCGCTCGGCCACGGCCCGCACTTCTGCCTCGGCTCCGGGCTCGCCCGGCTGGAGGCCGAGACGGCGCTGCGGCACCTGTTCACCCGCTTCCCCGGGCTGGCCCCGGCGCAGGGGCGGACGAACGAGCCGATCGCCTCGTTCGTCAGCAACAGCGTGCGCACCCTGTGGGTGACGGTCTGAGCCGGCCGGTTACCTGAGGGCGGTCCGGGTCGTTCGCCAGGGCATGAAGAAACTCGCCACCCTGGCCGCCCTCACCATGGCGGGCCTCGCCCTCGCCGCCCCGGCGGCCTCCGCCACCACCCAGACCGCCTCCTCGCCGGACGTCACCGGCGGGCTCACCGACGGGCTCGAAGTCTCTCCCGCCGACCTCGCCCTGAGGACCGTGGGCACGCTCCCGCTGGTCGGCAAGCCGGCCAACGAGATCGAGGCGATCGGGACCAACCAGCTGGACCACCCGGGGCTCAGCGGGCACGTCCTCAACTGATTGATCCGCCGATCGGGTGGCCGGGTGGCCGGACGGCCCGGTGGCGCACCCGCCCGGCGACCGGCCCGTGGGCGGCCGGCCGACCCCCGAACGGTCGGCCGCCCACGGCACCCGACGCGCGGCACCCGACGCACGGCACCCGGGCCGCGGGGCTCAGCCCGCGGACAGCCGGTTGAGCTCCGGGTAGCTCAGCCCTTCGGCGAACGCGCCGAACGTGCCGCTCCCGTACACCTCCCGGGCGGCCCGGCCGACCGCCGCGTACGCCACCTCGGCCAGGCCCGGACCCAGGCTGATCCGGGCCACGCCGAGCTTCGCGAGTTCGGCGACCGCCGGGGAGCCGGGACCGGCCAGCACGTTCAGCGGCGCCGGGACGGCCGCGACCAGGGCCGCGATGGTCTCCGGGTCGGCCACCCCGGGGACGAACACCCCGTCCGCGCCCGCCGCGACGTACGCCCGCAGCCGGTGCACCGCGTCGTCCAACCGGCCCTCCGGGGCGCCGATCCCGTGCAGGAAGACATCGGTGCGGGCGTTGACGAAGAGCGGCACGCCGGCCGCGTCCGCCGCGGCCCGGGCGGCCGCGATCCGCTCGGCGGCCTCCTCCGGGGGACGGCCCTCGTCCTCCAGGTTCACCCCGACGGCGCCGGTGGCGATCAGCGCGGCGACCGTCCCGCCGACGCCGGCGGCGGTGTCCGCGTAGCCGCCCTCCAGATCCGCGGTGACCGGCAGGTCGACCGCGCGGACCACCTGGGCGGTCCGGGCCAGCACCTGCTCGGGGTCGGCGCCGCCGCCGTCCGCGCTGCCCAGCGACCAGGACACGCTCGCGCTGGCCGTCGCCACCGCCCGCGCCCCGGCGGCGGCCACCAGCCGGGCGCTCGGCACGTCCCAGGCGTTCGCCAGCACCAGCGGCTCGCCCGGGCGGTGCAGCTCGCGCAGCAGCCGGGCCCTCTCCCGCCGGACGGCGGGGTCCGCGGCGCTCACTTCGCGGCCGGGCTCATGCGGGTGGACACGCCGATCCGGTTCCAGGCGTTGATGGTGGCGATCAGCGCGATCAGCTGGGCCAGCTCGGTCTCGTCGAACCGCTCGGCGGCCTCCGCGTACACGGCGTCCGGCACGTGGCCCCGGGTCAGCAGGGTGACCGACTCGGTGAGGGCCAGGGCGGCGCGCTCGCGGGCGGTGAACCACGGGGTCTCGCGCCAGGCCGGGAGGGAGACCAGGCGGTGGTCCTGCTCGCCGTGCTTGCGGGCGTCGGTGGAGTGCATGTCGATGCAGAAGGCGCAGCCGTTGATCATCGAGGCGTGCACCTTGACCAGCTCGGCGATCACCGGGTCGAGGCCCTCCCGGGAGGCCCGGTCCACGGCGATCATCGCCTGGTAGTAGGCGGGGGCGAGCTTGTGCATCAGCAGGCGCTGCTCGGGGGCGGGCACCGGGGTCCCGTCCGTGCCGGTCGTCGCGGCCGTCGTCTCGTTCGTCGTCATGGCCGCCAGCCTAGGAGCGCGGTGGCCTGGCGTCCTGGTGCGTTCGGCCACCCGTTCCTTGGGCCACTTCCCGGGGCACGTCCCGGGGCACGTCCCGGGCGCTTCCGGCGTACGAACGACCGTGCGAGGATCGCTGGCAGGGGATCGTCGGCAGGAGGTCGCCGAAGGTCGAGGTCAGGGGGCACGGTCGTGTGCACGGCGTTCGTCAGCATCGAGCCCGGAGCGGCCGTCCCGGTGCTGCTGCTGTCCGTCCGGGACGAGTACCTGGGCCGCGCCTGGCTGCCGCCCGACCACCACTGGCCGGACCGTCCGGAACTGCTCGGCGGACTGGACCTCGCGGCCGGCGGCACCTGGCTGGCCGTCGACCCCGGCCGGCGCACCGCCGCCTGCCTGCTGAACGGCTTCGGCCCGCTCGCCCCCGCCGACGCCCGGCGCACCCGCGGCCGGCTGCCGCTCACCGCCCTCCGGGAGGGCGGGATCGGCCACCTCGACCTCACCCCGTACGACCCGTTCCACCTCGTCCTGGCCCGCGCCGACGGCGCCCGGGTGTTCAGCTGGGGCGGCGGGCGGCTGGAGGAGCGCGAACTGCCGTCCGGCCTGAGCGTGGTGCTCAACGACGGGCTGGAGGGCCTGGCGGCCGGCCGGACCGCCTCCGAGCGGATCCGCGCCCTGATGGCCGCGCGGGCCGCCCACTTCCGGTCCCGCTTCACCGCCGTGCCCCGGCCCGGGCCGACCGCCGACGGACCGGCCGAGGCGGCCTGGGGCGGGTGGCTGCCGATCGTCGCCGGGGACGGGCTCGCCCCGGACGCGGACGCCGCGCTGGTCCAGCGGCGGGACTTCGGCGACGGACGGATCTGGGGCTCCTCCTCGATCTCGCTGCTCGCACTCGGACCGGACCTGCTGCGCTACGACTTCGCGCCCGCGCCGGTGGCCGCGGGCGGGCCGGGGTGGCGGCGGGTGGCGGCGGCCTGACGGCAGGCTGACGGAGGGCCGACGGCAGCCGGCCCCACGTCGGCGGCGGCGGAAAAGGACTTGCACCTGACGCTGCGGGAGGCGGCATCGTGGCGCGGGTCGAGCCCGAAGGAGACCGCCGTGACCCACCCGGACCCCTCGCCCCGCCCCCGCCCCCGGCTGCTCGCCGCGCTGACCGTCGCCCTGCCGCTGGCGGGCACACCGGCCGCGGTGACCGCCCTCGTGCTGTTCGGCGACGCCGCGCACCGGACCGTCCCGTCCGCCACCGTCCTGGCCTCCGTGGCGGCGGCGGTGATCGGTCATTTCGGCCCCGGTGTCGCGCAGCCGTACGGTCGGTGAACTTCCGACGGCGGGGTTGGCGAACGTCTACATGCCCGTAGTAGCTTCGCGACGGCCCCGGATCCGGGCGGCCACCGACCCCCGAGCGAAGGTGCGCGATGTCGACCCTGACCTACCCGGAAGCGATAGGCGTCGGCCTGCTCCAGGGCGTGACGGAACTCTTCCCGGTCTCCAGCCTCGGCCACAGCATCCTGCTGCCCGCCCTGGTCGGCGGAAGGATCCAGCACGACCTCGACATGACCGCCGAGGGCTCCTCGTACCTCGCCGCCCTGGTCGCCCTGCACCTGGCCACCGCGCTCGCGCTGGTGGTCTACTTCCGCAAGGACTGGGTCCGGGTGGTCGACGGGCTGTTCGGCTCGATCCGGCACCGCCGGGTGGAGACCCGCAACGAGCGGCTCGCCTGGCTGCTCGTCCTCTCCACCATCCCGGTCGGCGTGGCCGGCCTGGTGCTGGAGAAGGCCCTGCGCAACGCGCTCGGCAAGCCCGTCCCGGCCGCGGTCTTCCTCGCCCTCAACGGCCTCGTACTGCTCGGCGCCGAGCGGCTCAAGCGCGGCGGCACCGGCCGCCGCCGGGCCGGACGCGTCACCGCCGCCGCCGACGACGAGCCGGGCACGGACCCGGCGATCGCCTCCGACCACCGGCTGACCCGGCTCGGCTACGGGCAGGGCGCCTGGATCGGCGCCGCGCAGATCCTCGCGCTGTTCCCCGGCATCAGCCGCTCCGGCGTCACCATGAGCGCCGGCATCCTGCGCGGACTGCACCACGAGGACGCGGCCCGGTTCTCCTTCCTGCTCGCCACCCCGGTCATCCTGGCCGCCTCGGTGCTGAAGGTGCCGGAGCTGTTCAAGCCGGAGAACTCCGGCGTGCTCGGCCCGGTCCTCGCGGGCAGCCTCGCCGCCTTCGTGGCCGGGTACGTCTCGGTGCGCTTCCTCACCAGGTACTTCGAGACCCGCAGCCTGACGCCGTTCGCGATCTACTGCTTCCTGGCCGGCGCCGGCAGCGCGGTCTACCTGTCGCTCTGAGCCGTCCGGACCGCCCCGGCCAGGACCTGCGCGAGCTCGGCCGGCCGGGAGAACATCGGCCAGTGCCCGGTGTCCAGCTCCACCAGCCGCCAGTGGCCGTCCGCGACCAGCCCGGCGACCACCGGCGGCGGCTCCGGCCAGTCCAGCAGGCACTTCACGTACACCGTCGGGAGCGCGCTCAACGGGCCCCGCAGGACGGCGGGTTCGGTCAGCGAGAGGCCCGGGTGCGCAGTCGCCCCCGCGACGATCCGGGCGATCTGCCCGACCGTCAGCCCCTGCTCGGCGAACTCGGCCGGCGGCAGCGGCGGCCACCAGCCCCCGTGCGCCGCGAGGTCCGCCCGCAGCGCGGCCGGCTCCGGCATCCGGTCCGCGAAGGACTCCCCCGCCACCGGCACGTTGGCGTCCACCAGGACCAGCCCGGCCAGCCGTCCGCCGATCCGCTCGGCGGCCTGGCCCACCGGAATGCCCGAGTAGCTGTGCCCGACCAGCACCACCTCGTGCAGGTCCAGCCGCTCCACCTCGGCGACGACGTCCGCCACGTGCGCCTGCTGCCCGGCCGGCGCACCGTGCTTCTCCGCGAGCCCGGAGAGGGTCAGCGGGAACGCCCCGTGACCGGCCTCGCGCAGCTGCGCCGCCACCTCGTCCCACGCCCACGCCCCGAGCCAGGCGCCCGCCACCAGTACAAAGTTCGCCATGGGCGGCACCGTAGCGCGCGCGTGCGACAGTGGCCCGGGAAACGACGGCGAACAGGACGTGGAGGAAACGTGGTTGAGGAACAGGGCGGGCCGGCCCCGCTCACGGGGAAGACGGCGGTCGTCACGGGCGGCTCGCGGGGCATCGGGCGGGCCGTCGTCCGGCGGCTGGCCCGCGACGGCGCGCAGGTCGTCCTCGGCTACGCCCACGACGAGCGGGCCGCCGCCGAAGTGGTCCGCGCCGTGGAGGCCGAGGGCGGCCGCGCCTGGGCGCTGCGGGCCGACCTCGGCGAGGCCGGTGCCGCCGAGCGGCTGATGGCCGAGGCCGAGGAGCGGCTCGGCGGACTGGACGTCCTGGTGAACAACGCCGCCGGCTCCTTCACCCCGACCCCGCTGGCCGAGCTGGACGACGCGGACCTCGACACCGTGTTCACGGTCAACACCCGCGCCGCCTTCACCACCGTCCGCTACGCCGCCCGCCGGATGCGCGACGGCGGACGGATCGTCAACATCTCGACGGTGAACACCGTCCGGCCCGTCCCCGGCATCGCCGCGTACGCCGCCAGCAAGGGCGCCGTCGAGCAGCTCACCGCCGTGGCCGCCGTCGAACTGGGTCCGCGCGGGATCACCGTCAACACCGTCTCGCCCGGCGCCACCGACACCGACCTGCTGCGCGGCACCAACCCGCCCGAGGCCCTCGACCGCGTGGCCGGCCTCACCCCGCTGCGCCGCCTCGGCCGGCCCGAGGACATCGCCGACGTCGTCGCCTTCCTGGCCGGGCCCGAAGGGCGCTGGCTCACCGGGCAGAACCTCCGGGCCGCGGGCGGGCTGGCCTGATCCCCGGCCCGGGCCGCCCGGCAGCCGGCCGGGCGGCCCGACCGGTCACGCCGTGAGGCCCAGGGCGGCCAGGCGGACGGGATCGGTGAGGATGTCCAGCGCGGTGATGCGGCCCCCGCGGACGGTGAACGACATGACCGACAGCGGACGGCCCTCGGCGAAGGACACCACCCCGGGCGAGCCGTTGACCAGCACGATCCGGCCCTCGGCGGCGAAGCGGGCGAACGTGATCGCCCGCGAGGCGACGTCCGCCGCACCACGGCGCAGCGCGCTCGGGACCAGCGTGCCGCCGTCCGACCGGGCCACCACGTCCGGGTCGAGCACGGTCAACAGGGCGTCGAAGTCGCCGCCCCGGGCGGCGCTCAGGAAGGCCTCCACCACCGTGCGCTTGCGGGCGTTGTCGGAGTCCGCGGCAGGGGTCGCGCCCTGGACCCGGCGGCGGGCGCGGCTGGCCAGCTGCCGGGTGGAGGCGGAGGTGCGGCCCAGCACCTCGGCGATCCCGTCGAAGGGCACCTCGAACATGTCGTGCAGCACGAAGGCCACCCGCTCCGCCGGGGAGAGCGTCTCCAGCACCACCATCAGCGCGATCCCGACCGAGTCCGCGACCAGGACCTCGTGCACCGGGTCCAGCGCCGACAGCCCGCCGACCACCGGGTCCGGCAGCCGCACCCGGTCCTCCTGCTCGGGCATCGGGTCCTCCCGGCGGGAGGCGCGGGAGCGCAACTGGTCCAGGCAGACCCGGCCGACGACCGTGGTGAGCCAGGCCCCGAGGTTGCGCACCCCGCCCGCGTCACTGCGGCCCAGCTTCAGCCAGGCCTCCTGGACGGCGTCCTCGGCCTCGGCGATCGACCCGAGCATCCGGTAGGCCACCGCCCGCAGTTGGGGGCGCTCCGCCTCGAAACGCCGGGCCAGTTCGGCCAGTTCGGCGGGCTCGGCCGGCTCGGCCGGTTCGGCGGGTTCGGCCGGCTCGGCCGGGGGGATTTCCTCGCTCACCCTGTCACATCCTCGCATCGGGATCCGTCGGTCCAGTGACGGACGCTAACCGACCGGGAGGACACGATGACCGCCACCACCATCGAGGAGCCCGCCGGCACCACCTGGTGGCCCCCGGCACCCCGCCGCCCCGCCGCGCGAGAATGGGGCTCGTGAGCACCTCCCGGACCACCTCCTGGACCACCTTCGGCGGCGACCTGCACCTGGACCTCACCGAGCGGCGGGCCGCCGGCGCCGGACTGCGGGCCGCCCTGGAGGACGCGCTGCGCGAGGCCGTCCAGGACGGGCGGCTCGCCCCCGGCACCCGGCTGCCGTCCTCCCGGGCGCTCGGCGAGGACCTCGGGATCGCCCGCAACACCGTGGTCGAGGCGTACGGCCAGCTCACCGCGGAAGGCTGGCTCAGCTCCCGGCAGGGCTCCGGAACCACCGTCGCCCGACGGGCCGCGCCGGAGCCGCCCCAGGGCCGGCGGCCGGCCCCCCGACCGTCGCCGGGGCGCCCGACCGCCCGGTACGACCTGATGTCCGGACGGCCCGACCTCTCGCTCTTCCCCCGCACCGCCTGGCTCGCCGCCGCCCGCCGCGCCCTCGCCACCGCACCGCACGAGGCCCTCGACTACGGCAGCCCACTCGGCCGGATCGAACTGCGGCAGGCGCTCACCCACTACCTGGCCCGGGTCCGCGGCGTCCGCACCGACCCCGACCACCTGCTCGTCTGCACCGGCGTCACCCAGGGCCTCGGCCTGCTCTGCGCCGCCCTGCGGGAACGCGGCGCCCGCGCTCTGGCCGTCGAGGAGTACGGGCTGCCGCCGCAGCACGCGGTCGCCCGGGCCGCCGGGCTCGCCACCGCCCCGGTGCCGCTGGACGCGGACGGCGCACTGGTGGACCGGCTCGACAGCCGGGCGGGCGCCGTCCTGCTCACCCCGGCCCACCAGTACCCCACCGGCGCGGCGCTCTCCGCCGACCGGCGGGCGGCGGCGGTGCGGTGGGCGCGGGAGCACGACCGGTACGTCGTCGAGGACGACTACGACGGCGAGTTCCGCTACGACCGGCAGCCGCTCGGCGCCATGCAGGCGCTGGACCCGGAGCGGGTGGTGTACGCCGGAACGGCCGCCAAGAGCCTCGCACCGGGCCTGCGGCTGGCCTGGCTGGCCCTGCCGGACGCGCTGGTCGAGCCGGTCGCCCGGCTCAAGTCGCTGGCCGACACGATGTCCCCGGTGCTGGACCAGCTGACGCTGGCGGAACTGATCACCTCCGGCACCTACGACCGCCACGTGCGGCGCTGCCGCCTGCACTACCGGCGCCGGCGCGACCACCTGGTCTCGGCGCTCGCCGGACACGCCCCGCACGTCCGGGTCACCGGCATCGCGGCCGGCCTGCACGCCGTGCTCCAGCTGCCGCCCGGCTCCACCCCGGAGGCCGAACTCGTCGCCCGTGCCCAGCAGGCCGGCCTCTCCCTCGGCGGCCTCACCCGGCACCGCGTCGCCCCGGCCACCGCCGAAGCCCCGCCCGCCCTGGTCATCGGCTACGCCACCCCGCCGGAGCACGCCTTCGCCGGGGCCGTCCGGGCCCTGTGCGAGCTGCTGCGCGGGGCGTGAGCGGGGCGGGCGGTAGGCCGGGCCGGGCCGGTGAAGCCGGGGCCCCGCCGCCGGGGTCGGCCGGCGGGGCCGGTTCGGGGAGGTGGTCCGCCCGCCTCCCTCGGGGGTGGGGGCGGGCGGACGGTCAGGGGTTCGAACTACTTGTTGCGGCTGCCCAGTTCGAACAGGAGGATGATGAAGCCGGCGAAGATGTGGATGCCGGCCGTGTAGATCACCAGGCGGTGGTAGACGCGCTTGTTGGCCCACTTGCCGGCGTCCATGGTCTTCGGACCCGCGGCGGTGTCGGCGGCACCGGCCGGGGTGGCGGTGGTGGTGGGATCGGCCATGGTGATCTCCTCCGGGGTGTTCTGACGGCTGGTCAGTGAACGGCGGCGGGGCCGCCGCCGAGGCAGAGTTCGCCGCCGGGGCTCTGCAGCAGGGTGTGGACGAAGAGCAGTTCGACGCCGCTGTCCGACTCCGCGGCGATGCAGTGCGGCGTGAGCGAGTCGTAGTGGGCGGAGTCGCCCACCCCGAGCTGGTGGACGCGGTCGCCGAGGGTGACCCGGAGCGCGCCCTTCAGGACGTACAGCCACTCCTCGCCCGGGTGGACCCGGACCACCGAGTCCTGCACGCCCGGCGGGACGTGCACCCGCAGGGCCTGCATGGCGCGGCCGGGGGCGCCGGCCCGCCGGTAGCCCCAGCCGCCGGCCCGGCCGGGCTCGATGGCGCCGCCGCGGACGATCGGGTCCGGCTCGGCGAGGGTCTCGCCGAGCAGGCCGGAGACCGAGGTCCCGTACGCGCGGGCGAGGCCGAGCAGGACGGGCAGCGAGGGCTGCCGTCGGCCGGTCTCCAGTCGGGACAGATAGGCTGGGGAGAGTCCGACCCGTCCGGCGGCCACCTCCAGCGTGAGGCGACTGCTGAGCCGGTGCTCACGGAGGCGGGCGGCGAGGCCGGCGACCTCCTGGTCGTCGAGCTGTTCGCCGGTCGTGGCGGCACCGGTGGAGCTGCTGGTCATGTGTCCAGTGGACACCCGGCGTGCCGCAGGGGCAAGAAATTTGCCTCAGAGGCAAGGGCCCCGGAGGATCCCGCCCCCGGCGCTCACGGCCGCGGGATGTTCCGCAGGTTGCTCCGGGCCAGGTCGATCATGCGCCCGACGCCGCCCGAGAGCACCGTCCGGCCCGCCGCCAGGGCGAAGCCCTTCAGCTGGGCGGCGGTGATGTGCGGCGGGACGGACAGCGCGTTGGGGTCGGTGACCACGTCCACCAGGGCCGGACCCGGCCGCTCCAGCGCCTCCGCCAGCACCTCCCGGACCCGGGCCGGCTCGGTGACCCGCTTGGCCTGGATGCCCATCGCCCGGGCGATCCCGGCGTAGTCCACGTCCCCGTTGTCGATCTCGGACTCCGGGTAGCCGGAGACCAGCATCTCCAGCTTGATCATGCCCAGTGCGCCGTTGTTGAAGACCACCGTCTTCACCGGCAGCCGGTGCTTGGCCACCGTGAGCAGCTCGCCGAGCAGCATGCCGATCCCGCCGTCGCCCGCCATCGCGACCACCTGCCGCCCCGGGCAGGCGAGCTGGGCGCCGATCGCGTGCGGGAGGGCGTTGGCCATCGAGCCGTGCAGGAAGGAGCCGATCACCCGGCGGCGGCCGTTGGGCCGGAGGTAGCGGGCGGCCCAGACGTTGTTCATGCCGGTGTCCACGGTGAACACCGCGTCCTCGGCGGCCACCTCGTCCAGCACCGAGGCGACGTACTCGGGGTGGATCGGCAGGTGCTTCTCGATGTCCCGGGTGTACGCGCCGATCACGTCCTCCAGCGCCCGGCAGTGCTTGCGCAGCATCCCGTCCAGGAAGGCGCGGTCCCGGGTGGCGTCCAGCAGCGGCAGCACGGCCCGCAGGGTGGCGGCCACGTCGCCGTGGACGGCCAGGTCGAGCGGGGTGCGGCGGCCGAGCCGGGTGGCGTCGTGGTCGACCTGGACGGTGTGCGCCTGCGGCAGGAAGGAGTCGTACGGGAAGTCGGTGCCGAGCAGCAGCACCAGGTCGGCGGAGTGCAGCGCCTCGTGGCAGGCGCCGTAGCCGAGCAGTCCGCTCATGCCGACGTCGTACGGGTTGTCGAACTGGATCCATTCCTTGCCGCGCAGGGAGTGGCCGATCGGCGCGTTCAGGGCCTGCGCGGCCGCCATCACCTCGGCGTGCGCCGCGCGCACCCCGGCACCGCAGAACAGGACCACCTTGCGGGCCGCGTTGAGCAGCCGGGCCAGCTCCTGCACCTGGGACCAGGGCGGCGCGGCGACGGCCTCCTCGGTGAGGAAGTGGCTGGTGCCGGTGGGTGCGGCGGCGGTCAGCGCGGCGACGTCCCCGGGGAAGGCGAGCACCGAGACGCCGTGCGAGCCGAGCGCGTGCTGGACGGCGACCCGCAGCAGGCGGGGCAGCTGGGCCGGGGTGGAGAGCATCTCGCACCAGTTGCTGCAGTCGGTGAACACCCGCTCGGGGTGGGTCTCCTGGAAGAAGCCGGTGCCGATCTGCCCGGACGGGATGTGGGAGGCGAGCGCGAGCACGGGCAGGCCGCTGCGCTGGGCGTCGTACAGGCCCTGGATCAGGTGGGTGTTGCCGGGGCCGCAGGACCCGGCGCAGACCGCGAGCCGGCCGGAGAGTTCGGCCTCGGCGGCGGCCGCGAAGGCGCCGGCCTCCTCGTTGCGCACGTGCACCCAGCTGATGCCGTCGGCCCGGCGGATCGCGTCCACCACGGGGTTGAGGCTGTCGCCGACGACGCCGTAGACCCGTTCCACCCCGGCCTGCCGGAGCACTTCCACCATCTGTTCGGCCACGCTCACCACGGCTGTGCTCCTTCGGTCGCCACGGGACACCTGCACCCTCCGCCGGGGAGGTGGCGGGCGCAGCCGGGGCGGGCCGAAGGAGTGAGCGGGGTACGGGCTACTCGGCCGCCAGGTGGTCCTGCTGACCGAGCTTGCCGGCCGCGAGGCCGGCCTGGGGCTGGCGGCGGCCGGGTTCGCGGCCCGGGGGCTGGGCGACCCGCTCCTGCGCGGGCGGGACGGTGGTCGCCAGGGTGACCGGGGAACCGGACTCGACCCGCACCGCCTCGCCGTCGTGCCGCAGGTGGAGGACCTTGCCGCGGCGCAGCGTGTACGTCGTGCGCTCATGGGTGATCTCGACGCCGAGCAGGTGCCCGCGCACCAGCAGCGAGAAGCTCAGCCGCATCAGCCCGGACGGCAGCCGCGGCCGGAACGAGAGCGTCTCGCTGTGGTCGCGCAGCCCGCCGAAGCCGGCCACCAGGGCGATGCAGGCCCCGGCGAGCGAGGCCATGTGCAGGCCGTCCCGGGTGTTGCCGCCGAGGTCGTGCAGGTCCATCAGCGCCGCCTCGGCCGTGTAGTCGTAGGCGAGGTCGAGCTGGCCGACCTCGGCGGCGATGACCGCCTGGGTGCAGGCGGAGAGCGAGGAGTCCCGGACGGTCAGCCGCTCGTAGTAGGCGAAGTTGCGGGCCTTCTGCTCGTCGGTGAAGGCGTCGCCGCGGACCTGCATGGCGAGCACCAGGTCGGCCTGCTTGACCACCTGCTTGCGGTACAGGTCGAAGTACGGGAAGTGCAGCAGCAGCGGGTACTTCTCCGGCGGGGTCCGCTCGAAGTCCCAGACCTGGTGGTGGGTGAAGCCGTCGGCCTGCGGGTGGACGCCGAGGTCCTCGTCGTACGGGATGTACATCGCGGCGGCCGCGTCGCGCCAGGCGGCGGTCTCCTCGGTGTCCACGCCGAGCAGCGAGGCCTCGTGCGGGTGGCGGACGGCGGCCTCGGCGGCGGCCCGCAGGTTGCTCTGCGCCATCAGGTTGGTGAAGACGTTGTTGTCCGCGACGGCGCTGTACTCGTCGGGGCCGGTGACGCCCTCGATGCGGAACTTCCCGGACACGTCGTGGTGGCCGAGCGAGCGCCACATCCGGGCGGTCTCGACGAGCAGTTCGAGCCCGTACTCGCGCTCGAACTCGGCGTCGCCGGTGGCCCGGACGTAGCGGGCGACGGCGGCGGCGATGTCGGCGCCGATGTGGAAGGCCGCGGTACCGGCCGGCCAGTACCCGGAGCACTCCTCGCCGCGGATCGTCCGCCACGGGAACACCGCGCCGGACAGGCCGAGTTGGACGGCCCGCTCGCGGGCCAGCGGCAGGGTGGTGTGCCGCCAGCGCAGGGCCTGGTTGACGGCGGCGGGCAGGCAGTAGGTGAGCACCGGCAGGACGAAGGTCTCGGTGTCCCAGAAGCTGTGCCCGTCGTAGCCGGGCCCGGTCAGGCCCTTGGCGGGGATGGCCCGCTCCTCGCTGCGGGCGCCCGCCTGCAGGACGTGGAAGACGGCGAACCGGACGGCCTGCTGGAGCTCGACGTCGCCCTCGATCGCGATGTCGCTGGTCTCCCAGAACTCCTTGAGGAACGCGGCCTGTTCGGCGACCAGCCCGTCCCAGCCGGTGTAGCGGGCGGCGGTCAGCGCGGCCTCCACCTGGTCCCGGACGGCGGGCAGCGAGCGGGTGCCGGACCAGCCGTAGGCGATGAACTTGGTCAGCCGCAGCCGCTGGCCGGCCTTGAGCACGGTGGTGGCGCTGATCCGGCAGTGGTCGGCCTCGGACTCGGCGACGGTGTCGGACTTCTCCGGGCCCTCGATGATGTGGTCCATCCCGGCCGCGACCCGGATGCCGCTGTAGCGGGTGCGGTGCACCAGGACGGCCTTGGTGGCGCTGGCGTGGTGCGCCTCGGGCTGCAGCGGAGCCTCCATCACGGCGGCGGCCCGCGGGTCGCCCTCGGGGCCGCCGGGCAGCTGCTCGTTGGCGACCAGCTCGGACTGGAGCACGATCCGCACCGGGCCGTCCACCGCCTCGACGCTGTACTCGACGGCGGCGATCGCGCGCTGGGTGAGCGAGACCAGCCGGGAGGAGCGCACCTTGATCGTCCGCCCGGCCGGGGAGGTCCACTCGGCCTCGCGGTGCAGCAGGCCCTCGCGGAAGTCCAACCAGCGCTTGTGGCTGACGAGTTCGCCGTAGCGCAGATCGAAGGGCTCGTCGTCCACCAGCAGCCGGATGATCTTGCCGTTGGTCACGTTGATGACGCTCTGGCTGGACTCCGGGTAGCCGTAGCCGCCCTCGCCGTACGGCAGCGGGCGCAGTTCGAAGACACCGTTGAGGTAGGTGCCGGGCAGGCCGTGCGGCTCGCCCTCGTCCAGGTTGGCGCGCAGGCCGATGTGCCCGTTGGACAGCGCGAAGACGGACTCGGCGCGGGCCATCGAGGCCAGGTCGAGGCCCTGTTCGGTGATCTGCCAGGGGTCGATCGCGAAGTTGTCCCCGGGACTCATGCACCCACCTCGCCGCGCTCGGCAGGGGCATTCGCCCACACGCGCCTTTCCATGATTCGCTCGCTGCGCTCGCTCATGCACCCACCTCGCCGCGCTCGGCAGGGGCATTCGCCCACACGCGCCTCTCGATGATTCGCCCGCTCACGCTCCCCCCTCCCCCAGGAGCTCGGAGAGGTCCTGGACCACCACGGTCGCGCCGTCCCGGCGCAGTTCGGCGGCCTGGCCGGTGCGGTCCACCCCGACCACCGCGCCGAAGCCGCCGGCCCGGCCGGAGGCGACCCCGGCGAGCGCGTCCTCGAAGACCGCGGCGCGGGCGGGTTCGACGCCGAGGACGCGGGCGGCGTACAGGTAGGTGTCGGGGGCGGGCTTGCCGGGCAGGCCCTCGGCCTTGGCGACGTTGCCGTCCACGATCACCTCGAACAGCTCCTCGATCCCGGCCGCCCGCAGCACGTCGCGGCAGTTGGCGCTGGAGGAGACCACGGCGCTGGGCAGCCCGGCCGCGCGCAGCCGGTGCACGTAGTCCACCGAACCCCGGTACGGCTGGACGCCCCGCTCACGGATCAGCCGCAGCACGGTGTCGTTCTTGGCCCGGCTGATCCCTTGCACGGTACGGGAGTTGGGCGGGTCCTCCGGGGTGCCCTCGGGCAGTTCGATGCCCCGGCCGAGCAGGAACGCGCGGGTACCGTCCAGGCGCGGGCGCCCGTCCACGTAGGTGTCGTAGTCGATGACGGCGTCGAAGGGGACGAACTGCCCGCCGGTGCGGGCGGCTTCGGCGCGCAGGAAGGCGTCGAAGGTGTCCTTCCAGGCCGCGGCGTGCACCTTCGCGGTCTGGGTGAGCACCCCGTCGAGGTCGAAGAGGAAAGCACGGATGTCGTCCGGTAGCCCCAGCATGGGTGCAGTCTTACCCGGGAACGGGGGGAAGCCGCCCATTTCCCGGCGGCGCGTCGCGGGAAGGGCGGCTTCCGGAGGCCCGGCCGGGACGGGACCGGACGGGGTTACGGCGAGTCGGGCATCTGCGCCTCGGGCGGCTCGACGACCGCGAAGACCGCGCCCTGCGGGTCCTGGACCACCGCCATCCGGCCGGACTGCATGTCGAAGGCCGGCTGGATCACCGAGCCGCCGGCCTTGACCAGGGCGTCCACCGTGGAGTCGGCGCTGTCCACCGAGAAGTAGGTCATCCAGTGCGAGGGCGTGCCGGGCGCCAGGTAGCCGGGGATCGCCTGCATGCCGCCCACCGTGCGGTCGCCGACGTTGAGCGAGAAGTAGCCGTCCATGCCCTGGATGGTGGCCGGGCGCAGCCCGAGGGCCGGCTGGTAGAAGCTGCCGGCCGTCCCGGTGTCGGCGGTGTTGAGCTCGTTCCAGACCAGCGCGCCGGGCTCGTTGACCACGCCGGCGCCGATGAAGTCCATCGCCTGCCAGACCCCGAACACCGCGCCGGTCGGGTCGGCGGCGACCAGCATCCGCCCGATCGTGCCGACGTCCATCGGGTCGTACAGGACGGTGCCGCCGGCCTCCGTGATGGAGGTCCGGGCCGCGTCGGCGTCGTCCGAGGCGAGGTAGGTGGTCCAGGCGACGGGCGGCACCGGCTGCCCCTCGGGCGCCATCTGCGCCATGATCCCGGCGACCGGCCGGCCGTTGAGCAGGCACACGGCGTAGCCGCCGAATTCGGCCGGGCCGACCTCGCCCTGCCAGCCGAACAGGTCGCGGTAGAAGTCGAGCGCGGCCTGCTGGTCGCTCGCCATCAGGTCGACCCAGCACGGGGTGCCGGGCGTGTACGGATCGGTGACTACGGGCATTGCTGGGCCTCCCGGAGGCGGTGGTGGCCGGCTGTGGTGGTCGGGACGGTCGGGCCGTCGTCCGGGCCGGGCCGGGCTGGGGTTCGGCCCGGCCCGGACGACGGCGGTACACCGCCACCATCGGCCCGCCGCCGCGATCCCGCCACCGGACGGCGCCCTGGCGGGCGACCGGCCGCCGGGCCGTCACCGGGCGCCCACGGGGTGCTCACGGAGTGCTCACGGGGCGTCGTGGCGGTGGGCGGTGACGAAGTAGGGCTGCACCTTGCCGCTCTGCGCGTAGTCCTTGAGCCGGACCAGCAGTTCGGCCCAGGTGCCGGCCACCGCCGGGACGCCCTCCTCGCTGCCCGGCTGCCAGCCGCCGTGCCGGAACAGCAGCCGGGTGCGCCCGGACGCGGCGGGCCGGTCCGGGGCGGCGGGGGCCTCGGGGGCCTCAGGGGCCGCCGACCGGTCGGGGGCCGCCGACGGGACACCGGGGGCCGCGTGGACGCCGGGGACCGCGGGCGGCTCGGCCAGGTCCCAGCTGATCCAGGTGCCGGCCCAGTGCGGCGGGAAGGAACCGGCGTTGGTCCACACCACCCGGTCCGGGTCGGCCCGCTCCACCCGCAGCCGGAACGGCTCGGGGACGTCGGGGAAGTCGAACAGCAGGACGTCGCCGTCCCGGTCCACGCCGGTGGTCCACCAGGAGGTCAGCCCGTCGTGCGTGGTGAGCGCGGCGAGCACCACGGCCCGGGGCGCGGCGATGTCGAACTGGAGGGCGATCTCGGGCATGGGTCCGCCTTTCGCGGTGACCGCTGGGTCCCCGCCCGGGGGCGTTCGGCCCCGGGACGTACGGCCCCAGGCCCACCATGGCACGACCCCCGGGCCCGCGCGCCCCGGAGGACGCCGGCCCGGGGGTCGTCCCCGTGGTACCCGGTGGGTTCGGTCAGCCGCCGCTGCCGTAGCTGGTGTTCGCGCAGATGTCGTCGTCCGCGGAACGGGCGTCGTTGGTGATGGTGGTCGGCAGCGGCTGCGGGGGCGCCGGGATGCCCGGGGTGGCGGCCGTCGCGCCGCCGCCGGCCGGGGCGCCGGTGGCCATCCCCATCGCGGCGGCGAAGTCCTGGCCGGCGATCACCGAGATGCCCCGGGCGCTGCTGGGCTCCAGGCCGGCGCCCGGGAACAGCGCGGCGACCTTCTCGGCGTTCGCCTTCTGCCCGGATCCGTACTCGATCGTGGTGGTCTTGTACTTGGTGCTCGCCGCCTGGCCCGCCGTGCTGGCGGCGAACTTGGCGCCCTTCAACTGCTCGGTCGCCTTGCCGGCCAGGCCGTTGACGCTCGTTCCGTTGTAGACCGCCACCCTGATCGCCGAGTTGGCGGTGTCCGCGGCCGGGGCGGCCGGGGTGGTGGGCGGCGCGGGCTGCTGCGGGGCCGGGCTGGTGCCGTCGGCCGGGGCGTCCGGCTGCTGACCGGTGGCGTTCTGGCCGTCGATGGTCTGGTCGGCCTTGAGGGTCTCCCAGAGCTTGCCGGCGTCCGCCTGGACCAGGTCGAGGTCCTGGTCCTGGGTGCGGTAACGCCACGGGACCGTCACGAACTTGAGGTCGTGCATGTCGATGTTCTTCAGCGACAGGCCGAAGGAGAGCAGCTTGTCGGCGGAGTCCAGGCCGGGGTCGACGACCAGGGACTTGGTCGCCGCGTCGGCCAGCGGCAGAAGGGTGGTGGGGTTCATCCCATCCTTCTTGATCTTGCTGGCGAGCGAACCGAGGAACGCCTGCTGGCGCTTCATCCGGCCGATGTCCGAGCCGTCGCCGATGCCGTGCCGCAGCCGGACGTAGTCGAGCGCCTTCTGGCCCTCCACGGTCTGCTTGCCCTGCGGAAGGACGAGGTCGCCCTTCTTCTTCAGCTTGGGGTTGATGTCACCCTCGTAGATCGGCTTCGGCAGGCAGATGTCCACGCCGTTGACGGCCGAGGTCATCGAGGCGAAGCCGTTGAAGTCGACCACGAGGGTGTGGTCGACGCGGATGCCGGTGAGCTTCTCCACCGTGTTCTGGGTGCAGGCCGGGTTGCCGTCGTCGCTGCCGCCCATCGAGAACGCGGCGTTGAACAGATCGGTGTTGCCGCCCTTGGTCCACTTGCCGTTGGGCAGCTTGCAGGACGGCAGCTCGACCTTGGCGTTGCGCGGTATCGAGATCCCCACGGCGTGCTTGTGATCGGCGTAGACGTGCAACAGGATCGTGGTGTCCGAACGGGCGCCGCCGTCCTCGCCGCCGCCGAGGTCCGCGTTGTTCTTGCCGCGGCTGTCCGAACCGATCAGCAGGATGTTGACCGGCTTGTTGCCGTCCGCGTCGGCCTTCGCCTCCGGAGGGCGGTTGCGGGCTATCGCGTCGGCGTCGAAGGACTTGATGTTGGCGTTCAGCTTGAGGTAGATCGCGCCGCCGACGCCGGCGATGACCACCAGCACGCCCGCCGTCGACCAGGCGACGATCTTCTTCACGTTCTTCTTGGGCTTGGCGCTCTTGCGGGCGGCGGCCCGGCCACCACCCGCCGACGCGGCCTCCGCCTTCCCGCCGCCGCCACCGCCGCGTCCGCCCTTGCCCTGGGCGGCGCGACGGGCCTCCGCCCGGCCGCCGGCACGCGGGGAGGGCACGGAGCCCGCGGCGTCTTCCGTCGCGGGCACGCCTTCGCCCCGAGCCGGGCTCTCGCCCCTCCGACCTGACATGCGCGTACCTTTCACCGACGGAAGCGACGCCCCTGACGATCCGGCGCACCGCACACAGAGAGACGGTCCGGACCGTTCCCAGGTTGCACATACGACCGTCACCACTAACCGACGATCGTGGCTTCCGATCATATTTAGGCCCGACACGATCACCGACCTCCGGCCCGGAGGCAATCCCACCAATCAACGGACAACATCCAGACAGAACAGCCGAAATCGCCCGATTCCAGCGTGACTCACGCCACTGTGCGACGTCCCGCCCCCCGACCGCTCCGGAGCTCGCCGCACTCCCCCGCGGCCCGCGCCGCGTGGAGATCCGCGATGCGCCGCACACGGGTGTCATGAGCGCAACGAACTGTTACAGTGCCGAATGTTTCGTGATTTCCGAACCGGCCGCCCGAGACACCGCGCTGTGGAGACGTCACCGTCGGCCCGCCCGAACGCCGGCACCCCCCGTGTCCGCCGACAACGAGCGGCCCGGCAAGCACAACCCGCCCTCCCGGGCCCCGCGAAGACCCCCCTCGGCTCCGGTCGACACCCACCCGGCCACCGGCCCGGGTCCGGGTGTCGACCGTTTCTTTCGGCCGCCCGCCCCACCGCGGCGGCACCGCGGCACACCGGACCGGCGACGCCCGGCGCGAAATGTCGGGCCGTCAGAATTCGCCCCGGCGCGAGGAGATCACCCGCCGCCCGGGCCGCGCCGCGCCGCCGCCAGCACCACTCACCGTCACCGTCACCGTCACCGAAGGAACGGAAACCGATCACGAGATGTCAACCGCGCAGGCGATCCCCCTCCGCCGCATCGAGGGGTTCCGCAACTTCTGGCTCTCCCGCGCCGTTTCCGGCCTCGGGTCCGCCATCACCACCGTGGCGCTCCCCGTCCTGGTCTTCCAGGAGAGCGGGTCGCCGCTGCTGGTCTCCCTGGTCGCGGCCGCCGGAACGCTGCCCTACCTGGCCTTCGGCCTGATCGCGGGCGCCGTCGCGGACCGCGTGGACCGCCGCACCCTGATGATCGCCACCGACTGGCTCAACGCCCTCTGCCTCGCCACCGTGCCCCTGGCCTGGGCCCTGGGGGCGCTGACGGCATGGCACGTCATGCTGGTGGCGTTCCTGTCCGCCGGCCTCGCCCTGTTCTTCGACGCGGGCGTCTACGGCTTCGTCCCCGACATCGTCGGGAAGGAGGGCCTGACCCAGGCCAACAGCGCCCTCTACGGGGCGGAGACCGTAGTCCGCATCGTCGGCAACGCCGTGGCGGGCGGCCTCATCGCGCTGTTCCGCCCGGCCGGCACGCTCGCCCTCGACGCCCTGAGCTTCGCCGTGTCGGCGCTGTTCATCAGGGCGGTCGTCAACGTCGCGCCGCGGACCGCCGCCCCGGGCACCGAGCGACCGGGCTTCAAGGAGTCCATAGGCCAGGGGCTGCGGTTCCTGGCGGGCCACCCCACGCTGCGGATCATGACCGTGGTCGGCACCCTCCAGTCGTTCTCCGGCGGCGCCATCGTCGGCCAGTTGGTCGTCTTCGCCGACCGCGCGCTGGGCATCCACGGCTCCGACGGACGGATCGGCCTGCTCTACATGGCCTGGAGCGCCGGCGGCATCGGCGGCTCCCTGCTGCTGCCCCGGCTGCGGCGGCGCTTCGAGGCCTTCCCGCTGCTCCTCGGCGTGCTGCCGGTCGGGGCGCTGCTCGGCCTCGTCGTCGTCCTCACCTCGAACTGGCTGGTCGCGCTGGTGGCCCTGGCCGTGTGGGGAACGGCGTACCTCGTCGTCCTGGTGAACACGATGACCTACTCCCAGGAGGTGACGCCGCCCGAGCTCCAGGGCCGCGTCAACACCACCCGCCGGATGCTGTCCTCGGGCCTGGGCGTCCCGCTCGGCGCGCTGGTGGCCAGCAGCATCACCGTCTCCGTCGGCATCCAGGCCGGGATGGCCACGGCGGTGGCCTCGATCGCGCTCGCGGCCGTGATCGTCTGGACGGTCCGGCTGCGCCGGGCGTTCGGCCCGGCCGCCGGGGCCTGAGACCCGGTCCGGACGACGGGCAGGGCCCGGGCCGCGCCCGCTCTGTCGGGCGGGTGCGGCACGGGCCCGCGGACCGTCCCGGGCTCAGCGGCCGGGCGGCTTCCCCTCGAAGCGTCGGCCTATCCAGCCGAAGAAGGCGTCGGCGACCCTGCCGAGTTCCGGCTCGGGCATCACCGTGAAGCCGCCGTGAGCGGTGCTCCACTCGTTGAGGACCGGACCGGAGTCCGTCATCAGCCAGTCCACGCAGATCCACTCGGCCCGCAGGTCCCGGGCGATGCGGGCGCACTGGTCCGCGACCTGGTCGTGGTCCCGGTTCACCTCCACGGACCCGCCCTGGCTGACGCTCGCCAGGTAGCCGCCGGGGCGGGGGCGGCGGGTCAGCGAGGAGACGACCTCGCCGTCGGCCATGAAGACGCGCATGTCGCCGGAGTGCGGGATCAGCGGCTGCACCAGGTACCCGCCGACGGCCTGGGCGACGAGGTCGACCACCGCGCCGAGCTGCTGCTCGGAGTCGACCCGCAGCACGCCGTAACCGCCGGTCAGTTCACGGGGCTTGACGATGTAGGGGCCGTCGCCGAGCCCGCGCCGCACCTCCCCGAGCACCCGCCGGGCGTACCTGCCGGGCGGCACGGCGACGGTGTCCGCGGTCCGGATGCCCAGGCCGGCGGCGTGCTGGAGCTGCGCGAGCTTGTCGCGCTCCAGGTAGTCGGGGCCGGTGTACGAGCGGTTGAGCAGGACGGAGTCGCTCGCCTCGATGGTGCGGTAGACGGCCCGCAGCGCCTGGAGGCCCTGCGGGTCGGTGGCCATGTCCTCGACGATGAAGCACTGCCGCCGCTCCAGCAGGTCCTCGTCGCCGTGGCGCAGGACCGGCCTGCCACCCACGCAGGACGGCACCAGTTCGGTGGCGCTGATCACCCGGAAGTCGAGGCCGCGGGGCCGGGAGAGCGCCGAGTAGCGCCGGGTGATGCCCCGTTCGAACGCCTCGACCCCCGCGGGGTCGAGGTCCTCGGACTGGTAGATCCAGGTGATCACGGGATTCGTCGTGGGACGCGGCATGATGCGCTCTCCTCGCGCTGTGGTGTCCGGTGGTCGGCGTCGAACGGGTGCCCGGAGCGGGGGCCTCAGGACGTCCGGGACCCGGGCAGCCGGGACCAGAGGAAGTAGTAGTCCTCGCGGCCCTCGCCGCATCCGAAGGCGCCGACGACCTCCAGGCCGGCCTTCCCGACCATCTCCGTGAAGTCCTCCGGGGCGGAGAACCGGTGGTTCTCCTGGATGAGGACCGAGCCGCCGGGCCGCAGCCGCTCGGCCGCCGCGTCGTAGAAGGCACCGTGGATGGCCCAGTCGGTGTCCTTCCAGATCAGCGGCGAGTGGGAACGCTGGTAGTCCGAGGCGGCCGCGTCCTGGTTGACGTGCGGCGGGTTGCCGACCATCAGGTCCCAGCGGAGGTCCGCCGGCACGTCGTCGAAGCCGTCGGAGAGGTGGAAGCGGGCGCGGCCGCGCAGACCGTTCTCGGCGATGGTCCGCTCGACCGCGTCCCCGGCGGCGGGGTTCACGTCGCCCAGGTCGACCGAATCGCACAGGCCGGCCGCCAGCAGGGAGAAGCCGATGAACCCGGGGCCGGCGCACCACTCGAAGACCGATCCGACCCGGCCGAACCGGGACCGGACGAACGGCTCGTACGCCCGGCCGAAGGTGTTGCCGCCGCCGTCGAGTTCGGCCGTGTAGGACACGGACACCGGGCCGTAGTCGGCACGCGAGTAGGTCGTCATGTCGTCCTCCTGGGGAGAGTCGCGGGGGTCAGCGGAGTGCGAACGCCACGTTCGACAGGGCTCCGTGGCCGTGGATGCTGACCACGCCGTCCCGGTCGGGCGGGAGGTAGCGCACCATGCAGCCGGCGGCCCGCCCGTCGAACAGGAAGGGGCTGAAGACCGGCACCACCTCGGCCTGGTGGCTGCCGGATCCGTCCGGACCGGCGAACTCCATCCGGTACGGCACGGGTTCCACCCACTCCTGGACGATGTGGTCCCGCGCCGCGGCGGCCGCGGTCACCGCCGCCCGCCAGGCCTGCGGCGGGCACGAGCGGCCCACCAGGACCTGCTGCCCGCTCATCCCGATGGCGGGCTTCAGCACGAACTCCTCCTGGCGCTCCAGGAGCAGTTCCGGGAGCGGCACGGTCCGGCCGTGCCGCTCGACGGGCCGGTCCCCGACCACGCGGGTCCACGGCAGGTAGCGCTCGACGGTCCGCCGGTCCCGGTCCGTCATCCACGGCCGTCCCTCGGACACCCAGCCGAGCACCTTCTTGTTGGCGATCAGGTACGCGGTCTGGCTCGCGATCAACCGCACGCCGGCGTCCAGGGCCGTCCGCACCGGCCCGAGGTCGATGCCGTGGCCGAGCCATTCGAGGATCGTGAAGTGGCGCAGCCCGAGCCGGTAGCGGGGTTCTCCCGGCAGGCCGAGTCCGTCGAGCAGGTCCTCCGGCTCGAACGTCTCGGCCGCCAGGCCGCGGCGGCGCAGCGACTCCTCCTGGATCTCGAAGTAGCGGCTGGGGGGACCGCCGAAGTCCCGGAGCGTGCCGACGATCGCGACCGCGGGCTCGACGCCCAGGGCCCGGACGGCGCGCACGAAGAGCTCGTCGCGCACCGCGAGCGGATCGACCGCGTCGAAGGGCATCCGCTCCGGGCCGCCGAACGCCGCCACCCACGCGGCGGTGTGCAGTGCCGTGTCCACCACCCCGCCGATGCCGGAGCCGATGTTGAACTCCAGGAATTTGGGGCCGGAGGCGCCCACCATGACGTCGGGCCGGGCGATGCAGGTGGCGTAGTCCTCCTCGGCCGGGCCGTCCATGACGAGGGGGTACATCCGCTCGTCGGCACCGAGCGCGGCGATCCGGCCGGCCGCCGTCGGAGCGCGCTCCAGCAGCGTGCGGCGCAGCAGCGCCAGCAGGTCGGCGGTGGCGGTGAACAGCTCGTCGTAGGAGGAACGCGGCAGCATGACGGGCCGCAGGGACGACGCGACCGGCACCACCCGGGCGTACTCGCCGTCCTCCACCCGGGCCAGTTCCCTTTGGACGGCGGGCAGTTCGAGCCGGTTGTCGAGCGGCGGCGGCGCGGTGCCGTACCACGGGGCGGTCATCTGCGGGCCCTTCCGGCGGGCCCGCGCGCCGCGCCGGCGAGGAATGCGTCGAGGTCCACCTCGCGCACCCCCGCCACTCCCGGGGACTTGGCGGAGTAGTCGAGCCGGGGGGCACGCCGCGCGTCGCGGAAGTAGACCGCCTCCAGGGTCCCGTCCGTCCGCTCGGCCAGGACCGGATTGGCGACCAGGTAGTCCCGCACCTCCGGCGTGTCGGCGCGGACCTGCAGCCACAGCCGCTTGGCGCCGAAGTGGTTGGGCGGCGGCAGCACGCTGGTTCCGAACCGCCGCTTCCACTGGTAGGTGCCCTTGCTGACGAAGGGTTCGGTGCCCTGGAAGTCGAGGCGGCGCACGCCGTGGCGGGCGCACCAGTCGATGAGGAAGTGGTAGATCGCCTTGAAGGCGCCGCTGTCGTAGTGCTCCCGCGCGCCGTCGACCACGCCCAGCAGGCGCAGGGTCATCGTCCCCGATGCCCGGTCCCAGTGGCAGAGCGCTCCGCCGATCGGTTCGCCGTCCTGCCGCAGGACGAACATCCGGCCGCCGCGGAAGAGGCACTCGTAGGAGACGTCCTTGGTCTCGGTGCGCTCCCGGTCCCCGTGGCGCTGGAACATGGTGGGGCGGTAGAGCCGGTCGTAGAAGTGGTCGAACCAAGCCGGGTCGCGGCTGAGCCCCCAGGTCCAGGCGTGGTCGCGCAGGTCGTGCTTGAACTGCTGGCGCTCGCGCTTGGAGATGCGCTGCCGGACGGTGTCGGGGTCCGCGTCGAAGTCGATCACGAAGTGCACCCGCATCGGCACGATGAGGGAGGCCTCGCGCGGCAGCGCGCGGGCGCGCTCGGCGCTCGTACCGACGATGACGATGTCCGCGTCGGGCAGCCGGGCGGGGTCCCGGAGGGCCGCTCCGGTGAGCCGGCCGGTCCGGCGCCGGACGCCGTGGACGTCGGCGTCGCGTCGGAGCTCGGTGAACTCCAGGGTGTACGCGAGGCCTTCGGCGAGGCCCGCGTAGCTCACCGACAGTCCCCCGGCCTCCGAGCGGACGGCCGGGAAGCCGGCCCCGTCCCGGGTGTCCCAGGCGGTCCGTGCGGTGGTCAGGACCCGGTTGCCGCTGTTGCGCCAGTGGTAACCGGTGTGCATGCGCAGCCGCTGGTGCGGCGTGGCGCGCGGGGGCGGGACGGCAGGGACCACGGGGCTATCACCTCGGCGGGTCGTCGGTGGCGAGCGGGTCGTCTGTGGCGAGCAGGACGGCGGCGGAGCGGGGCCCCGGCACGGGCGGGCGGGGCCCCGCCCGAGCGGTCAGGCGGAGGGCGTGGCGTCCAGCACGACGCGCCGCAGGTCCTCGGCGGTGGCCACCGGGTGCAGGTCCCGGACGGTGAGGTGGCCGTAGTCCGTCGCCGAGTAGCTGCCGGAGCCGTGCACGAGGATGTCGGTCTCGGGCACCAGCCCCCGGTCGACGGCGTTGAGCAGGCCCGTCATCGCCATCACCAGGGACCACTCGCGCAGCGCGGTGGGGTTCGCGGGCAGCCGCACGCCGGCTTCCCCGAGCAGCGAGCGCACCTGCCCGTAGCGGCCGAGGCACTCCGCGAGCGAGACGACGATGCCGCCGCCGCCCTGGGTGCGGATGAGTTCGTTCATCCGGGGCGAGGTGGGCGGGTTGCGGGTGTAGAAGGTCGGGTCGAGGGTCTCCCCCGGATCGAAGGTCTGCGCGGGGTACCGCGGGTCGGCGCTCTGCGTGAACAGTCCCGTCTCCGCGTCGTAGGAGTACGCCGGGAGGTTCCCGGTGTCGGTGGAGCCCTCGTTGTACAGGCTGAGCACCATGTCGGGAGCGCCCAGGTGCTGCACCAGGAAGTAGTGCGGCGGCAGGGTCCGGGAGCGGACGTCCGCGGGGAGCCGGCTGCGGCCGTGGGCGTGGCCGAGCAGCCCGTAGGCGCTGGAGACCGAGTGCACGTGCAGCCGGGCCTCGCCGGGCGCCGAGGGGAACAGGTCGGCCTCGGCCAGCGCCCTGACCACGTCCGCCGCCAGGTAGTTCTCCAGCTGGAGGGTGTACCAGAGGTTGGTCTCGCACTCCTTCTCCAGAGCGCTCCGGTGTTCGTCGACCAGCCCGAGGGCGATGGCCTTCACGGTGCCGGGTTCCTCGCCCCCGTACACCGCGATCGGGTTGCGCGCCCGCAGCCCGGGGTCGGTGAACAGCTCGGAGCTGCGCAGCTTGGCCACCGCCCCCTCGGGGACCACCGTGATGACGTTGAGCCGGTCGGCGTCCACCAGGCCGGTCCGGACGGCCCGGAGCACCGCGTCGCGCATGGCGATGGCCTTGTTGGCGGAGGACGGCGTGACGATGGTGACCCGCCGGCCGGTGTCCTGGACGAAGCGGACCGCCCTGGCCACGATGACCAGCGAGGCGAAGGTCTTGGTCGTCATGGTGGCCGGGTTGCGCGTGAGGTCGAGCAGCGCGAGGTTCCGGCCCCGGTACGACGGCATGGCCGCGTGGCCGAGGCCGGAGACCGCGAGGTACTTGCGCATGGCCTCGGTGAGTTCGGGCAGTTCGACGCCCGGCGTGAAACCTTCGGCGTCGGCCTTCTCCGGGCCGCCCAGGAGGTCCCGCAGGACTGAACGGATCTCTTCGTAGTACCGGACGAGAGCATTGTCGAGAATCACTTTTCCTGCCTCTTTCCACCGGAGATCGAATCCGCCCGCGCGCCTGCACGGTCGTGCTCGCGCAGGTCGGTGACGGCCGTCAGGGAAACCGAGAAAGTGGGCCGCGACCCTGGTCATGACGAAAGGCAAACCCAGTGCACACAACATCGACACACCGCGCCGATCGCGGCCCCCCGGGCACCGCGTGGAACCCGGCGAATTCCAGGACCGAAAGCGGGTCGGACTCTTCCGTCGGCTCGACCCCACCCGTTGAGCCTTCGCGTCCGCGAAACCTCTCAACCCCGGATGATTCGGTGAAATTTTGTGCGGACGGGTGATACGGCAGCTGCTTGTCGAGAGTATTGATTCATTGACCGTCCCCGGTCAACGACCCTTCGGTGTGACGCGGGTTACACCGCGTCCATTTCGCTATGACATTGCCCCCCGTTCACCCCTCTTGCGGGACAAACGCCCATCTGTGGAGCAATTTCGTCGGATCCGAACCGCACCTGGCGTACGGGATTCAGGGGAGCCGGAGCAGCCCGGGTGAAATTGCCGCCCTTTGGGGGCTGTTCGTCCGGATGTCCGAGAATTCACGGTCCACCTGGACACGAACTGTCCTGTGGACTCTTTCCGCGACGACCTCGCCGATGATCCGGCCCGGCCCTTCGGGACCCGGCCGGCGGAGCCGCCGAGCGCCGCCTCCGCCGGGTCGCCGAACGGCGGAACTCCCGCCGCGGCCCCGCCGGATGACACGTCGCCCGCCGCGCCCCGCCCTGCGCCGCGCCGGTACCGCGCCGATCACGACGAAGGGCGCCCTCCCCGAAGGGAGGACGCCCGGACTCGCCTCGACCAGGTGGGCCACCAGGGGCTCGAACCCTGAACCTACGGATTAAAAGTCCGCAGCTCTGCCAATTGAGCTAGTGGCCCGCGGTCCCGGCGCGCCCGGATGCCCGGGCGGAAGGACCACGGCGATCCTACCCGGTGGGGCCCAGGGCTCCGCCAGTGGATTGCGCGGGCGTGCCGGGCTCGTGGAGCGGGACTTGAGGCGGGGTGTAGTGAACGGCGCGGACCCGGCGGAGCCAGGCCTCGACGGGGCGCTGGTCGGGGGCGGTGGGAAGGACACCTCGGCCGGCCAGCCGGTCGGCGGCGTCGGCGAGCAGGCCCTCCGCGAGGGCGGGGCGGTCGGCGATGCGTTCGCCGAGTTCGCGGATGCGTTCGGGGTCGGGCAGCCGGATCAGGTTGCGGCCGGTCTCGTGCAGGCGGACGGCCTGCTCGACCAGCCGGACCAGGTGCCGGGCGTGCTTGGCGGCCCGGCGGCGGGCGGCCGGGTCGGCGGTGTCGCGGGTCAGCAGCTTGCGGAACTGCTGGTCGGCGTAGCCGAGGTAGGCCTTCCGCACGGCCGGCGCGCTGAGGAAGGCCGCGCGCAGGCCGACCAGTTCGTCGCCGAGCGGGGTGCGGACCTCGTACAGCTCGTCCGGCAGCCAGACCAGTTCGGAGGCGGTCGGGTTGCAACCCAGCGCCAGCCGGCACCACTTGGCGGCCTCGTGCAGGGTGACGTCGGGCGCGGTGGTGACCTGGGACTCGGCCGGGCGGTGCAGGCCGTGCAACTCCTCGGTGGGGGTGGCGAACAGGCCCAGCCGGTCGAGGTCGGAGCCGGCGTGGGCGAAGCCGTACGCGGTGGAGCCGACGATGCCCGAGAGCAGCACCGTGCCGGGAACGGAGGCGACACCGGGAACGGAGGCGACGCCGGGAACAGCGGTCGTGGTGGACATCGGCGGACTCCTCTCGGACGGACGGGCTGGCACCGCATCCTCGTCCGGGCATCCTCGCCGAACGGGCCCCGCCGGGCGAGCGAATTCCGGTCCGGGCCGCCCGGCCGCCGGGTAGCGTACGGTCCATGTCGACCACTCCCACCGACGAGGTCCTGATCGTCACCGGCGCCGGCCGCGGCATCGGAGCCGCCACCGCCCTGCTGGCCGCCCGCCGCGGCTACCGGGTCTGCGTCAACTACCGTACGGACGAGGCCTCGGCGACCGCCGTGGTGGACGCCATCCGGGCCGACGGCGGCACCGCCCTCGCGGTCCGCGCCGACGTCACCCGCACCGCCGAGGTGGAGCGGCTGTTCACCACCGTGGACGACGAGCTCGGCCCGCTCACCGGGCTGGTGAACAACGCCGGCACGCTGGAGAAGCAGTGCCGGCTGGAGGAGATCGACGAGGACCGGCTGACCCGGATCTGGGCCGCCAACATCACCGGCCCGTTCCTGTGCGCGGCCCAGGCCGTCCGCCGGATGTCCACCCGGCACGGCGGGCGGGGCGGCGCCATCGTCAACGTCGGCTCGGCCGCCTCCCGGATCGGCTCGCCGAACGAGTACGTCGACTACGCGGCCGCCAAGGGCGCGGTGGACTCGATGACCCGCGGCCTCGCCCTGGAGGTCGCCGCCGAGGGCATCCGGGTCAACGCGGTGCGGCCGGGGCTGATCCACACCGACATCCACGCGCTCGGCGGCGAGCCCGGCCGGGTCGACCGGGTCGCGCCCGGCCTGCCGATGGGGCGCGGCGGGCAGCCGGAGGAGGTCGCCGAGGCGATCCTCTTCCTGCTCTCCCCGGCGGCCTCGTACACCACCGGGGCGTTCCTGGAGGTCTCGGGCGGGCGCTGAGCAGCCGGTCGCCCACCGGCGGGGGCCGGTTTCGGACGGTGTCCTCCCGCCGGGCCGCCGACGTCGCACTCCTCCTTCCTCCCGCCCGCGCCCGCCCGTACCGTGGTGGCCATGACCGACGCCTTCATCGACATCCCCGGTGTGCGCAACTTCCGTGACGCGGGCGGGATCGGCGCCCTCCGCCGGGGCGTGCTGTACCGCTCCGGGTCCTTCCACACCCTCACCGAGGAGGGCGCCCGGCGGCTCAAGGCCCTCGGCCTGCGGACGGTCTTCGACCTGCGCAGCGCGTACGAGCTGGAGGCCTGGCCGGACCAGCGGCACTGCCTCGACCACGAGACCCTCGGTCTGCCGACCCTTCCCCCGCACCCCGAGGACGCCGACCGGCCCTGGCCCGAGGACCAGGCCGCCCTCTACCCCTTCATGGCCTCGACGGCCGGCCCCTCGCTCGCCGCCGTCGTCCGCCGCCTCGCCGCTCCGGACGCGCTGGCCGCCGTCGTCCACTGCGCCGTCGGCAAGGACCGCACCGGGCTCACCATCGCCGTCCTCCAGTCCCTGCTGGGCGCCTCCGAGGCCGAGATCACCGCCGACTTCCTGCTCTCCAACATCGGCCTCGGCCTCGACAAGGGCCCCACCCCGTACCTCGACGAGACCGGCACCGAGCGCCTCTCCCGCCCGGTCGACGCCGAGCTCCTGGTCTCCTCCCTGGCCTGGATCCACGACCACCACGGCACGATCCCCGGCTACCTCCGCCACCACGGCACGACGGACGCCGAACTCGACGCCGCCCGCGCCAACCTCGCGGACTGACGGGCCTTCAGCCCTCCCGGCGCTCGAAGCGCCACCACTGGGCCGGGGCGTCGACGTCCTCGCTCTGGTGGACGTCGGCCTCCGGGGTGTCGCCCGCCGTCAGGGGCTTGCCGCTGATGAAGCTGGTGACCGTGTAGGTGCCCGGGGCGTCCACGTGGGCCTCCAGCAGCCACTCCTGGGCACCGAAGGCGTTGGCCGACCACTGCTGGATCCGGACGCCGTCGTCCGTCGAGGCGCCGGTGACGTCCAGGCGCTTGCCGCTGCCGGCGTTCTCGATGTGGAACAGCGCGCCGCCCGGGTGGACGGCGGCGAGGCGCCAGAGCTGGGCCTCACTGCCGTCGTCCGCGCCGAGGACGATCCGGGCACCGCTGCGCCGGGAGGCTTCGGCGACCTGAAGCAGCAGGCCGCTCCCGACGTTGCGGACCAGGTAGCTGCCGTCGGTGATCTCGGAGTCCGTCACGGTCGAAGTCTGCCACCGGGCACCGACAGGGGCCCGCGTACGGCCCGGGCGGGCCGGGGCGCGGAGGAGTTTCCGCCGGACCGGCTCCGCCCCCTATGCTGCGGCGAATGTCCACCGAGCAGATACCGTCGCACCGTCAACAGCCCACCTTCTCCGAAGCCGTGGCCGCCCTGGAGGCCGTGGTCGCGGCCGGGGACGACGAGCAGTTCGGGCCCGCCCTCGGGCTGGTCGGCGGGCTGTTCGGCACGGCCGACCCGGCGGAGCAGGCAGCGGCCGGGCCCCGGCTGGCCGCCCTGCTGCCGGACGCCCCGCCGTTCCCCCGGGCGCACCTGGCCATGGTGGTGGGCGCCTGCGTGGAGCACGGCGCCGACCCGGTCGCCTGCTCCGGCCCGGTGCTGGCCGGACTGCGCGGGGCGCTGACCGGCGCGCAGCTGCTGGTGCGGCGCTGGGTCTCCACCGGCGGCGGCCCGCTGCCCGGCGCGGAGGAGGACGATCCGGCCGAGGCGCACGAGCGGATCGCCGACCCGGCGCACCTGGACGAGTGGCACGCCCACCTGGCCGTGGTCGCCTGGTGGACGCTGCACCTGTGGCAGCAGGCGGCCTGGGCGGTGTACGCGCACCCGGAGGTCCGGGCCGAGGCCCGCGCCTCGGGCGTGACCGAGGTGATCCTGGAGCTGTTCGACCGCTACCAGGGCGAGCAGCACGACTTCAAGGGCCTGGTCCACCTGGCGCTGATGCTGGACGACGAGCCGCTGCTGGTGCTCGACCGCCCCACCGGCACCGGCTACCTGCTGCGGATGAGCGGCCTGAGCGACACCTTCCAGCTGCACACCCTGCTCGCCGACGTGCTGATCGGCGGCGGCCACCTGCCCGGCACCCCGCAGGACCGGGAGGTGGTGGCACTGGCCCGGACGGCGTTCCTGGACGGCCGCCGGGTGGTCGCCACCGGCGCCTTCAACCTGGTCGCGCCGGACGGCTCCTGGGTGTGGAACGAGGGGACGCCGAGCGACATCCCGGTGGTGGACGGCGTGCGCACCCTGGTCCTGGAGCCGCTGCCGTACGAGCGGAGCTGGTCGGCCGGGCGGTTCATCCAGGAGGTCCCGGGCGACCTGCGGCTGGAGCGGGTGCTCGACCCGGCGGAGGCCGCCCGCCGGCTGGCCGCCACGGTGCCGGGGCAGACGCCCGCGGAGGCGTTCCGGTAGGAGGCCCGGCGGCGCTCCGGCGGACGGCGCTGTCGGCGCTGCCCGCGCTCCGGCGGGAGGCCCCGGCGGCCCCGTTCGTTCACCGGGTTATGGTCGGAAAACGACACAGCCCCCACGAGTGGAGTCGACGATGGCGAAGGTCCCGAACGTGTTCACGGCCGCCGCGCCCGCCGCGCTGACCGCGGCGAGCGGTCTGGTCGGCGGTTACGGCGTCGCCCGGTGGAGCGGTCGGCGCGAACTGGGCGGCGCGGTGCTGGCGGTGGCCGGTGCCGGGGCCGCCGCGCAGTGGCGCCGCAGCGCGGGCGCGGGCACCGCGGCGGCGCTGACCGGCCTGTACGTGGCGGCCTTCGGCGGCTCGCACCCGCTGGCGAAGCGGATCGGCGCCTGGCCGTCCGTCTTCGCCGTCACCGGCGTGGTCGCGGCGGCCTCCACGGCCGCCACGGCGCTCGCCGCCCGCCGGAAGTAGCCGGCTGCCGGACGGTCACCCCGCGGTGAACCGGGCCTCGAAGGCGGCCCGGTTCGCCGAGACCGGCGAGCGGTCCCAGACCGCGAACACCACCTGATCGAAGGCGGCCCCGTACCGGGCCAGCGCCCCCTCGAAGGCCTCGGCGACCTGCGCCGGGTCGTTGCGGAACACCCCGCAGCCCCAGGCCCCGAGCACCAGCGCGCGCACCTCGTGCCGGGCGGCCGCCGCGAGCACCCGCACGGCCCGCTCGGCGAGCACGCCCCGGACGTCCGCACCGGCCGACCGCCGTTCCAGCTGCCCGGCGTTGGGCGCGGGCGAGGTCAGGAAGGTGACGGGGTACGGCTGCGCCAGCAGTTCTCCGCGCCCGTCCCGGATCACCGGCACCGCCGGCGAGACGATCACCCGGTGGCTGTACCGGAGGTCGGTGGAGGCCCGGTGCGCCTCGTAGTAGTCCGGCGCCTCCCGCAGGCAGCTGTACAGCAGCGCGCTGCGGCACAGGTCCTCCTCCTGGGCGCGGGCGCCGCGCAGGTAGCCGCCGCCGGGGTTGCGCGCGGAGGCGAAGTTCAGCACCCCGACCGGCCCCGCCCCGGCCCCGACCAGTCGGCGGGCGGCCTGGATGCTGCCCTCGGCCGTCACCTCGATCCGTCCGGCCGCCGGCCCCGGCCCGCGGTCGCCCGCCGCCAGCAGCGCGTCCAGCCCCTCCGGCGCGTAGGACACCGTGCCGGCCCGCGCCGCCCCCAACTCCTCCCCCACCTGCACGAGTTCGCCCCCGGCCGTCCGGTAGCTCCCCCGCTCGGCGATCTCCTCGTTCACTCGCGCCACATCGTGCAGTCTGCTGCTCATGGCCGCGACGCTACGGGACCGCGGCGCCCGCGCGCCACAGGTTATTCTCACTCCCAGAACAACGCCCCGGGGGGCCGGCGCGGGGAAACGCGAGGCTGCCGGGGAAACGCGAAGGGCCCGCTCCGGGGGGACGGAGCGGGCCCTTCGTACGTTCAGCCGGGCCGGCGGTCGACTACCGCCGGTGCGGCGTCAGTTCTTCCAGCGCGGCTTGCGGTCGTCGCGGTCGAAACCGCCCGGGCGACGGTCCTCGCGGTCACGGCCGGCACCGAAGCCGCCGCGGTCACGGTTGAAGCCACCGCGGTCGGACTGCGGACGGCCGCCGGAGCGGTGGTCGTCGCGGCGCGCGAACGGACGGCTGCTGCCGCCGCGCTCGTCGCGGTCACGGCCGAAGGCCGGACGGTCGCCGAAGGAACGGGCCGGACGGTCGCCGAAGGAGCGGCCGCCGCGGTCGTCGCGGTCACGGTTGAAGCCGCCGCCACGGTTGTCACGGTCACCGAAGGAACGGCCACCGCGGTCGTCGCGGTCACGGTTGAAGCCGCCGCCACGGTTGTCACGGTCACCGAAGGAACGGCCGCCACGGTCGTCACGGTTGAAGCCGCCGGAACGGCCGCCGCGGTCGTCACGGTCACGGTTGAAGCCGCCGCCACGGTTGTCACGGTCACCGAAGCCACCGGAACGGCCACCGCGGTCGTCACGGTTGAAGCCGCCGGAACGGGCACCGCGGTCGTCGCGGTCACGGTTGAAGCCGCCGCCACGGTTGTCACGGTCACCGAAGGAACGGCCACCGCGGTCGTCACGGTCACGGTTGAAGCCACCGGAACGGCCGCCGCGGTCGTCACGGTCACGACCGAACGCCGGACGCTCGTTGCGCGCCTCGCGGTAGGCCGGGGTGCGCTCCTCGGCCACCGGGGCGGCGGTCTCGACGACGGTCTCCGAAGCCTCGCCGGACTCGGCCTCGGCGGCCGGCTCCTCGTCCTCGATGCCCAGCTCGGCCCGCTCGCGCGCCGCACGGGCGGCGAGGCGGTCGGCCTCCTCGCGCAGCTCGGTGGTGCGGCGCTGCGCGCGCTCCAGCTGGCGGGTCATGTCGGCGAGCTCGCGCTCGGCGGCACCGGCGATGTTGGCGGCGCTCTCGGCCTGGACCTCGGTCAGCGAACGGGCGCCGGTGATCTTGGCGACCTCCGCGTCGAAGGCGTGGTCGAGGATGTGGCGCGAGGCGTCCACGCCCGCGTCCTCCATCAGGCGGAAGACGCCGCGGCGCTGGTGCGGCAGCACCAGGGTGACGACGGCGCCGGAGCGGCCGGCCCGCGCGGTGCGGCCGGAGCGGTGCAGGTAGTCCTTGTGGTCGCCGGCCGGGTCCACGTTGAGGACCAGGTCGATGCCGTCGACGTGGATGCCGCGGGCGGCGACGTCGGTGGCGACGACGACGTTGGTGTAGCCGTCCTTGAAGTCGCCGAGGACGCGGGTGCGGGCGCCCTGGGTCATGCCGCCGTGCAGCGCGTCGGCCTTCACGCCGGCCTCGATGAGCTGCTCGGCGACGCGGTCGGCGCCCATCTGGGTGCGGACGAAGATGATCGTGCGGCCCTTGCGGGCGGCGATCGCGTTGGTGATCGGCGCCTTGTCCTTGGGCTTCACCACGAGGATGTGGTGGGTCATGGTGGTGACCGCGCCGGCCGACGGGTCGACCTCGTGGGTGACCGGGTTCTTCAGGTAGCGCTTGACCAGCGTGTCGATCTCGTTCTCCAGGGTGGCGGAGAACAGCAGGCGCTGGCCGCCGCTCGGCACCTGGTCGAGGATCTCGGTGACCTCGGGCAGGAAGCCCATGTCGGCCATCTGGTCGGCCTCGTCGAGCACGACGGTCCGGACGTCGGCCAGCTTGGCGCTGCCACGGTTCAGCAGGTCGCGCAGACGGCCGGGGGTGGCGACCAGGACGTCGACACCGCGCTCCAGCGCGTAGATCTGGTTCGACATCGAGGTGCCGCCGCAGACGACCTTGAGCTTGAGGCCGAGCACCGAGCCGAACGGCTCCAGGGCGTCGGCGACCTGCATGGCCAGCTCGCGGGTCGGGACGAGGATCAGGCCGCGCGGGTGCTTGGGCTTGGTGCGCTCGCCGTCGGCGAGGCGGGTCAGCAGCGGCAGGCCGAAGCTCAGGGTCTTGCCGGAGCCGGTGCGGCCACGGCCCAGCACGTCCTTGCCGGCCAGGGCGTCCGGGATGGTCGCGGCCTGGATCGGGAACGGGGTGGTGACACCGCGCTTGGCGAGGGCGCGCACGACGTCGTCGTGCAGGCCCAGGTCGCCGAAGGTGATGGTGGGCTCGGCGGCCGCCTCCTCGGTGGCCTCCTCGGCCTCGGCGATCACCTCGTCCGCGGTGGTGTCGATGGTGTCGTCGGAGTCGGTGACATCGGCGGCGGCCTCGTTCGCGGGCATGGCGAAGCGGGCGTCGTCAACGAGAGACATGCAAAACCTTCCGGAAGTGGCACGCGCCAAAGTCCGGGGTTCTGTTTCACAACCGCCTCTATGCGGTCAGCCACGGATCGCCGGAACGCGCCAAGGGCGCCAGATGGGAATAGGGCGCCAGTCAAATGGATCAAACGAACGATCTACCACCATAGACGAGCCTGGGGATCGGAGGCAAATGCCCTGCTCAATCCGCTAATGCCCGGCCGCGCGCGGGCTCGGTGCCGAGGAACCGGAGCTGCCGGAAGACGGGTCCGGGGCCGGCGGGACGGTCGCGGCGGGCGAGCTGTGCTCCGGCGCGGGCGTGCCGGACGGGTGGCTGCTCGGGGTGGTCGTGGGCCCCCCGGCCGAGCCGCCGCCGGACCGGCCCTCCCCGGTGCCGCCCGCCCCGCCGGTACCGCCGGAGCCCGCCGCACCGCCGGATCCGCCCGCTCCACCGCCCGGGTGCGGAACGGGACTTGTGTTCACACCGCCCGCCGAACCACCACCCGGACCACCGTCGGGAGCGCCCGCCCCCGGCACCGGGACCACCCCGGCCACCACGCCGTTCGCCCCCGGGGCCGCCTCGCCGGGCGCCGCCGCCGAGGACCCGTTCGACCCGCCGTCGCCCTGGAGGCCCCCCGACCGCTCGGGGTGCCCCGAGGCCCCGCCCGGGTGCCCCGAGCCCGGCGGGGCCGAGGGCCCGCCCGTCGCCCCCGGCCGGACCGCCGGCCCGGCCTGCCCGACCGGCGCCACGCCGTGCTTCTCCTCCGCCGCCGGCCCCACCGACATGCACCCGGTCAGCCCGAGCCCGGCCACCGTCAGCAGCGCCGCCGCCCGCACCGCGCGCGAGCGCGGGACCGCCGCCACCCGCCCCGGAGCCGGACGCGCCGCGGCCAGCCGCACCCGCACCGCCCGTACCGCCCGCACCGTCCGCGCCGCCCGCACCGAAGCCACTGAGGTCCCTCTCTACCGCCCCACCCGGGCCGCCCACTCGCGCGCGGCCGCTTTCGGTGCCCAACGCGCGCCCGGCCCGGCGGGACACGGGCAGCGCGCAAGCTCGCCCGGCGGGGCCGGCGCTCAGGGGCCCGCCCCGGGGCCGTCCAGGGCCGTCCAGGGGCCGCTCAGGGCCCGTCCGGCGCCCCTCGGCACCCACCGGCGCCCCTCCGGTGTCCGCGGCTCAGCCCCAGAGCGCCGAGGCCAGCTCCGCGCCCCCGTAGACCGCGGCCAGCCCGGCCAGCACGCTGCCGGCCACGTTGGCCAGCGCGTACCGCCCGGCGCCGGTCTCGGTCAGCCGCAGGGTCTCGTACGAGAAGGTCGAATAGGTGGTCAGCGCCCCGCAGAGCCCCGTCCCCAGCAGCAGCTGGACCTTCGAGGAGGCCGCGCCCACCGCCACCGCGCCGGTCACCAGCCCGAGGACCAGGCAGCCGACCACGTTCACCGTGAACGTCCCCCACGGGAACACCGAGTCGTGCCGGGACTGCACCGCCCGGTCGGTCAGGTACCGCAGCGGCGCGCCGACCACCGCGCCCGCCACCACCAGCAGCCAGTTCACTCCGCCGCCTCCCCCGGGCCCGCTTCCCGGCCCGGCCCACGGCCCGAACCCGCCTCCGCCCCGCGCCCCGCGTAGGTGACCACCTCGCAGCGGTCCAGCAGCACCAGCCCCTCCGCCACCATCCCGTCCAGCTGCGGCAGGAACGCCCGCACCCGCTCCTCCTCGTCCACGATCACCACCGCCACCGGCAGGTCCTCGCTCAGCGACAGCAGCCGCGTGGTGTGCACCAGCGACGAGGCCCCGAACCCCTCGATGCCCCGGAACACGCTCGCCCCGGCCAGCCCGGCCTCCCGGGCCCGGTGCACGATCTCGCTGTACAGCGGCCGGTGGTGCCAGCGGTCGCTCTCCCCGATCAGCACGGTCAGCCGCAGCGCCGGCCCGCTCAGTCGGCTCATCGCGCACCCCCGGCCCGCTCCGCGGCGCCCCGCCCGGCCCCGCGGCGGACGACCCGGTGGATCAGACGCCGGGTCAGCCCGGCCGCCGCCCAGACCGCGAGCAGCGCGCCCACCAGGGTCAGCCCCAGGTACGCGAGGGCGGGCCCGGTCCGGCCGCCCTCCAGCAGCCGGCGGATGTCCACCGCGTACGTCGAGAAGGTGGTGAACCCGCCCAGCACGCCGGTGCCGAAGAACGGCCGCACCAGCGGATGCGCCTGGCGCCCCTCGGTGATCACCACCAGGAACACCCCGATCACCGCGCAGCCGACCACGTTGACCAGCAACGTCGTCCAGGGGAAGGCCGTCGGGCCGGTCTGCCAGCGGAGCCCGGCCGCGTACCGCGCGGACGCGCCGATCGCCCCGCCCGCCGCGACCACCGCCACCGCCCGCCCCTGCCCGCGCAGCACCGGCGGCCGGCCGGGCCGGCGGGCCCGCGCCGCGGCGCCGTCCACGGTGCCGCCCGCGGTGCCGCCCGCGGCGTCGTCCACGGCGCCCTCCGAGGTCGTCATAGCCCCATCAAACACCGGGCTCCGCCACCTGGCACACCGTCATCCGACACCGGACAATGATCCGGTGGAGATGACCCGGGAAGAGTTCGAGACGCTGGTCGGCGACGCCCTCGACCAGATCCCCCCGCACCTCGCGGCCATGATGGACAACGTCGCGGTCTTCGTCGAGGACGAGCCCGACCCGAGCGACCCGGAGCTCCTCGGGCTCTACGAGGGCACCCCGCTCACCGAGCGCGGCGAGTGGTACGCGGGCGTCCTGCCCGACCGCATCCTGATCTACCGCGGCCCCACCCTGCGCCACTGCGAGACCCGCGAGCAGGTGGTCGAGGAGGTCCGCACCACCGTCATCCACGAGGTCGCCCACCACTTCGGTTTCGACGACCACGAACTCGACGAACTCGGCTGGTCCTGACCCCCGGCCACCGGCCCCACCCACCCCGCACCCCCACCCGGGCGAAACCCGTTTTGGCGATCCGCCCTGCATCCCATATGCTTCTCGACGTCCCCGAACGCTGGAAACAGCGGGACAGGCCGCAAGCCCTCATCGTCTAGTGGCCCAGGACGCCGCCCTTTCAAGGCGGTAGCACGGGTTCGAATCCCGTTGGGGGCACGCAGTACCGTAGTAAAGTGCAGTGCGCAAGACCGCAAGACCCTGAGTGGTTCGCCACTTCTAGGTCCCGTGGAGCAGTTGGTTAGCTCGCCACCCTGTCAAGGTGGAGGTCGCGGGTTCAAGTCCCGTCGGGATCGCTCGTCTCGCAAGAGACGGTGCAGTACGGCCAGGTAGCTCAGTTGGTACGAGCGTCCGCCTGAAAAGCGGAAGGTCGCCGGTTCGACCCCGGCCCTGGCCACAACTGCCTGAAAAGGCAGAACGGCCCCGGAGAGATCACTCTCCGGGGCCGTTTTCATGTCCCTTACGCCAACCGGTACGCCAACGGCTCAGGAGAGCCGACCACCGAGCGGGTACCGGCTCCGCCGGGGGTTGTCCGGTTCGGTTGCGGCGCATCGGGGTCAGGAGCGGGAGAGCCTCAGCATGGCCACGTGGTAGGCCCAGGCGTGGGTGGCAACCTTCCGGTCGACACCGAAATGCCGCCCGGTCGCACGGTCCAGCACGTGGTGGTACTCCTCCAGGAAGGCCCAGGACACCTTGGCGAAGTCCTCGTCGGACCACCTGTAGAGGTGCCGGAGCTCGAACTCCACAGCGGCCAGGAAAGCCATCTCGCTGCGGTCCACGGGCTCGACCCGGCCACCGCCGGCCTCCACCCAGCGCTTCACCTCCTCGGGCGCCCGCTGCCACTTGCTGCCCGAGTCGCGCAGTTCGGCATAGTCGACCCAGGCCCAGAAGGCCTCGGCGTCGGCGATGTCCGGCGCCTGCCGGTGGTGCTCCACGCAGAGCAGGGCGAAGTTCCGGACGTCCATCGAGCCGCCCAGGGAAGCGGGAACCACGTGCGCCCGCTCGACTGGTGAGCCCCAGCAGATCAGGCACTCCTCGGCGATCCCGAGGTACTCCATGATCGACTGCTTGGACGGGTAGGTCCTGCGGCTGCTCTCCTCGGTCTCCCGGGTGCGCAGCGGCAGGGAGTCGATGTCGTACCAGAACGACTTCTCCTCCCCTTCCGGGTAACCCACGAGCAGTTGCTCCGGGACCGCATCGTTCTGCCGACGCGGGTTCTTCGCCACGTACAGCGGGGTGTGGAGTTCGGTCAGGTAGGGGAGCACCTTTTCGGGCAGGAAGTCCTTGAGCATCTCCCAGGCGTCGTGGTCGTAGCCGCCCTCGCTGTTCCGATGGCCCTGCACGTCGAAGAACAGCATCCGGGGCGCCCCCGGCGTGGTCTGCTGCGCCTTGTGGAGGACCTCGAATATGCGCGGCGCGCAGCGTTCGAAGTTCTCGTACACAGCCATGTCGTGGTACACCACCACCGGTTTGACCTTGGGCGGAGTCTTCTGCCCGGCCTTCCTGCGAACCCTGCTCTTCGGCAACGCCGTGCTCCCTCCCCGCCGATGCTCACAGGTTCGCACGGCGCACCGACACCGTTTCTTGACGACAGCCAACGAAGCCGCCGCTGTTCCGGGGTGAGCGGATGTCAGCGCAGGAGGCCGGCGACGGCCCCGGGCGGGCGACCTCAATCACGGCGACGGCCCCGGGCGGGCGACCTCAATCACGGAGACGGCGCCGAGGGCGATGCCGGCAGCGGGCCGGACCCGGCCTCAACGGCCTGTGAAGGCAGAGAAGGCCCCGGCGAGATCGGGCGGTTTCCAGGGGTCGTTCCGCCGCCGCGCCGGCGGACTACACGAAGACCTCGATCTCGCACCTGGCCGCGCCGCTGCGCCGGATGCGGGCGTCACTGGTGACCAGCGGCACACCGAGGGTCTCGGCGAGTGCCACGTACTGGGCGTCATAGGCGCTGATGTTGTGGTTGAGCTCCCGAACCCGCTGCCAGAGGATCAGCGTCTCGTGCTTGGTGACGGCGAGCGAGCGGTAGTCGGCGATCGCCTTCTCCGCCTCCTTCCCGGTGAGCTTCCCTCCCCGAACCATTCCGAACAGGGCCGAGACGATCTCGTAGTCGAGCAGACCCGGGGCCGCGAGCGCGTCCAGTTCGCGGAGCCGGGCGCGTACGGCGTGGCCGACCGGGCTGTGGTCGGTGAGCACTCGGACCAGGGCCGAGCAGTCCACGACGACGGTGGATGTCACCGGCGCTCCCGGCCCTCGTCGATGGCCGAGAGGATGTCGGCCGTGCTGACCTCGGTTCGGGTCTCCCGGTCGAGCCTGGTCATCATCTCGGCGAGCGACGGGGTGGCCGCCTCGCGGGTGACGAGGTCGAGCAGGTAGGCCTGGAGGCTCTTTCCGGCCCGCGCGGCCTTCAGCTTGAGGGTGTCCAGGATCGGGTCCGGGACCTCGCGAATGGTGATGGCTGTCATGCCTGCATTTTAGCTGCATCAGCTGCACAATGCTGGCGATCCCTCGGGACGGCCACCCGGTTCCCCCTGGAGGGGGAGGGGGACCCGTCCGAGGGACGATCCGGCGGGCGGGGGCGGCGCGGGACCGTGGACGGCATGGAGACGACACGGGACACGGGCTGGAACCGGGTGGTGCGGGGAGCCGGGTACGCGGCGGCGGGGTGGGCCGCGGCCTTCGCGCTGGTGCATCTGTACTGGCTGGCGGACGGACGGCTGGGGCTGCCGGACGGGCGGTCGGTGTGGAGCAGCACGCCGCTGCTGGTGATCGACGTGATCGCGATCCCGTTGTGCGCGGTGGCCGCCGCGGTGGCGCTGGCGCCGCTGCGGCGGTGGGGCGCACGGGTGCCGGCCCGGCTGCTGGGCACGGCGCTGTGGGGCACCACCGCGCTGCTGGTGCTGCACGCCGCGCCGTCCGTGCCGGACTGGATCGCGCTGGCCGTCGGCAGCCGCTCGAGTGCCGAGCTGGACGCGCCGGCCCGGTTCGCGACCTTCGGCTACGAGCCGTTCTTCCTGGCCGGCGGCCTGCTGTTCGCCGCCGCCTCGCTCGGGCACCGGGTGCCCGGCCGGTCGGCCGTGGTGAGCCGGTCAGCGGCTCGGTGAGCAGGGCGGTGAGCCGGTCGCCCGGTCAGCCGGTCAGCCGGGCGGTGAGCCAGTCGGCGGTGGCGGGGAGCCAGTCCGGCAGGGCGGTGCCGAGCAGGTGGTTGCCGTGCGGCACGAGGAGCAGTTCGGCGTCCGGGGCGTGCTCGGCGAGGGCGGTGGCGGCGGTGACGCCCGGGATGCGGTCCTCGCCGCCCTCGACCACCAGCAGCGGGACGGTGATCGCCGGCGCGAGGGCGGTCAGGTCGATCCGCTCGACGAAGGCGCGGGCCGCCTGGTACCCGCCGCAGCGCTGCGCCAGGGTCGCGGTGACGAACGGGACCAGGCCCTCCCAGTCCAGCCGGTACGGGCCGCTGACCATCGCGGCGGCGCGCAGCCGCGGCTCGCGGGCGGCGGCCACGGCCGCGTAGTGGCCGCCCAGGCTGAGGCCGATCACGGCGGTCCGGTCCGGGTCCAGCCCCGCACGGCCGGTCAGCGCGTCGAGGGCGCGGCCGACCACCCGGTGGTACTCCGGCTCCGGCGCGCTGCCGGCGGCCAGCACGCCCTGTCCGGGCCCGTCGACGGCGAGCACCGCGACGCCCCGGGCGAGCAGGGCGTCGGCGACCGCGTGGAACTCCTCCTTGCCCGAGTCCATCCCCGGCACCACCAGGACCACCGGGGCCCGGCCGCCGCTCCCGTCGGCCGCCCCGCCGGCCGCCGGGCGGCGCAGCCAGCCCGCGAAGCCCTCCCCCTCGACCCGCTCCGCCTCCGGGTCGAGCAGGGCCAGCGCCCGCCGCATCGCCTCGTCGGCCTCCGCGGCGGCCCGGGCCGCGGCCGCCCGGTCGGGGTGCGGGAGCAGCCCGGCGAAGTGGTACCAGCGGGCGGCGCTCCGGTACCGCTCGCCGGCGGTGACGGTGCGGCCCTCGGCGGCGGCCCGCTCCGCCGCCCCGGCGTGCCGGTGGCCGGCCGCCCGGCAGGCGGCCGGCCAGTCGTGCGGGGAGGTCAGCGGGGCGGTGACCCGGGCGTACTCGTACGGGTCCAGGCCGGCGCCGTGGGCGCGCGGCCGGTTCTCCTCGACGAAGGCGGGCAGCAGGCCGGGGGTGTCGAGGAAGGAGAGGTCGGGCACGGCGGGGGTTCCCTTCGAAGTCGTTCGCGTCGTTCGCGTCGTTCGGAGCAGGCGTCGGGCAGGCGTCGGGCGGGTGCCGGGCGGGCATCGGGCGGGCGTCAGGCGAGGGTCAGGACGGCCTTGCCGCGGATCCGGCGCTCGCGCAGGTCGGTGAGCACGGCGGCGGTCTCCGCCCAGGGCGCGACCCGGCCGAGCTCCGGGGTCAGCCGCCCCTCCCGGGTGAGGCGCACCAGGGTGGCCAGGTCGGCGCCGTCCGGGACGTCCGAGTCCGCGTAGTGGAAGTGCCGGACGACCGCCGACTCCGGGCCCGCGAAGAAGTCGAAGAAGTCGAGCGTGACGGGCGTCCGGGAGGCCTGGCCGAACCAGATCAGGGTGCCGCGCCGGGCCAGCCGGGCCAGCGCGAGCGGCAGCGCGGCGCCGCCGGTGGACTCCAGCACCAGGTCGTACGGACCGCGCGCCTCGCCCGGCTCGTGGACCACCTCGGCCGCTCCCAGCTCGACCAGCCGCCGGCCGCGCTCCGGGGAGGCGGTGACGGCGGTCAGCTCGGCCCCGGCCGCGGCGGCCAGCTCTGTGACGTAGTGCCCGACGCCCCCGGAGGCCCCGGTGAGCAGCACCCGCCGTCCGGCCAGCGGCCCCGCCGCCCGGAGCAGCCGCAGCGCGGTGAGGCCGGCCAGCGGCAGCGCGGCGGCCCGTACGGTGTCCAGGCCGTCGGGCAGTTCGGCGAGGGAGGAGGTCGGGACGCACACGTACTCGGCCCACCCGGCGGCGGGCGGATGCCCGACCACCCGGCGGCAGACGGCCGGGCCCGACCCGTCGGCGGCGGCCTGCACCACCAGCCCGGCCACGTCCTTCCCCGGCCGCCACCCGGCCCGGGGCGCCTCCAGCTGGAAGGTCTCGCCCCGGTTCACCGAGAACGCCTCCACCTTCACCAGCGCCTCCCCGGGCCCCGGCCGCGGCTGTTCCACCTCCGCGAACCGCACCGGCTCCGCCGCCCGCCCCGTCGCCACCAGCGCCTTCATCCCCGCTCCTCCGTCGGTAACCCCCTCACCCCACCGCGCGCCGCCCCGGCCGGTCCAACAACCGCGGGACGACGGCGACAACCACCGGTTGTCCGGCCGGGAGCGACGGGCCGCGGCGGCACCACGCGGCACGGCGGAGCGAAGCGCCCGGCCGCGGGGCGGCGACGACCCACCCGACCGCGCCGCGACCGCGACCGGGGCCAGGGCGGGGTCGGGTGCCCCGCGGGAGTGCGCGGGCAGGCCCTAAGGTGCCCGGGTGGATCTTGATCTGGCGCAGGTGCGGGCGTTCGTCGTGGCGGCCGAGGAGTTGCACTTCGGTCGGGCGGCCGGGCGGTTGGGGATCAGCCAGCAGGGGCTGTCGAAGCGGGTGGCGCGGCTGGAGGCGGTGCTGGGGGTGCGGCTGCTGGACCGGGACGCGCGCGGGGTGGGGCTGACCGGGGCGGGGCTGCGGTTCCTGGAGCCGGCCCGGCGGGCGCTGACGCAGGGGGAGCGGGCGGTGGCGGCCGCGGGGTGCGCGGCGCGGCCGCTGCGGATCGACGTGTGGGGGCACCTGTACGCCCCGATGCGTACGCTCGCGCAGGCGGTGGACGCGGCGCCGGGGCTGCAGGTGGAGCCGGTGCCCGGCCGGGACCTGCCGTCCGTCGCGGCGGCCGTGCTGCGCGGGGAGTCGGACGCCGGGTTCGGCCGGGTGCACCGGCTGCCGGGCGGCGGGGGCGAGTTGACGCACCGGCTGGTCCGGCTGGAGCCGGTGGACGTCCTGCTGAGCACCGGCCATCCGCTGGCCGGCCGGGACGTCCTGCGCCCGGACGACCTGCGGGACAGTGTGCTGCGCTACCCGGCGGCGGTGGACCGGCTGGACTTCCTGACCCGCTTCGCCGAGCGCTTCGGGATCGCCCGCCGGGTCGGCTCGACCAACCTGGGCCTGGAGCACTTCGTGGACCAGGTCCGCGCCGACCCGGCGTGCTTCTCCCTCGTCCCCGCCGACGGCCCGCCGCCCGGGCGCCCGGGTGTCCGCACCGTCCCGCTGGCGGACCCGACCCCGCTCTACGCCTGGTCGCTGCTCTGGCGCACCGGTCCGGACACCGACCCGCACCCCCGACTGGACGACCTGCTGCGGGCGTTCACCACCGGGGCGGCCCGCCACCGGTGGCTGGAGTACGACCCGGCCCGCGACTGGCTCCCGGACGCCGACCAGGCCGCGCTCCGCCCGTGACGGGCGCCCCGACCGCCCCGACCGCCCCGGCCATCCGACGGCCACCCCGGCCACCCGCCGCCACCCCGCCGCCCCAGCGGCCCGGCGGCCACCGGCGGCCACCGGCTCAGGAGGTCCGGAGCCAGGTGTCCTTGACCCGATCCACCGAGCCGTCCGCCGCGTAGTAGGTGACGGTCGCCGCGTCGGTGCCCGGCTTCGCCAGGATGCCGTAGTAGCGGAACGGGGAGTCCCCGACCACGACCGGCACCGCCTCGGTGGTGCCGCCGCTCTTCCAGGCGACCACGACCTTCGTGATGTCGGCCTGGACCCCCTCGATCACCACCGGCGGGACGCCCGCGCCGTCGTTGAGGCCGAGCGACGAGCCGCCGCTGACGCCGGGGAACCCGCCCGGCGCGGAGACCGCGTGCAGGGTGTCGTCCGCCTGCCGCTTGCCGTCCACGGTGTAGTAGTAGTTCACCCTGTCGATGCGCGTGTTCCAGTTGTCGTCGATGTCCTTCTGGGTGACCGGCTTCGCCGCCGGGTTGGCTTCGTGCCGCTCCGCCTGGATCATCCGGGCCTGCTTGGCGAACGCCTCCTTGTCGGGGACGGCCGGCCACAGCGCGGTCCAGGCCTGCCAGGTGTGGCCGTTCGCGCTGCCTTCGGCGACCTTGACCCGGACGGGGTTGAACGGGTCCCGGGTGGTGGGCGCGCCCGTGGTGCTCACCGCGGTGGCCGAGGCCGCGGCCGAGGCCGCCACCACGGTCGAGACGGCCTGCCGGCCGCGCTCGCCGAGCACCGCCGTGCCCCCGGCGATGCCGGCGACCAGCACCGCCGCCACCCCGGCGGTCAGCAGCCGCCGGTGCCGCAGTCGCCGCCGGCCGCCGGCGACCAGCCGGTCGTACGGGACCGTCCCGGTCTCGACGCTCCCGGCCAGTTCGCCCAGGGCCCGCACGGCCGCCGTCTCGTCTCCGGTCGCCGTGTTCCCGGGCAGGAACTCGTTGCTCATCTTGCCCCTCCGATGCTGGTCAGTCCGATGAGTGAGGAGGCCCCGCGGAGCTTGGCCAGGCCTCTGGCCGCCTGGCTCTTGACCGTGCCGACCGAGCAGCCCATCGCCACCGCGGTCTGGGTCTCGCTGAGGTCCTCCCAGTACCGCAGCACCACGGCCTGGCGCTGGCGCGGCGGCAGGGTGCCGAGTGCGGCGAGCAGCACGGCCCGGTCGTCCGGGTCGGCGCCGGCCGGTGCGGGCCGGTCCGGGAACTCGGTGACCGGGTACTCGACCAGCCGCCGCCGGAACCGTCTGGCGTGCTCGTTGATCACGATCCGGCGCACGTAGGCGTACGGGTCGTCCGCGGCACGCACCCGGTTCCACGCCGCGTACGCCCGCTCCAGCGCCTGCTGGACCAGGTCCTCGGCGCCGTGCCGGTCCCCCGCGAGCAGGAACGCCGTCCTGAGCAGCCGTGACCACGCGCTGCCGACGAACGTCCGGAACTCCTCGTCCCGGGCGGTCTTGTGGGCTCCCATGAGCACCTCCTCAACCTCCCGGAGCCCGGGACGGCCTCGGACCGTTGCCCGCCGTTCGCGATTCGCCGCCGACGGCTGTGACACTGGAGGGGCTCGAAAACCGAGGTGCGCTCCGCCGTGCCTCCTTGCGAACCTAGAGGGATGCCCGCAGTGAGTTCTCCCGCAGTCCAGTCCGCCACCGTCCCCGCCGAGGGCCCCGGAATCGGCGGGCTGGCCGCCCGTCTGCCCGAGCTGACCCTGCGCGACCAGGTGCGGATCGGGCGCCGGCTGGAGGGGGCCCGCAGGGTCCGCAAGCCCGAGGCCCGGCAGAAGGTCGCCGCCGAGATCGCCGCCGAGATCGACCGCGCCGAGGCGGTCGTCGAGCGGCGCCGGCGCGCCGTCCCGAGGATCGGCTATCCCGCCGAGCTCCCGGTCAGCCAGAAGAAGGACGAGATCCTGGCGGCGATCCGGGACCACCAGGTGGTGATCGTCGCGGGCGAGACCGGCTCCGGCAAGACGACCCAGATCCCGAAGATCTGCCTGGAGCTCGGCCGTGGCGTGCGCGGCCTGGTCGGCCACACCCAGCCGCGCCGGATCGCCGCCCGCACGGTGGCCGAGCGGGTCGCGGAGGAGCTGGACAGCCCGCTCGGCGAGGCGGTCGGCTGGAAGGTCCGGTTCACCGACCAGGTCGGCCAGGACACCCTGGTCAAGCTGATGACGGACGGCATCCTGCTCGCGGAGATCCAGACCGACCGTGACCTGCACCAGTACGACACCCTGATCATCGACGAGGCGCACGAGCGCAGCCTCAACATCGACTTCATCCTCGGCTACGTCAAGCAGCTGCTCCCCCGCCGCCCGGACCTCAAGGTCGTGATCACCTCCGCGACCATCGACCCGGAGCGCTTCGCCCGGCACTTCGGCGACGCCCCGATCATCGAGGTCTCGGGCCGCACCTACCCGGTCGAGGTCCGCTACCGGCCGATCGTCGACGAGGCCGACGACGAGGCGGACGAGGCCGACCGCGACCGGGACCAGGTCCAGGCGATCTGCGACGCCGCCGAGGAGCTCCAGGCCGAGGGCCCCGGCGACATCCTGGTCTTCCTCTCCGGCGAGCGCGAGATCCGCGACACCGCGGACGCCCTCGGGAAGCTGAAGCTGAAGAACACCGAGATCCTGCCGCTGTACGCGCGGCTCAGCTCGGCCGAGCAGCACAAGGTCTTCCAGCGCTCCCGCAGCCGCCGGATCGTGCTGGCCACCAACGTGGCCGAGACCTCGCTGACCGTCCCCGGCATCAAGTACGTGATCGACCCGGGCAGCGCCCGGATCTCCCGCTACAGCCACCGCACCAAGGTGCAGCGGCTGCCGATCGAGGCGATCAGCCAGGCCAGCGCCAACCAGCGCAAGGGCCGCTGCGGCCGTACCTCGGACGGCATCTGCATCCGGCTCTACTCGGAGGAGGACTTCCTCTCCCGCCCCGAGTTCACCGACGCCGAGATCCTGCGCACCAACCTGGCCTCGGTGATCCTCCAGATGACGGCGGCCGGCCTCGGCGACATCGCCGCCTTCCCGTTCCTGGACCCGCCGGACTCGCGCAACATCAAGGACGGCGTCGCCCTGCTGCACGAGCTGGGCGCGCTCGACCCGGAGGAGAAGGATCCGCGCAAGCGCCTGACCCAGCTGGGCCGCAAGCTCGCCCAGCTCCCGGTGGACCCGCGGATGGCCCGCATGGTGCTGGAGGCGGACCGCAACGGCTGCGTCCGCGACGTCATGGTGATCGCCGCCGCGCTCTCCATCCAGGACCCGCGCGAGCGCCCGGCCGAGAAGCGCCAGGCCGCCGACGAGCGGCACAAGCGGTTCAACTCGGAGACCTCCGACTTCCTGTCCTACCTGGCGATGTGGCGCTACGTCCGGGAGCAGCAGAGCGAGCTCTCCTCCTCGGCGTTCCGCCGGATGTGCAAGGCGGAGTTCCTCAACTACCTGCGGATACGGGAGTGGCAGGACATCTACGTCCAGCTGCGCACCGTCGCCAAGCAGTTGGGCGTGACGATCGAGGAGCCGCACCCCGACGCCGAGCCGGACGCCGACCGGATCCACCAGTCATTGCTGGCCGGCCTGCTCTCCCACATCGGTCTGTTCGACGTGGAGAAGCGCGAGTACGGCGGTGCGCGCGGCGCCCGCTTCGCGGTGTTCCCGGGCTCCGGCCTGTTCAAGAAGCCGCCGCGCTGGGTGATGTCGGCGGAGCTGGTGGAGACCTCCCGGCTCTGGGCGCGGATCAACGCGAAGATCGAGCCGGAGTGGGTCGAGCCGCTGGCCGGCCACCTGATCAAGCGCAGCCACAGCGAGCCGCACTGGGAGAAGAAGGCCGGCGCCGTCATGGCGTACGAGAAGGTGACCCTCTACGGGATGCCGGTCGTCGCCCAGCGCAAGGTCAACTACGGGAGGATCGACCCGGAGCTCTGTCGCGAGCTGTTCATCCGCAACGCGCTGGTCGAGGGCGACTGGGAGACCCACCACCGGTTCTTCGCGGAGAACCGCAAGCTGCTCGGCGAGGTCGAGGAGCTGGAGAACCGGGCCCGCCGCCGGGACATCCTGGTGGACGACCAGACCCTGTTCGACTTCTACGACGCCCGGCTGCCCGACGAGATCGTCTCCACCCGGCACTTCGACTCCTGGTGGAAGAAGGCCCGGCACGAGCAGCCGGACCTGCTGAACTTCGAGAAGTCGATGCTGATCAACGACGCCGCGGACGGCGTCACCGAGGCCGACTACCCGGACCACTGGCAGCAGGGCAAGCTCCGCTTCAAGCTGACCTACCAGTTCGAGCCGGGCAGCGACGCGGACGGCGTGACCGTGCACATCCCGCTGCCGGTGCTGAACCAGGTGACCGCGGAGGGCTTCGACTGGCAGATCCCCGGTCTGCGGGAGGAGCTGGTCACCGCGTACATCAAGTCGCTGCCGAAGGCGATCCGGCGCAACTTCGTTCCGGCGCCGGACTTCGCCAGGGCGGCGCTGCGTGCGGTGAAGGACCGCCAGGAGCCCCTGCTCCCGGCCCTGGAGCACGCCCTGAAGCGCCTGACGGCGGTCACCGTGCCCCCGGAGGCCTGGGACGACGACCGGGTGCCCGATCACCTCAAGGTGACCTTCCGGGTGGTGGACGGCCGCAAGAAGCTCGCCGAGTCCAAGGACCTGGAGGAGCTGCGGCTCCGGCTCAAGCCCAAGCTGAAGGAGACGCTCTCCTCGGCCGCGTCCGGCCAGGGCATCGAGCAGAGCGGGCTGACCGCCTGGCCGGCCTCGCTGCCGGTGCTCCAGCGCACCTTCGAGCAGCGTTCGCGCGGCCACTCGATGCGCGCCTACCCGGCCCTGGTGGACGAGGGCCCGTCGGTCGGCGTCAAGCTGTTCGACACCCCGGAGGCGCAGGCCCGGTCGATGTGGGAGGGGACGCGGCGGCTGCTGATGCTGACCACCACCTCCCCGGCCAAGTCCATCCAGGGCCGGCTGGGCAACCAGGCGAAGCTGGCGCTCTCGCACAGCCCGCACGGCTCGATCGGCGCCCTGTTCGAGGACGTCGTGGCCGCCGCCACGGACCGGCTGATGACCCTGGCCGGCGGGCCGGCCTGGGACGAGGCGGCCTTCGGCAAGCTGCACGACAAGGTGCGCACGGACCTGTACGACCTGTCCGCGGACACCACGCTGAAGACGGCCACCGCGCTGATCGCCTTCCACAAGGCCTCGACCCGGCTGAAGTCGGTGAGCAGCCCGGTGCTGCTGAACGCGGTGAACGACGTCCGGCTGCACCTGGCCTCGCTGGTGCACCCGGGCTTCGTGACGGCCACCGGCTGGCAGCGGCTGCCGGACCTCAAGCGCTACCTGCTGGCGGTGGACCGCCGTCTGGAGGCGCTGCCCAACCACCCGCAGCGGGACGCCCAGCAGCTGCTGAAGGTGCAGCAGGTCCAGCAGGAGTACGGGGAGCTGCTGGCGGCGGTGCCGGCCGGGCACCAGCCGTCCGCGGAGGTGCGGGCGATCCGCTGGATGATCGAGGAGCTGCGGGTCAGCTTCTTCGCCCAGTCGCTGGGCACGCCGAGCCCCGTGTCGGAGAAGCGGATCACGAAGGCGATGGCGGCGGCGCGGGCGACGCTCTGACCCGGGTGGCCGTGTGAGCTGCGGTGGGCCTTCAGGAGCCAGTTCGACCTGGGGGCCCACCATGGGCTACAGTCTGTCTTGTTCGCAGCGCGGCAAGCGAGTGAACGAGATCAGGAAACACTCTGGTCCCGTGGAGCAGTTGGTTAGCTCGCCACCCTGTCAAGGTGGAGGTCGCGGGTTCAAGTCCCGTCGGGATCGCCGCAGTGCGAGAGGCCCGGAACCGTCAGGTTCCGGGCCTCTCGCTTTTGACCGTTCGGCCCACTACCCCGGCCAGGTCTAGACCACAAGTGACGGACCGTGTGACGGTCGTCACGGAACCTCCCCAGGAATCGGCCTCGCGCGACCCTTCTCGGAACCCCGTTAATTTAATATGTAAAATTGTACAGCTATTCACTGTAAATCCCCCCCGCCCCACGCGCATCAAATCGTTATCCGGAGTTCAACATTCCGACCACTCGCCCGGGCGCGGAACACCCTCGGGCGGGCACGACAAAGGGGCCGCTTACCGGACCCGGCGGAGTCCGGTAAGCGGCCCCTTTAAAGAGCCTTTGGCCTATCAGGCCTCAGTGCGCTGGGCGGGAATCCCAGCAAGCAGAGCGCGCACCTCCGCCTCACGGTAACGGCGGTGACCGCCGAGCGTGCGAATCGACGTCAGCTTGCCCGCCTTTGCCCAGCGAGTGACCGTCTTCGGGTCCACGCGGAACATGGTGGCAACCTCTGCCGGCGTCAGCAGCGGCTCAGCATCAGGGGTACGAGCGGTCATGAGCGGCCTCCTCGGGAGAACCGAACCAGGGCGGTTCTATCCTTCAAATTCTGCACCTTGGCCCGCGATGCCCGAAATGGCATAGACGGGCCGAGTCGGTTATAGGACGAACGGCTTGTCCTGGTGTCTACAACTACACCATCCGTCCAGCCCTATCGACCAAACCGCCAAAATTGACCCCTCACGGGTTCAAGGCCGACGGATGGCGATGGACCACCCCATAACGGACAGTCACATAGCGATGACATCCGGTTACGAAGGGACCAGACCCTCCGTTTCCCCGCAAAGCACGCATCGACTCCAGAACCACCCAAAAGTGGGCACGCTCACGTGAAGTTGGGCTGGTTGTCCCATTTTTGCACATAGGGGTAAGTTCGCGTCAACGGTGAGTAGTGTCACGTTCGGCAGCTATTGACCCGAACCAGGACCTTGGTCATCGGACGTGCAGTGCTTAGGACTCTTACAGTCATACACGCGCGGTCGGACATCAGTTCGCGTGCCGCAGCGCCAGCACCCGGCGCCACCGCACCGTCAGCTCCCCGTACACGCGCAGCGCCTCGGCGGTGTCCCCCGCCCGCAGCGCCCGCAGCCCCTCCTCCAGTTCCCCCGCCGAACGGTCCGCCAGCAACCGCTCCGGGCCCAGCAGATGCACCAGGCCCCCGTAGTCCAGTTCCACCAGCGAGCGCGGATGGAACTCCTCCAGCCAGCGCCCGACCCGCTCCGCCCCCTGCACCAGCTCCCCGTCCGGCACCGCCTCGCGCAGCGCCCGGAAGGCCCGCGCCACCCGCCGGCGCGCCTGCGCCATCGGCACCAGGTAGAACAGCGCCGCCGGCCGGCCCCCGGGCCTCTCCTCCCCTTCCCCTCCCGGTCCGTCCGCGGGTCCGTCCCCGCCCGGCACGAAGCAGCGGTCCTCGTCCCCGAACGGCAGGAACCAGCGCACCGGCACCTCCCACCGGCTGGTCAGGATCCACGGCCGGGCGTCCGGGTGCTCGGCCCGCCAGCGCTCCAGGTCCGCCTCGGCGGCCGCCCGGGTCACCGGCGGCAGCGCGGTGTCCAGCAGCGCCACCGGCGCCCCGGCCCGCAGCTCCTCCAGCGCCTGCCAGCTGCGCAGTCGGGTCGCCCACGGGCAGACGTACAGTACGCCGTCCACCACCCGCAGGTACGCCCGCCCGCTCTCCCGCTCGGGCAGCGCCCGGGGCGTGCGGGCGGCCAGCCCGGCGAGCGCCTCCCGCTGCTCCTCCAGCACCGCCGCCGCCACCGGCTGCGACGGCTCGGCGGCGTCCGGACCGCGCTCCGCCGCACAGGCCTGCCAGTGCGCCCGCTCGGGCTCCGGATAGGCGGCCAGCGGCTCGTAGACCCGCAGGTGGGCGGCGTAGGGCGGTTGTACGGAAGTACGTACGACGGTCACGTCCTGCATGGTCGCACGCACCGCCCGGCCCCGGGAGGGCGCGCCCCCGAACCCGTTCGCGCCCGCACCCCGTCCGCCTTCCCGTCTCACTCCTCGGACGACCGGCCCCAGCTCGGACAAGACGGCCGATCGGCGGCACGGGCGCGGCTACGCTTCGCCTCAGACGCCCGCACCACAGCAGCGGGCCTTCGATACTGGAGTCACCACAGTGACCGACGTACAGACCCCCGCCACGCACTCCGCACCCGGCGTGCTCAGCAGGATCTTCCGTACCGAACAGGACGGCGCCCCCGGCGACGGTCACGAGCAGGTCGTCCTCTGCCACGACCGCAGCTCGGGCCTGAAGGCGATCATCGCCATCCACTCGACCGCCCTGGGCCCGGCCCTCGGCGGCACCCGCTTCTTCCCGTACGCCTCCGAGGAGGCGGCGCTGGAGGACGCGCTGAACCTGTCCCGCGGAATGTCCTACAAGAACGCGCTGGCCGGCCTGGACCTCGGTGGCGGCAAGGCCGTCATCATCGGCGACCCGAACAAGGACAAGAACGAGGCGATGCTCCGGGCCTACGGCCGCTTCGTCGAGTCCCTGCGCGGCCGCTACATCACCGCCTGCGACGTGGGCACCTACGTCCAGGACATGGACGTCATCGCCCGCGAGACCGAGTTCGTGACCGGCCGCTCGCCCGAGCACGGCGGCGCCGGCGACTCGTCCATCCTGACCGCCTTCGGCGTCTTCCAGGGCATGCGCGCCAGCGCCCAGGCACGCTGGGGCCAGCCGACCCTGCGCGGCAAGCGGGTCGGCGTCGCGGGCGTCGGCAAGGTCGGCCACTACCTGGTCGGCCACCTGGTCGCGGACGGCGCCACGGTCGTCGTCACCGACCCCTTCGAGGCCGCGGTCAACCGGGTGCGCGCCGCCCACCCGGAGGTGGAGGTCGTCGCCGACACCACCGCCCTGCTCCAGGCCAAGCTGGACGTCTACGCCCCCTGCGCCCTCGGCGGCGCGCTGACCGACGCCACGGTCGCCGCGCTGGGCGAGTTCGGCACCTCCGTCGTCTGCGGCGCGGCCAACAACCAGCTGGCCCACCCGGGCGTCGAGAAGGACCTGGCCGACCGCGGCATCCTCTACGCGCCGGACTACCTGGTGAACTCCGGCGGCGTCATCCAGGTCGCCGACGAGATCGACGGCTTCAACTTCGATCGGGCCAAGAACAAGGCCACGAAGATCTTCGACACCACCCTGGAGATCTTCACCCGGGCGACGGCCGACGGCATCCCGCCCGCGGTCGCCGCCGACCGCCTGGCCGAGAAGCGGATGCGCGAGATCAGCGCCCTGCGCACGGTGCTGCTGCCCGGCGCCCGCCGCGCCTGACGGGTCGACAACCGACCCGGTGATGCGCGGGGGGGCCGTGGGGACGGTCCCCCCGCGCATCACGATGTGGAACCGGATTCTCACTTCTCCCGCCGAACGGGTGATCCGAGGCCCCCCTAGGGGGGATAATCAGTCCTGGAACGACGGACCTCAGACACCTCTGGACAGCGCGCAAAACGCCGCAAAACCTCCCTTGACCTGGGAAGACCTGGTCGCGGGTGCGGTCGGTGCGCGCCACGTCACACCGACGACGTACCGTCCAGCGGCGGAAACAGGTACCGTTAATGCTCCAAGGGACGGTCCTCCCATTCGGGCAGGCCGGTCCTGATCATGAACACGTGTCAGACTCGGGGCCGTGAGCCCCATCGTTGAGGGGGTCGACCCATGGGGCGCGGCCGGGCCAAGGCCAAGCAGACGAAGGTCGCCCGCGAGCTGAAGTACAACAGCGGCGGGTTCGACGCTAACCGTCTGTCCAACGAGCTGGGCGTATCTCCGTCCACCGCCTCGATCGAGCCGGAGCCGATCGAGGAGGAGGAGGAGGACGACCCGTACGCGGAGTACGCAGCCCGCTACGCCGACCTCGACGACGAGGACGACAACGGGCCAGGCACCGGGGCGTCCCAGGCCTCCCGCCGCTCGTAGCCACAGCAGTCCCGCCGACCGGTTCGGGCACCCGCCAGGGCGCCGGACCGGTCTTCGGCGTTCCCTCGCGCCGGACCGCCCCGCCCGGCGTTCCCCCGTACGGTCCGCCGACCCGTTCCGCACGGTCCGCCGACCGCCTCCACCGCACGCGAGAGGGCCCCTCCGGTGCTCCGGAGGGGCCCTCTCGTCGTCACGCCGGGGTCAGCTCGCCCGGAAGCCCTCGTAGGCGTTGTAGAGGGCCGCGCCGCCCTCGTGCCCGTCGCCGCGCTCGACGATGTCGCCGAGCAGCCAGGCCTCCACGCCGCGGTCCTCCAGGATCGACAGCACGACGTCCACCGAGTGCGGCGGGACGACCGCGACCATGCCGACGCCCATGTTCAGCGTCTTCTCGATCTCCAGGGTGGCCACCTTGCCGACCTCGGCGACGGTCTGGAAGACCGGCAGCGGGGTCCAGGTGCCGCGGTCCAGGCGGGCGTGCAGGCCGTCCGGGACGACCCGGGCCAGGTTGGCCGCCAGGCCGCCGCCGGTGACGTGCGAGAAGGCGTGCACCTCGGTGGCGCGGGTGAGCGCCAGGCAGTCCAGCGAGTAGATCCGGGTCGGCTCCAGCAGCTCCTCGCCGAGGGTGCGGCCGAACTCCTCGACCTTGCGGTCCAGCTTCCAGCCGGCCTCGTTCAGCAGCACGTGGCGGACCAGCGAGTAGCCGTTGGAGTGCAGGCCGGAGGCGGCCATCGCGATCACCACGTCGCCGGCCCGGACCCGGTCCGCGCCGAGCAGCGCGTCGGCCTCCACCACACCGGTGCCGGCGCCCGCGACGTCGTACTCGTCCGGGCCCAGCAGGCCCGGGTGCTCGGCGGTCTCGCCGCCGACCAGGGCGCAGCCGGCCAGCGCGCAGCCCTCGGCGATGCCCTTGACGATCGCGGCGACCCGCTCCGGGACGACCTTGCCGACGCAGATGTAGTCGGTCATGAACAGCGGCTCGGCGCCGCACACCACCAGGTCGTCGACGACCATGCCGACCAGGTCGTGGCCGATGGTGTCGTGCTTGTCCATGGCGGCGGCGATGGCCACCTTGGTCCCCACGCCGTCGGTGGCCGAGGCCAGCAGCGGCCGCTCGTAGTTCTTGAAGGCGGACGCGTCGAAGAGGCCGGCGAAACCGCCGAGACCGCCGACCACCTCGGGGCGGTTGGCCTTCTTCACCCACTGCTTCATGAGCTCGACGGCGCGGTCGCCCGCCTCGATGTCGACACCGGCGGCGGCGTAGGTGGCACCGTTCTGGTTGCTGGTCACTGCGTGCGGCCCTTTCGGGTCAGGTGGGGGTGGTTCTACGGAACAGCAGGGGGTGGAACAGCGGTGGGGCCCCGGTTCACGGGACCCCACCGTCGGTTCGTTACGGCCGGCGCAGCGCGTCGGCCGCGCCCGCCCCGCCGAGCAGCGACTGGACGCCGTCCAGGTCGCTGCCGCTGGTCGGCTTGCCGCGGACGGCCGGCGGCTGCTGGCCGCCCTTGATCTCGGCCTCCAGCAGGAGCTTGCCGAGCAGCGCCGGGTCCGGCAGCTCCATCGGGTACTCGCCGTCGAAGCAGGCCCGGCAGAGCCGGTCCTTCGGCTGCGCGGTGGCCTCGATCATGCCGTCGATCGAGATGTAGGAGAGCGAGTCCGCGCCGAGGGTGCGGCCGATCTCCTCGATGGTCATGCCGTTGGCGATCAGCTCCGCGCGGGTGGCGAAGTCGATGCCGAAGAAGCAGGGCCACTTCACCGGCGGCGAGGAGATCCGGATGTGCACCTCGGCGGCGCCGGCCTCGCGGAGCATCTTCACCAGCGCGCGCTGGGTGTTGCCGCGCACGATCGAGTCGTCCACGACCACCAGGCGCTTGCCCGCGATGACCTCGCGCAGCGGGTTGAGCTTGAGCCGGATGCCGAGCTGGCGGATCGTCTGGCTGGGCTGGATGAAGGTGCGGCCCACGTAGGCGTTCTTCACCAGGCCGGAGCCGTACGGGATGCCGCTGGCCTCGGCGTAGCCGATCGCGGCGGGGGTGCCGGACTCGGGCGTCGCTATCACCAGGTCGGCATCGACGGGCGCCTCCTTGGCCAGCCGGCGGCCCATCTCCACGCGGGAGAGGTGCACGTTGCGGCCGGCGATGGAGGTGTCGGGGCGGGCCAGGTAGACGTACTCGAAGACGCAGCCCTTGGGCTTGGCCTCGGCGAACCGGGAGCTGCGCATCCCGTTCTCGTCGATGGCGATGAGCTCGCCGGGCTCGACCTCGCGGATGAAGGAGGCGCCGCAGATGTCCAGCGCCGCCGTCTCGGAGGCGACCACCCAGCCGCGCTCCAGCCGGCCGAGCACCAGCGGGCGGATGCCCTGCGGGTCACGGGCGGCGTAGAGGGTGTGCTCGTCCATGAAGACGAGCGAGAACGCGCCCTTGACCTGGGGCAGCACGACCTTGGCCGTCTCCTCGATGGAGAGGTCCGGGTGGCCGGCGAGCAGCGCCGTCACCAGGTCGGTGTCATTGGTCGCGGCGCTCCGGCCGGAGCGCGAGACGTGCTCCTCGCCGGGGAGTTCGGCGACCATGGCCGCCAGTTCGGCGGTGTTCACCAGGTTTCCGTTGTGCCCGAGGGCCAGCGAACCGTGAACGGTCGCCCGGAAGGTCGGCTGGGCGTTCTCCCAGACCGAGGAACCGGTGGTCGAGTAGCGGGCGTGTCCGACGGCGATATGCCCGTGCAACGACCCCAGCGATGCCTCGTCGAAGACCTGGGAAACGAGGCCCATGTCCTTGAAGACGAGAATCTGGGAGCCGTTGCTCACTGCGATGCCCGCGGATTCCTGACCGCGGTGCTGCAGGGCGTAAAGGCCGAAGAACGTGAGCTTGGCGACCTCCTCGCCGGGAGCCCAGACACCGAAGACGCCACAAGCGTCCTGGGGGCCTTTCTCACCGGGAAGAAGATCGTGGTTGAGTCTTCCGTCACCACGTGGCACGCCTTCGAGTCTAGGGCAGTTGACCCGGGCTGTCGGACCCCGGGACTGCGGGTTTGTCCGGCGATCGCGAGTTGATGCGCGTAGACAAAACCCCTTACCGGCCGGGGATTTCGGGTGGGGGGAATTCCGGCGGGCGCCGCTTGGCCTTGTGGTTCGCGCCTGTTGGGGAGTTCCGGGTGCGCGGCGGCGGGGGTCCGGGCACGGACGAACGTGAGCCTGCTCACCCGGCGTTCCCCCACCCGTCGCCCGCCGGTCGCCCACCGGTCGGGCGGTCGGGCGGTCGGGCGGGCGTTCAGGCGGTCGGGCGGGCGTTCAGGCGGCCGGCAGCAGCAGGCCCCAGGCTCCCGGGTGCACCGTCCAGGTCCGCGCCCGGACCGGACCGACCGGGCGGCCGTCCGCCTCGTAGTCGAAGCCCCGCCCGACCACCGACACGCTCGCCGCCCGGGCGCGCACCAGGGCGCCGGAGGCGGCGACCACCACGTCCATCTCGCCCGTCCCGTCCGAGGCACCGGACGGGAGCGTGACCTGGACCAGCCGGACCGGCCGGTGGACGTCCGCGAGCAGTCGGCCGTCCGCCTCGACCCGGACCCGGGAGCTGTGGTCGGCGCCGTCCTCGGTGAGTGCGTTCGCCTGCTCGGCCGCAGCCAGTTTCGCCCATAGCGAACGCCAGCCACCCGAACGGCCCACCATGCGCCGCGCACCCCCGCCGGTGATCCGCACCCCGCCCAGCGCCACCCCGCCACCGTCGTCCACCAGCAGGTCCAGCCGGCGCGGCGCGCCCGACAGCACCGCCCGCGCGGCCCGGACCGGCTCCCCCGGCACGCCGAGCGCGCGGGCCGCCGCCAGCTCCTGCGAGCGGCCGACCGGAACCATCCCCACCGGTTCCGTGCCCAGCTCACGCTGGCGATGCAGGGCCTGGAGCACCCGCTGCAGCGCGAGGTCGGAACCGATCACCACCGGTCGCCTCCGGCCCCGGTGCGAAAGCACCCGGTCGAGCTCGGAAGGGCTCTCCGGAAAGGCCACCTTCACGTCCGCGCCCCCGCAGAGCACGTCCTTCGCGATCCGCACCGACTCGCCGTCGGTCTGCCGGGCCACCGGGTCGAGGAGCAGCAGGAGCGGCTCCGGGCCGCCGGTAGCAGGCGTGGACAGGGACGACACGACCGGTCCTTCCTCAGGTAATCTCTCGGTGCAAGAGCCCCTTGCGCCATTGCGCCAGGGGCTTCGTCTATCTCGGGGCAGACTGCGGCCTACGCAGGATGCCCCAACCGGAAGGGGTGTACGCCTGTGCCGGCACTCGTGCTCGTTGGCGCTCAGTGGGGAGACGAGGGCAAGGGGAAGGCCACCGACCTCCTCGGTGGCTCCGTGGACTACGTGGTCCGCTACCAGGGCGGCAACAACGCCGGTCACACGGTGGTCATCGGCGACCAGAAGTACGCCCTGCACCTGCTCCCTTCCGGAATCCTCAGCCCGAACGTGACGCCGGTGATCGGCAACGGCGTCGTGATCGACCCGGCCGTGCTGCTCTCCGAGCTGGCCGGCCTGAACGAGCGCGGCATCGACACCTCCAAGCTGCTGATCTCGGGCAACGCCCACCTGATCACGCCGTACCACCGCACCCTGGACAAGGTCACCGAGCGCTTCCTCGGCAAGCGCCGGATCGGCACCACCGGCCGCGGCATCGGCCCGACCTACGCGGACAAGATCAACCGCGTCGGCATCCGGGTCCAGGACCTGTTCGACGAGTCGATCCTGCGCCAGAAGATCGAGGCGGCGCTGCACGACAAGAACCAGATCCTGGTCAAGCTGTACAACCGCCGCACCATCCCGGCCGACCTGGTGGTCGAGGAGTACCTGGGCTACGCGGAGAAGATCAAGCCCTTCCTCTCCGACACCACCCTCGTCCTGGACGAGGCGCTGAAGGCGGACAAGGTCGTCCTGCTGGAGGGCGGCCAGGGCACCCTGCTCGACGTCGACCACGGCACGTACCCCTTCGTGACCTCGTCGAACCCGACCGCGGGCGGCGCCTGCACCGGCGCCGGCATCGGCCCGACCAAGATCGACCGGGTCATCGGCATCCTCAAGGCCTACACCACCCGCGTCGGCTCCGGCCCGTTCCCGACCGAGCTGCTCGACGCGGACGGCGAGGCGCTGCGCCGGATCGGCGGCGAGCGCGGTGTCACCACCGGCCGCGACCGCCGCTGCGGCTGGTTCGACGCCGTGATCGCGCGCTACGCGACCCGGGTCAACGGCCTCACCGACTTCTTCCTCACCAAGCTGGACGTGCTGACCGGCTGGGAGCAGATCCCGGTCTGCGTCGCGTACGAGATCGACGGCAAGCGGGTCGAGGAGCTCCCCTACAACCAGTCGGACTTCCACCACGCCAAGCCGATCTACGAGACGCTGCCGGGCTGGACCGAGGACATCAGCAAGGCGAAGTCCTTCGCCGATCTGCCGAAGAACGCCCAGGCGTACGTGAAGGCGCTGGAGGAGATGTCGGGCGCGCCGATCTCCGCCATCGGCGTCGGCCCGGGCCGCGACGAGACGATCCAGATCAACTCGTTCATCTGAGTCGGAACCCGCTCTTCACCGAGGGCCCCGCAGGACGCACCGTCCTGCGGGGCCCTTCGTCGTCCCGGATCCTCCGCGCTGGATCCTCCGCGCTGGATCTTCTGCACTGGATCTTCTGCACTCAGGCTTTTGCACTAGTTCAAACACCTATTGCCTCTAGTGCACAATCGGGCTACGTTCGGATCATGACCGCGAAGCAGCCCGCACCCGTCACCCTCACCGGCCGCCACATCCGCCTGGAGCCGCTGGAGCGCCGCCACCTCGCCGACCTCTGGACCGCCATCGGCCCCGACCCCGACGTCTGGCGCTGGACCATGTCGCCGCAGCCCGGCTCGCAGGAGGAGCTCGGCGCGATCCTCGACACCCGGATCGCGGAGGCGGCCGCGGGCGAGTCGGTGAACTTCGCCGCCGTCGACCTCGCGAGCGGCCGGGCCGTCGGCGTCACCGGCTACCACGACCACAGCGCGCCGGACGAGTCCGTGGAGATCGGCGGCACCTGGTACGCCCGCTCGGTCTGGCGCACGGCGGTCAACACCGAGGCCAAGCTGCTGCTCCTGCGCCACGCCTTCGAGGACCTCGGCATGGGCCGGGTCTTCTGGAAGACCGACGCCCGCAACGAGCGCTCCCGCGCCGCGGTCCTGCGCCTCGGCGCCCAGTACGAGGGGACCCTGCGCCGCCACCGGCTGCGCCCCGACGGCAGCTGGCGGGACAGCGTCTACTTCTCGATGCTCGCCGACGAGTGGCCGGCGGCCGAGTCCCGGCTGACGGAACGGCTCTCCCGGGGCTGAGCCGCGCCCCGGCCGGCCGCGCGGCTACTTCCGGTCCCCCGCGGCGGCATGGCCGGCCGCCAACTCGCGCTTCACCGCGCGAAGTTCGGAGGGCTTGACGTTCACCAGCCAGACCAGCCAGCCGACGAACAGGACGGCGAGCAGGAGCGCCGACAATCCGGCGACGAGAAGCGCATTCACCGGGATGCGGAAATGCGCCGGGACGGGTGGGGCCGGTGGGGCCGATGGGGAAGGCCGAGTACGGAGGGGAGGGGCATGGCTGTCTCCGGTCGATGATTTCGGGCGCCGCGACCATGCATCTGATGTGTCATTACGGCCGATTGACGACTGTTTGACGACTGTTTAGGCGGCAACAAGTCAGCGAGTGACACGGATGACCATAGGGTCAAGGTGCCAGAGTTGCTACCGAGCGGAAGGACGTTCACTCCATCGTGGGGTATCCCCCATTTCGGTAGCTAGGGCCCGGCACGCGCGGCACACTTCACCGGAAGCATCGACGCCAGCCGCGACCCGGAGAAGAGAGTCATGCCACCCCGCTTGTCGCCGACCGTGCGCCAGCAGCGCCTCGGGATCGAGTTGCGCAGGATGCGCGAGCTCGTGGGCGTCACGCCCAAGAGCCTGGCCGCCACCATCGGCACCGACCTGCCCAAGATCTCCCAGATGGAGAACGGGAAGTCGGGCATCAGCGCCGAGCGGCTCCGGATCTGGGCACTCACCTGCGGTTGCGCGGACGGCCCCTACCTGGACGCGCTGCTGACGATGACTCAGGACCGGCGCAAGTACTGGTGGGACGGCTACCGCGGCCGGCTGCCGAACGCGATCATCGACATCGCGGAGATGGAGCACCACGCGTCCTCCCTCTCCATCCTGAACAGCACCTTCATCCCCGGACTGCTGCAGACCCCGGAGTACGCCGCCGCGGTGTTCGAGCGGCTCCCCCCGCAGTACCGGCAGGAGGCCGACGTCCGGAAGGCATTCCGGATTCGGCGCCAGCAGATCTTCGTCGACCACCCGAAGCCGTACAGCGCATTCCTGCACGAGTCCGCGCTGCGCATGCAGTTCGGCGGTCCGGAAGTACTGCGCGACCAGTTGCGGAGCCTGTTGGAGAATTCCGAACGGCCCGGTGTGGAGATCCGGGTGATCCCGTTCAGCGTGCCCACCTACACCGGCTCCGGAGAGAGCCTGTACCTCGCCCGCGGACCCGTCCCGGAACTCGACACCGTCCAGATCGATCTCTCCCACGGGCCGAAATTCGTGCACACCCAGGCCGAATTGGCCTCCTACCGCCGGATCAAGGAGGAGACCGCGGCCATCGCGCTCGGGCCGGACGAGTCCCGGGACTTCATCCGGGCCTTGCTGAAAGACTTCGCATGAGTACCTGGCGCAAGGCCTCGGCCAGCGGCGAGAGCACCGACTGCGTCGAGGTCAGATCGGCGGGCGAGCTGGTGGAGATCCGAGAGTCCGACCGGCCCGAGGTCGTCGTGCAGACCACCCCCCGCAAGTGGGCCGCCTTCGTCCGCGGGGTGAAGTCCGGGGAGTTCGACCGGTACGGCGACTTCAGCCGGCCGTGACGCCCGGCCCGGACGTGCCGTCCACGCCGCCCCGGAAGTGCCGTCCGCCCCGGGCCCGGAAGCACGGTCCGACCCGCTCCGGACCTGCGGTCCACCCCGCTCCGGAAGCCCGGTCCGCCCCACTCCGGAAGTGCGGTCCGCCCCGGCCCGCCGCGTGCGCCAGGACCCCCCGCTTGCCCTAGGCTTGCAGCCCACAGTGGACCCCTGCGCCTGACACGGCACTCCGGGTGGGGTGCGCGTGCGGGAGAAATCGGAGCATCCGAGGATGGCTCGGCACCTGATCACCAGCGCCCTTCCGTACATCAACGGGATCAAGCACCTGGGCAACATGGTCGGGTCCATGCTCCCGGCGGACGTCCACGCCCGGTACCTGCGCCGACGAGGGCACGAGGTGCTGTTCATCTGCGCCACCGACGAGCACGGCACGCCCGCCGAACTGGCCGCCCAGGAAGCCGGGTTGCCCGTCGCGGAGTTCTGCGCCCGGGCACACGACGCGCAGCGGGCGGTGTACGAGGGCTTCGGGCTCTCCTTCGACCACTTCGGCCGCAGCTCCTCGCCGCAGAACCGGGAGATCACCCAGGAGATCGCCCGCGAGCTGCAGCGCAACGGCTTCATCGAGGAGCGCGCGATCCGCCAGGTGTACTCCAACGCCGACGGCCGCTTCCTGCCGGACCGCTACATCGTCGGCACCTGCCCGCACTGCGGCTACGACAAGGCCCGCGGCGACCAGTGCGAGAACTGCACCCGGGTGCTCGACCCGACCGACCTGCTGGAGCCGCGCTCGGCGATCAGCGGCAGCTCCGACCTGGAGGTCCGGGAGACCCGCCACCTGTTCCTGCTCCAGTCCAAGCTCACCGAGGAGGTCGAGGACTGGGTCGCCGCCCACGCCGACGACTGGCCGGTGCTGGCCTCCTCGATCGCCCGCAAGTGGCTGACCGAGGGCCTCCAGGACCGCTCGATCACCCGCGACCTGGAGTGGGGAGTCCCGGTGCCCGCCGACGTGTGGCCCGAACTGGCCGCCGAGGGCAAGGTGTTCTACGTCTGGTTCGACGCCCCGATCGAGTACATCGGCGCCACCAAGGAATGGGCGGACGCGGCCCCGGCCGGGCAGCTGCGGGACTGGAAGTCCTGGTGGTACGAGGTCGACGAGACCGTCCGCTACACCGAGTTCATGGCCAAGGACAACGTCCCGTTCCACACCGTGATGTTCCCGGCCACGCTGCTCGGCTCGCGCCGACCGTGGAAGAAGGTCGACTACGTCAAGGCCTTCAACTGGCTGACGTACTACGGCGGGAAGTTCTCCACCAGCCAGAAGCGCGGCGTCTTCACCGACGTCGCGCTGGAGCTGCTGCCCGCCGACTACTGGCGCTACTTCCTGATGGCGCACGCGCCCGAGTCGGACGACTCCAGCTTCACCTGGGACCTGTTCGCCTCGGTGGTCAACAAGGACCTCGCCGACACCCTCGGCAACTTCGTCAACCGGGTGCTCTCCTTCAGCCGCAAGCGCTTCGGCGACGACGTCCCGGGCGGGCACGCGCCGGGGCAGGCCGAGCAGCGCCTCGGCGAGCAGGTCGCCGCGCTGCTCGCCGAGTACGAGGCCCAGCTGGACTCGCTCAACTTCCGCAAGGCGGCGCAGGCCCTGCGCGCGCTGTGGAGCGCGGGCAACGCGTACCTGGACGAGAAGGCGCCCTGGCTGCAGGTGAAGACCGACCCGGAGGCGGCGGCGCTGACCCTGCGCACCGCGATGAACCTGATCCACCTGTACGCGGTGGTCTCCGAACCGTTCATCCCGGCCACCGCGGCGGCGATGCGCGGGGCCTTCGCGCTGCCCGAGGACTCCCCGGCCGCCACCCGGGACTGGATCGCCCCGCAGGAGGCGCGGGCGCTGGACCTGGTGCCGGCCGGGACGGCGTTCACGGTGCCGCCGGTGCTGTTCGCCAAGATCACGGACGAGGACCTGGCGGCCTGGACGGCGCGCTTCGGCGGCTCGGCGGGCTGACCGGTGTGAACGGCCCCGCGGCGGCGGGGCCCGGCCGATTTCCCGTTGCCCCGGCCGGTCTGCGGTTGCCACGATCCTTCGATGACGACCTTCACCGGCCCCGACGGCACCCCACTCGGCTACCGCGTCCTCGGCGAGGGCGAGCCGCTGCTCGTCCTCGCCGGCGGCCCGATGCGCGACGCCGCGTACCTCGGCGACCTCGGCGGCCTCGGCGCGCACCGCGCCCTGCACGTCCTCGACCTGCGCGGCACGGGCCGATCGGCGCGCCCGGCCGACCCGGCGGGCTACCGGGTCGACCGGCAGGTGGCCGACGTCGAGGCGTTCCGGGCGCACCTCGGGCTCGACCGGGCCGACCTCCTCGCCCACTCCGCCGGCTGCTCGCTCGCCACCCTGTACGCACTGCGGCACCCCGGGCGCACCGGCCGGCTGGTGCTGGTCACGCCCAGCCTCCGGATCCTCGGCGGCACCGCCACCGAGGACGACTACCGCGAGGCGGCCGAGGCCCGCGGCCTCGCCGACGAGGAGTGGTACCCGGCCGCCCGGGCCGCCGTCCGCGCCGCCTTCGCCGGCGGCACCGCCGACCCCGGCGCCGTGGCACCGCTCTTCCACGGCGACTGGAACGCCACCGCCCGCGCCCACGAGGCCGACTGCGCCGTCCAGAGCCACCCGGAGGCCGCCGCGGCGTACCACGGCGGCGGCTTCCGGCCCGCCGCCGTCCGCGCCGCCGTCGCCGAACTCCCGGTGCCGACGCTGCTGTTGGCCGGCGAGTACGACCCCGACCCGCGGCCCGGGGCGGTCCGCGCCGCGGCCGCGCTGTTCCGCCACGCCCGTGCCGCCGTCCAGCCCGGCGCCGGCCACTACCCGTGGCTCGACGATCCGGCCGCCTTCACCCGTACGGTGGCCGCCTTCCTCGCGGGCTGACGCGGCGGGCCGTCGGGTCTCCGGCCGTACGGTCGCGGGCCGTACGGTCGCCAGCTGTACGGTCGAGGACCCCGCGGCCGCCGGATCAGTCCCGGCGAGCCGTGTGGACGGTCATCGCGGAGAGGTAGAAGGCGTCCGGACGGTGCAGGATGCCGGTGGGGGCGTCCTCGGCGAGCAGTGCCTCCAGGGTGGCCCGGTCCTCGGCGTCGAGCTGCTCGGCGAGCTGGTCGTGACGCCGGGTCAGCTGGGTGTGCAGGTAGCCGCGGACGGGCCCGGCGAGCGGGGCGGGGTGGTCGACCAGGAAGGTGCGGGTGCCGGTCGGGGTCAGTCCGGCCCGCCGCAGCATGGCCGGCCAGTCCTCGATCTCCTGGGTGCTGCCGGGCAGTTCGGCCCGCATGGCACTGAAGCCGTCCTCGTGGGCGGCGTCCATCCGGGCCTGGAAGCCGGGCCGGCCGAGGCCGAAGTCGCGCGGCAGGTAGCGCGCCGGCAGGCCGCTCTCCGCGACGGCGAGCAGACCGCCGGGCCGCAGCACCCCGGCGAGCGAGGTGAGCGCGGCCTGCTGGTCGCCCAGGTGGTGGACGGCGTTGCCGGACCAGATCAGGTCGGCCTCGCCGAGCTTGCCGAACTCCTCGGGCAGGTCGGCCTGTTGGGTGCCGAGCCGACCGCCGGAGCGGGTCCGGGCGCGCTCCAGCAGGGCGGCCGACTGGTCGACCGCCACCACCTCGGCCGCCGGGAAGACCTCCGCCAGCAGTCCGGCGATCACCCCGGGGCCGCTGCCGACGTCGAGGACCCGCCGCACCTCGCCCTCCCCGTGCAGGCCGAGCAGCCAGCGTCCGGCCTCGGTGACGGCGCCGGCCCGCAGGTCGGCCTCCAGCTCCAGGTGCGCGGCGAGCGCGTCCCAGTCGAAGTCGGCGGCGGGAACGTGCCCGTGGCCGTGGGAGTGCCCATGGGAGTGGGAGTGGCCGTGCCCGTGGGAGTGGCCGTGCTGCTGCGCTGACATCCGGATTCTCCGATCGTGGGTGGGTTGACGAAAGCTTCCCGCTCAGGCGGGCAGGGCGGCGCCGGACGCGCGGTACGTCCGCACCGCCCGGTCGAGCTCCTCGGCCACGAGGTCGTGGTCGAGCGCGAAGGCCGCCGCCGCGCCCATCCCGGCGGCGGTGACCACCTGGGCACGCGGGTCGGCGACGTTGCCGACCGCCCAGACGCCGGGGAGGCTGGTGCGGCCGGTCCGGTCGGTGGTGACCCAGCCGTTGTCGTCCCGGGCGCAGTCGAGGCCGAAGAGCAGCGCGTCCCGGGGCACCGGCCACGGGAAGACGAACACCGCCTCGCGCGGCACCACCTGCCCGGTGGCGAGTTCGACGCCGCGCAGCCGCCCGTCGTCGGACACCAGGCGGACGATCCGGCCCTCGACCACCCGGACCTCCCGGGCCGCGAGCCGTTCCCGCTCGGCGTCCGTCAGCGCCAGGGTGTGCGCGAGCAGCACCACGTCCGCCGACCACTGCCGCAGCAGCAGCGCCTGGTTGACCGCCCCCGGGCCGGTGCCGAGCACTCCGAGCGGGCGGTCGCGGACCTCCCAGGCGTGGCAGTACGGGCAGTGCAGCACGTCGTGGCCCCACCGCTCGACCAGGCCCGGCAGCTCCGGCAGCCCGTCCCGCAGCCCGGTGGCGACGACCACCCGGCGCGCGTGCAGCACCGGCCCGCCGGCCAGGTGGACCACGAAGCCCGACCCGGCGGACCCGGCCGGCTCGGCGGACTCGATCCGATCGCTCTGCTCGGCCGACTCGATGTGATCGCTGTGCTCGACGGACTCGATGTGCTCGACCCGGGCGTCGATCAGGTCCACCCCGTACCGGGCGACCTCCTCCCGCCCGACCGCCAGCAGCGCCGCCGGGGGCATGCCGTCCCGGCTCAGGTAGCCGTGCATGTGGGCGGCGGGCGCGTTGCGCGGCTCGCCGGCGTCCACCACGGCGACCCGGCGACGGGCCCGGCCCAGCACCAGCGCGGCGTTCAGCCCCGCCGCTCCGGCGCCGACCACCACCACGTCGTAGCGCTCGCGTTCCCCGATCCCGGTCGTCCCGGGTGTCCCGGTCGTTCCTGCCGTCCTGACCGTTCCTGCCGTCCCTGCCGTCTCGCCCATGGCGCTCACCTCCACCGCCAGGCTGCGGCCCGCCCTACAGCATCGGCAAGCTTTGTTGCCGCCTCAGCAAACCACTGCGAGGTCACCCCCTCGTCCGCCGCCAGTACGACCGGGCGGCCACCGCCAGCGCGACCCCGTACCCGGCGAACCCGCACATCCCGACCCAGGAGATCTCCAGCGCGCTCTGCTCACTGGCGAACTCCCCCAGCCTGATCCGCGCCACCCCGGCGGTGCACAGCGTCAGGTAGCCGATCCCGACCACCCCGTACGGCGCCAGCGAAGCCGCGCCCAGCAGGGCCGGGGTGAGCGGCAGCCAGCGCGGCACCCGGCGGCCGCGCAGCGGCAGGGTCCAGCGCGGGAAGACCTGCCCCCACGGGCGGACCAGTCCCCAGAGCAGGAACACCCCGAGCAGCGCCAGCAGCACGGTGCCGTCGAGGCCCCGGCGTTCCAGGGCGAGCCAGAGCCCGGAGGAGCCGTTGCGCACGTAGCTCGCGTACATCTGGTCGCCGCTGATCCCGGCGAAGCTGCCGCCGAACGCCCAGATCAGCTTCATCAGCACGTACGGAACGAACGCCAGCGTGCCTGCCCAGGCGGCGAGTTGGATGATCGGCGGGGCCGCTGCGGGAGCCGGCGCCACCCGTTCGGCCCGGCCGCCCGGGCCGCCGCGGGCACCGGGCCGCAGCCCCGGGGCGGTGCGGGCCAGCAGCACCGCCCCCACCGCCGCCAGGGTGCGCTCCACCGCGTCGGGGACGCTGTCCACCCGCTGGCCGAACAGCAGCGTCACCAGGTCCATCAGCAGGCCCCAGGCCCCGACCGCGGCCGCCCCGCACACCAGCCACAGCAGCCACCACAGCCCCCGCACCGGCGTTCGCCGCACCACCGCCACGCCGGCGGCCGCCGAGGCGAGCCCCACGGCGGCCACCACCCACCCCGGCCAGTCCGCCCCCAGCAGCCGCGTCCCGCCCAGCGCGCACCCCAGCCCGAACCCGGCGTACCCGAGGCCCCAGCCGGTCACCGCCCACCCGTTCCTCACCATGCCGACAGGCTCGCCCGCGCCACCCCCGCCGCTCCTCCCCCGGTGCGGTGATCCGGCTCCCCCACCCGAGGGAGCCGAGCCGCGTTTGCGCTGGAGTGCACTCCAACTCCTAATCTCTGACACGCAACTGATCGCCAACCAGGGGGAACGGCCATGCGCTACCGCGTTCTCGGCGGCACCGGCATCGAGGTGAGCACCTACTGCCTCGGCACCATGATGTTCGGCTCCGTCGGCAACTCCGACCACGACGACTGCGCCCGGATGATCGGCACCGCGGTCGACCGGGGCATCAACTTCATCGACACCGCGGACATGTACTCGGCCGGCGAGTCCGAGGAGATCGTCGGCAAGGCACTGGCCGCCCGTGGCGACCGCGACGAGATCGTGCTCGCCACCAAGGTGCACTTCCCGATGGGCGAGGGCCACAACCGGGGCGGCAACTCGCGGCGCTGGATCGTCCGCGAGGTCGAGGAGAGCCTGCGTCGGCTGCGGACCGAGTGGATCGACCTGTACCAGGTCCACCGACCGGACCACACCACCGACATCGAGGAAACCCTCTCCGTCCTCGGCGACCTCGTCCGGGCGGGCAAGATCCGCGCCTTCGGCTGCTCCACCTTCCCCGCCGAGCAGATCGTGGACGCCCACCACGTCGCCGAGCGCCGCGGCCTGCAGCGCTTCCGCACCGAGCAGCCGCCGTACTCGCTGCTCGCCCGGGGCGTGGAGCGCGAGGTGCTGCCCGTCGTCCAGCGGCTGGGCATGGGCGCGCTGACCTGGGGCCCGCTCGCCGGTGGCTTCCTGACCGGCCGCTACCGCAAGGACCGCCCGATCGACCTCAGCCGGGGCCGGGCCGCCCTCCACCCGCACCGCTTCGACCCGGAGCTGCCCACCACGGCGGCCAAGCTGGAGGCCGTCGAGGCCCTCACCGCCCTCGCCGAGGAGCTCGGCCGCACCCTCCCCGAGCTGGCCACCGCCTTCCCGGCGGCCCACCCGGCCGTCACGTCGGTGATCATCGGCCCGCGCACCGCGGCGCAGCTCGAATCGGCCCTCAAGGCCGCCGACCTGGTCCTGGACGACGCCACCCTCGACCGCATCGACGCCATCGTCCCGCCCGGCACCGACCTCTACCGGGCCGACGGCGTCTGGCAGCCCCCGGCCCTCACCACGCCGGCCCTGCGCCGCCGCCCGGTGTCCGACCGCCCCGCGGCCTGAGCCCCGGCCCTCCCCCTCCCCGTCTCTGCCCGCCTTTCCGGCCTTCGCCCGCCCGTCCGCCCGTCCGCCCGTCCGCCCGGCCACGACGGCCGGGCGGGCCGGAACTCACCCCCTCGGGGCGGCGAAGCAGTGGACGGTGACGGTGCGTCCGGAGGCCCACTGCTGGTCTCCGCCGCCGAGGTGGGTCCAGCCGAGGCGGCGGTAGAGGGCCACGGCGGCGGTGTCGGTGGCGAGCACGTCGAGGACGGGGTGCAGGCCGAGCGCCCGCCCGTGCGCCACGGCGCAGGCCAGCAGCCGGGCGCCGACCAGGTGGCCGCGCGCCCCGGGGGCGACGTAGAGCCGGCCGATCACGGCGGTGAGCTCCGGGCGGCCGCCGGTGCGCCCGCTCCACAGGACGGGAGCGAGGTCGCCCGGAGCGCTGCGGGCCAGGCCGACGTGCCCGCTGAGCCGGCCGTCCGACTCGGCGATCCAGGCGGCGAGCAGGCCGTCCGGGGTCAGCCAGGCGGCGGGGCGGTCGGGCCAGTCGGCGGGATAGCCGTCGACGGTGTGGACGTCGCCCAGCACCCGGACGCAGTCGGCGAGGTCGTCGGCGCGGCGCGGTCTGACGACCACCCCCGCCCCGGCCTGCCCTGGTTCGGACGCGACGACGGTGGCGCGTTCTTCGAGGTCTGCCATGCCGGTACGTTACCGGCCGGCCCTCACCGTCGCAGCAGGTCGACGACCCCGGTCAGGTCCTCGCCGCCGCCACCGGCCTCCAGTCGGCGCTCCATCAACCGGAAGTACGGTTCGAGGAGTTCGGCGCTCACCCGCTGCTCCTCGGCGGTGCGCAGCAGCGTCTCCTTGCCGGCCACCTGCATCGCCAGGTTGGACACCACGTCCCGGGCGTAGTCGCCGCTCTCCAGCTGCGCCGCCGTCCTGGCCACCGAGCCGGACATCGCGGCCAGCCAGTCGCCCAGCAGCGGCGCCAGCCCGCTCGGCGCCACGGCCTCGCCGCGGACCAGCGCGAAGGCGTGCGCGATCCCGGCGAACATCCCGTACATCCCGCTGAGCAGCGCCACGTCGTGCAGCGCCGCGTACCCGGCGTCGGCGCCCACGTAGCGGGTGCCGGCCGGGACGGCGAGGGCGCCCCCGTGCTCCTCGAACAGCTCGGACGAGCCGCTGTAGAACACGTACGCCCCGGCCGCCGGGACGCCGATCATCGGCGGGACGGCCATGATCCCGCCGTCCAGGTAGCGGGCGCCGCGCTCCTCGGCCCAGGCGGCCCGGGCACGGGCCTGCCCGGGAGTGCTCGTGACCAGGTTGACCAGGTCCTTGCCGGTCAGGTCGACGCCGTCCAGCGCCGCCGGCACGGAGGCGTCGTCGAGCAGGCAGACGACGACCAGCCGGTTCGCGGCGACGGCCCGCGCGACGGTGGCGGCGACGGTGGCGCCGCGGGCGGCGAGTCCGTCGGCACGGGCGGCGGTGCGGTTCCAAACGGTCAGCGGGTGCCCGGCGGCGAGCCAGGCCTCGGCCAGCGCGGTGCCCATCGCGCCGAGGCCGAGCAGGGTGAGCGGGGTCCTGGGGGTGTTCTCAACGGGGTTGGTTGCCATGGCAGTCAGCCTCCGCGCCGGCCCCGGAAACGATCAAGTACGCACTTCGAAGTGGGTGGTTACCCTGGGGTGAGCATCGAGCTGGCAGGGGCCGGAAGGGGTGGGCATGGCGATCGTGTCGAGGCCTGGGGCGCACGTCTGCGGGACCGACGCCGCGATGGACGTGATCGGCGGCAAGTGGAAGGTGTCGATCCTCTGGGCCCTGGGCGAACGCCCGCACTGCCGCTTCGGCGAGCTGCGCCGGCTGCTGCCGGGGATCACCGAGAAGGTGCTGGCCGCGCACCTGCGCGAGATGGAGGCGCACGGCATCGTGCACCGGGAGGCGTACGACGAGGTGCCGCCCCGGGTCGAGTACGCGCTGACCGGGGCGGGGCACCGCCTGAACACGGCGCTGGGGCCGCTGGGGGACTGGGGGCGGGAGCACGTCCTGGGCGAGGCGCCCCGCCCGGCGTAGCCTCGCCCGGCGCAGCGCGGCCCCGGCCTACGCGATCGCGGCCTACGCGATCGCGGCCGACACCACCGCCGCCACCGCGATGTTGCAGGCCGCGGACACCCACACCGCCGGGTGCGGCTCCGGATCGACCAGGATCTCGCCGAGCCTGCCCGGCGTCAGCAGGTCCACCAGCCAGAACGCGACGGCCATCAGCACCAGCCCGAGCAGGCCGTAGCAGGCCGTCGACACCAGGCCCTTGGCGAAGTCGGCATAGGTGTACATGATCGCGGTGAAGACGATGCCGCCGATGCCGAGCAGGGCGGAGCTGAGCAGGACGGCGGCGTTGCGGTTGCGCTCGACCCAGATCTGCCGGCCGAGCTTGCCGGGCGTCAGCAGGTCGACCAGGCCGATGCCGAGGAGCAGCAGCACCACGCCGAGGGTGCCGTAGGCCGCCGCCGCACCGAGCCCGTGCAGGATGTCGTTCATCGTGGTTCCAGCCCCCGGTCCGCTCACGCCGTCCCCCGCGACCGTGCCGGTCGGGGCCCCCGACCTGCCTGGTCAAGGGTTGGCAAAAGATACCCCACCCGGGTGAGGGGCGGACCGGGGGCCGGGAAACCGGGGACGGGTCAGTCCTCCTCCCGCACCAGGTGGTCGACGCAGGCCGCGACGGCCAGCAGCAGACCGGCGTCCGCACCGTCGGCGATCTCCACCCCGTAGGTGTCCCGGATCCGGAACCACTTGCGGCTGATCCGGGCCAGCTCGTCGCCGTGCCGGTTCTCGATCCGGTAGTCCTTGTCGATCAGGTTGCCGTGGATCTTCAGCTCGCCGCCGGAGGCCAGCTCCACCAGGTACTTGTCCCGGAACGGGGTGAACAGCTTCTCCCGGACGGTGGCGACCACCTCGCCGTCGGCGTCCTCGATCCTCATCGCGTCGCGGACGGCGAGCATCTTCTCCCTCACCACCGCGACCACCCGCCCGTGCGCGTCCTTCAGCTCGAAGGTGTCCCGCAGCCGCAGGACCTTGCCGTCCACCAGGAACGCCTTGTGCCCCCGGTCGTCCTCGATCCAGTAGTCGTCGCCGACCGCGAACAGCTTCTCCCTGACCAGATACCGCACCGTGCGACCTCCTCCGTGTTGACGTCGCCCCATTCGACCCCGAGCGCCCGGCCGCGGAGAAGCACCGCCACGGAGCACCGGCCGAAAACCCCGTCGCACGGCGGCCCCCGATCCCCTTCAATACCGCCATGCACCCCGACCTCACCAACGGCCTCACCAGCGGCCTCACCAGCGGCCTCACCACCGCCGAGCTGCGCAGCGAGCGCCTCGACCTGCTGCCGATCGCCCCCGGGCACGCCGAGGAGCTGGCGGCCGCGCTCGCCGACCCGGCCCTGCACGCCTTCACCGGCGGCCGCCCGGCCACCGTCGAGGAGCAGCGCGCCCGCTGCGCCCGGCTCGCCGCCGGCTCCCCCGACCCGGCCGAGGCCTGGGGCAACTGGGTGCTGCGGCTGCGCGCCGACGGCGCCCTCACCGGCTACGTGCAGGCCACCGTCCGCCCCGACGCCTCCGAGGCCGAGGTCGCCTGGGTGGTCGGCACCCCCTGGCAGCGCCGCGGCCTGGCCACCGAGGCCGCCCGCGCCCTGCTCGCCCACCTCGCCGCCGCCGGCGTCACCACCGCCGCCGCCCACATCCACCCCGACCACCACGCCTCCGCCGCCGTCGCCCGCGCCCTCGGCCTGCGCCCCACCGCCCGCACCCAGGACGGCGAGACCCGCTGGCAGTCCGATCTCACCCGGCACGCCCGGAATGCGGGCACCCGGCGTGCGGTTTGATTGACGCATGGCATCTCGTGCACGTGTACGCGCCCCCGAGCTGGTCGGGGCAGGCGGTTGGCTGAACACCGGCGGCAAGGAGCTAGCGCTCGCCGACTTCCGGGGCAAGATCACCATCCTGGACTTCTGGACCTTCTGCTGCATCAACTGTCTGCACGTCCTGGACGAGCTGCGGGAGCTGGAGGAGAAGCACCGCGACACCGTGGTGATCGTCGGGGTGCACTCGCCGAAGTTCGTGCACGAGGCCGACCACCAGGCGGTCGTCGACGCCGTCGCCCGCTACGAGGTGCACCACCCGGTGCTGGACGACCCGGCGCTGGTGACCTGGAAGCAGTACGCCGTCCGGGCCTGGCCGACGCTGGTGGTGATCGACCCGGAGGGCTACGTGGTCGCCCAGCACGCCGGCGAGGGCCACGCCCACGCGCTCGCCCGGCTGGTCGAGGAGCTGGAGGCCGAGCACGCCGCGAAGGGCACGCTGCGCCGCGGCGACGGCCCGTACGTGGCGCCGGAGCCGAGCGCCGGGGACCTCAAGTTCCCCGGCAAGGCGGTCCGGCTGCCGAACGGCCACTTCCTGGTCGCCGACTCCGGCCACCACTCGCTGGTCGAGCTGGCCGAGGACGGCGAGACGGTGGTGCGCCGGATCGGCGACGGGCAGCGCGGCCTGGTGGACGGCGACGGCGCGGACGGCGCCGGCCCGCGGTTCAGCGAGCCGCAGGGCCTCGCGCTGCTCCCCGAGGGCCACCCGTACGACTACGACGTGGTCGTGGCCGACACCGTCAACCACGCCCTGCGCGGTGTCCGTCTCGCCGACGGCCGGGTGACCACCCTGGCCGGCACCGGCCGCCAGTGGTGGCAGGGCTCGGCCACCGAGGGCCCGGCCCGCGAGGTGGACCTCTCCTCGCCGTGGGACGTCGCCTGGTTCGACGGCCGGGTGTGGATCGCGATGGCCGGCGTGCACCAGCTGTGGTCGTACGACCCGGCCGCCGGCACCGTCGCGGTCGCGGCCGGCACCACCAACGAGGGCCTGGTGGACGGGCCCGCCGCCGAGGCCTGGTTCGCCCAGCCGTCCGGCCTCGCGGTGTCGGCGGACGGCGAGCGGCTCTGGGTCGCCGACTCCGAGACCTCCTCGCTGCGCTGGGTTTCACGTGAAACAAAGGCGGTCCGCACCGCCGTCGGCAGCGGCCTGTTCGACTTCGGCCACCGCGACGGCGCGGCCGGTCAGGCACTGTTCCAGCACCCGCTGGGCGTCACCGTGCTGCCGGACGGCTCGGTGGCCGTCGCCGACACCTACAACCACGCGCTGCGCCGCTACGACCCGGCGAGCGGCGAGGTCAGCACCCTGGCCACCGACCTGCGCGAGCCCTCCGGGGCGGTCCTGGTGGACGGGGACATCGTGGTGGTCGAGTCGGCCCGGCACCGGCTGACCAGGCTGCGGCTGCCGGAGGAGGCGGTGCAGGTCGAGTCGGTGGCGCACCGCACCCGGCGCGCGGCCACCGAGGTCGCCCCGGGCGCCTTCCGGCTGGACGTGGTCTTCGAGGCGCCGAACGGCCAGAAGCTGGACGAGCGCTACGGCCCCTCCACCCGGCTGCTGGTCAGCGCGACCCCGCCCGAGCTGCTGGTCTCCGGCGCGGGCGCGGACACCGACCTCTCCCGTGAACTGGTGCTCTCCGCCGAGGTCACCGAGGGCGTGCTGCACGTCTCGGCGATGGCCGCCTCCTGCGACGACGACCCGGAGATCGAGTACCCGGCCTGCCACGTGCACCAGCAGGACTGGGGCGTGCCGGTGACGCTGGTGGCCGACGGCGCCCGCCGCCTGCCGCTGGTCCTCGCCGGGATGGAGTAACACCGGACGACGCGCGGCTTCGCGGAACGGCGCGGAACGACGCGAAGGGGCCCGGCGGACGACCGCCGGGCCCCGCTCGCCGCCGTTCTCAGCCCTCCAGGAAGGCCTTGAGCGCGCTCGCCAGCAGGTACGGGTCCTCCGCCCCGCACAGCTCGCGCGCCGAGTGCATGGAGAGCGCCGCGATGCCGCAGTCCACCGTCCTGATGCCCAGTCGCGCCGCCGTGATCGGGCCGATCGTCGTCCCGCAGGGCATGGCGTTGTTGGAGACGAAGCTCTGCCACGGCACGCCGGCCTTCTCGCAGGCGGCGGCGAACACCGCCCGGCCGACGCCGTCGGTCGCGTAGCGGTTGTTGACGTTGACCTTGAGGATCGGCCCGCCGTTCGGCATCGGGTGGTGGCCCGGCTCGTGCCGCTCGCTGTAGTTCGGGTGGACGGCGTGGCCCATGTCCGAGGAGAGGCAGACGGTGCCGGCGAGCGCCCGGGCCCGGTCCTCGGTGGTGCCGCCGCGCGCGTGGATCGTCCGGTCCATGACGTTGCCGAGCAGGGGGCTCTGCGCGCCGGTGTCGGACTCGCTGCCGGTCTCCTCGTGGTCGAAGGCGGCCAGCACCGGGATGTACGGCAGGTCGGCGGCGCCGTCGGCGGTGGCGACGGCGGCGAGCGCGGCGGTGGCCGCGTGCACCGAGAGCAGGTTGTCCAGGCGCGGGGCGGCCAGCAGCTCGCGGTCGCGGCCCAGGTAGGAGGCGGGCTGGACGTCGTGGGTCATGAGGTCCCAGCCGACCACGTCGGCGGCGGCCAGACCGGCCCGCCCGGCGACGTAGGAGATCAGCGCGCCCTCGTCGACCGGGCCGAGGCCCCAGATCGGGGTGAGGTGGCGCTGCTTGTCGAGCTTCATGCCCTCGTTGACCTGGCGGTCCAGGTGGATGGCGAGCTGCGGGACGCGCAGCAGCGGCTCGTCCAGCTGGACCAGCCGGACGGTGTCGTCCTTGAGCGCGAGCCGGCCGGAGAGACCGAGGTCGCGGTCCAGCCAGGTGTTCAGCGGGACGCCGCCGTAGATCTCCACCGCGACCTGCCGCCAGCCCTCGGAACCGGTGTCCGGGACGGGCTTGACCCGCAGGTTGGGCGAGTCGGTGTGGGTGCCGACGATCCGGAACGGGGTCTCGGGGCCCGCCCCCTGCGGCAGGTACCAGGCGATCAGCGCGCCCCCGCGGATCAGGTAGCGCCCGCCGGCCGCGTCGTCCCACGCGTCCGTCTCGGCGACCTGCCGGAAGCCCGCCTTCTCCAGCCGCTCCGCGGCGCTCGCCACCGCGTGGTACGGCGAGGGCGAGGTGCCGAGGAACGCGATCAGGTCGTCGCTGTGCGTCCGGTCGAAAAATGCCTGGCGGGCGGCGGTCGACATACTGCTCCTGGGTCGAGTGAGGGCCGAAGCCGGATGGGGAGTCGACTTCGCACCTGAGCATATGCCCGTACACGGACACGGCATTCGGAACGCCTCAACCGCGAACCGGCCCGCGCGGCCGGTGGTTTCCGTCCTCCGGACCGCGGCCGCGGACACACCGAAGGGCCCGGTGGCAGCCGGGCCCTTCGGTGCGAGGGTGTGTCAGGCGGTTCGAATGCCGGGAGGCGTCCCGCACGGCGCGCCCCGGGAAGGGCGGTGGCGGGTGGCCCCGGGACGGGTGGCCTAGAAGGCCTCCTCCGCCAGCTCCATGATCTCGTTGTCGATGCCCTCGGCGATCAGTCGCTGCGGGGCGACGGTCGGCAGGACGTTCTTGGCGAAGAAGCGGGCCGCCGCGACCTTGCCCTGGTAGAAGGGGACGTCCTTCTCCGAGGCGCCGGCCTCCAGCTTGGCCAGGGCCACCGCGGCCTGGCGCAGCAGCAGCCAGCCGACCACGACGTCGCCGGAGACCATCAGCAGGCGGGTGGTGTTGAGGCCCACCTTGTACATGTTCTTGACGTCCTGCTCGACCGAGGTCAGGTCGGCGATCAGCTTGCCGACGATGGCCTCCAGGTCGCCCGCGGCCTTGGCGAGCAGGTCGCGCTCGGCGGCCAGGGCGTCGCCGCCCTCGGCGGAGCCGATGAACTTCTGGATCTGCTCGTTCAGCGCGGTGAGCGCCTGGCCGCCGTCCTTGACGATCTTGCGGAAGAAGAAGTCCTGGCCCTGGATCGCCGTGGTGCCCTCGTACAGGGTGTCGATCTTGGCGTCCCGGATGTACTGCTCGATCGGGTACTCCTGGAGGTACCCGGAGCCGCCGAAGGTCTGGAGCGACTGGGCGAGCTGCTCGTAGGACTTCTCCGAGCCGTAGCCCTTGACGATCGGCAGCAGCAGGTCGTTGAGGCGCTCGGCGGCCTCGTCGCTCTCGCCGCGCAGCTTGGCGGCCATCATGTCGTCCTGGGTGGACGCGGTGAACAGGACCAGCGCGCGCATGCCCTCGGCGTAGGCCTTCTGGGTCAGCAGCGAGCGGCGCACGTCCGGGTGGTGGGTGATGGTGACGCGCGGGGCGGTCTTGTCCAGGAACTGCGATATGTCGGCGCCCTGCACGCGCTCCTTGGCGTACTCCAGGGCGTTCAGGTAGCCGGTGGAGAGGGTGGCGATGGCCTTCGTGCCGACCATCATGCGGGCGAACTCGATGATCTTGAACATCTGGCGGATGCCGTCGACCTTCTCGCCGAGCAGCCAGCCCTTGGCCGGGTGCTTGGCACCGAAGGTCATCTCGCAGGTGTTCGAGGCCTTGAGGCCCATCTTGTGCTCGACGTTGGTGGCGTAGACGCCGTTGCGCTCGCCCAGCTCGCCGGTCTCCCAGTCGAAGTCGAACTTGGGGACGATGAACAGGCCCAGGCCCTTGGTGCCCGGCTTGCCGCCCTCGGGGCGGGCCAGCACCATGTGGATGATGTTCTCGGACATGTCGTGCTCGCCCGAGGTGATGAAGCGCTTCACGCCCTCGATGTGCCAGGAGCCGTCCTCCTGCTGGATCGCCTTGGTGCGGCCGGCGCCCACGTCGGAGCCCGCGTCGGGCTCGGTGAGGACCATGGTGGAGCCCCACAGGCGGTCGGTCATCCGCTTGGCGACCTCGAGCTGCTCCTCGGTGCCCTCCTCGGCGATGACGCCGGCGAAGGCCGGGCCGGAGGAGTACATCCAGATGGCCGGGTTGGAGCCCAGGATCTGCTCGGCGAAGGCCCAGATCAGCGAGTTCGGGGTGACCTGGCCACCGATCGACTCCGGGATGCCCAGACGCCACCACTCGGCGTCCATGAAGGTCTGGTAGCTCTTCTTGAAGGTGGCCGGGACCGGCGCGGTGTTGGTCTCCGGGTCGAACACCGGCGGGTTGCGGTCGGTGTCGGCGAAGGACGCCGCGAGGTCGTTCTCGGCGAGGCGTGCGATCTCGCTGAGGATGTTCTTCGCGGTCTCGACGTCCATGTCCGCGAACGGTCCGGTGCCGTACACCTGCTCGCGGCCGAACACCTCGAAGAGGTTGAACTCCACGTCCCGCAGGTTGGACTTGTAGTGACCCATGGCCGTTATCTCCGGTTCGTCGCTTCCGGGAGACCGCCGCGTTCCGGCGTCCCGTACCCACCAGTAGGCATCATGATGCTACCCAGCGGTAACTTGGGCAAGCCCCCGCCGGTGAATCCGCTATGAACGTGGTCACGTCCCACAGTCGGGGCGACCACTCCTTGTCAGGATCGATGCCAGCACAAGAGGGTGCGCTCCCGCTAGCCTGTCCGTGTGTACGGATATGACCAGAACACATACCCGGGCGACCCCTACCAGCAGCAGGCGGGACCGCAGCAGGGCATGAACGGCATGCCCGGACCCGACGCCTACGGCGGGCAGTCGCAGCCCCCCCAGCAGTCCCTGTACCCCGAACCCTCGCCGCCCTCACTCGCGGACGCCGTGCGGGCCTTCACCACCGGCTCGATGGCGGTCGAGGACTTCCAGGCGATCTTCATCACCTCGAAGGTGCACTGCCCCCGCGGCGACCGCCCCGGCTTCCTGGCGCTGCACAACACCCCGACGCCGGTGATCCCGATGTTCAGCTCGCTGAAGGAGCTGCGCCGCTACGCGGGCAAGGAGTCCAAGCACTTCACCGTGACCGGCGCCGAGGTCCTGGACCTGCTGCCGACCGGCTACGGCTTCGCGCTGGACATGGAGGGCGAGCACCGGATGGTGTTCGACGCCAAGGCCGTCGAGCAGATGGTCGACTTCACGATGCGCCGGATGTACGGCTGACCCATCCTGGAAGAGGAGCCCCCGCTCCTCCGTCACTACATAGTTCAATTTTCAACTTGCTTGTTGTTGAGAATTGAACTAACCTCGTGCACGTAGGCCAGACACCCCCCGAAGGAGGCCGACATGCCCGCCGTGACCGTCGACAACCCGCTGACCCTCCCGCGCGTCGCCACGCCGGACCCCGCCGTCACGAGCGCACGGCCGGTCCTCACCGTGGCGACCGCCCCCGAGGGCTTCGAAGGCGAGGGCTTCCCCGTCCGCCGCGCCTTCGCCAAGATCAACCAGAAGTACCTCGACCCGTTCATCATGATGGACCAGATGGGCGAGGTGGATTATGCGGCCGGCGAGCCGAAGGGAACCCCCTGGCACCCGCACCGCGGCTTCGAGACCGTCACGTACATCATTGACGGAACGTTCATCCACCGGGACTCGCACGGCGGTGGCGGCACCATCACCGACGGCGACACCCAGTGGATGACCGCCGGCTCCGGCCTGCTGCACATCGAGAGCCCGCCGGAGTCGCTGGTGAAGTCCGGCGGCCTCTTCCACGGTCTCCAGCTCTGGGTCAACCTGCCCGCCTCGGACAAGATGATCACCCCGAAGTACCAGGACATCCGCGGCGGCAGCGTCAAGCTGCTCAGCACCGAGGACGGCGGCGCGCTCCTGCGCGTCATCGCCGGTGAGCTGGACGGCCACCAGGGCCCGGGCACCACCTTCACCCCGATCACCATGATCCACGCCTCGATCAGCCCCGGCGCCCAGATCACCCTGCCCTGGCGCGCCGACTTCAACGCCCTCGCCTACGGCCTCGCCGGCAACGGCTCGGCCGGCACCGAGCACCGCCCCTTCCACCGGGGCCAGGCCGTCGTCTTCGGCGACGGCGACTCCATCACCCTGCGCGCCGACGAGAAGCAGGACTCCCGCGACAACAACTTCGAGGTCGTCCTCCTCGGCGGCCTCCCGATCCGCGAGCCCGTCGCCCACTACGGCCCGTTCGTCATGAACAGCCACCGCGAACTCCAGCAGGCCATGGAGGACTTCCAGGCCGGCCGGCTCGGCACCATCCCCGCCGACGGCCACTGAGGACCCCGGAGCCGGAACGGCGGAACGGCGGAACGGTCGCAGGTGTCGCCTGCGGCCGTTCCGTCGTTCCGTCGTTCCGCCGTTCTGTCGTCTCTGCGCCGCCCGAACCCGACCCCGGCCCCGCGCCCGCGGTCCGGGTGCCGGCCCCGCTACAGCAGCGCGTAGAGGGCCGAGGCGTCGTCGTGCGTCTTGCCGCGCGGCCAGCGCTCGCAGCCGGCGTCCGCCCGCTCCACCGCCCGGACCTGGGCGATCAGCTCGCCCGGCCCCGACTCGGCGAGCAGCCGCAGCACGTCGCCCCAACTGCCCAGCCCGAAGCGCTCGGTGTAGCGCGAGGCACCGTCGGTGAGGGCCGCCAGCGCGTGCAGCCGGTCCAGCCGGACGAAGCCGGTCTCGGCGTGCTCGGCCGCCCGGGGGCTCGCGGCGGCGATCCACGGGCCGGCGCCCCGGTTGCGGGCGGCGCGTACGGCCATCGCGTACTCCAGGTGCAGCGCGGCCCGCTCGGCCGAGCCGGGGACGGTCTCCCAGACCTGGTGGCGTAGCTCCTCCCCGCCGGGGAAGCGCTGGTTGTCCCCGATCACCTTCGGCGGACCGTCCTTCAACTCCAGCACCAGCAGGGAGTCGCCGAGCACCAGGTACTCCAGCGCCTCGCCGTGCCGCCGGGCCGCGACGACCATCGCGGCGGGGGTGTTGGGGTGGGCGAGGTCGCAGCGGCCGCCGTGCAGCGCGGCCGTCTCCACGATGGCGTCGGCCAGGCACTCGGCGATCGAACGGTCCGCCCGGTCGGTGAGCCGGGCGAGCAGGTGCACGCCCAGCCGGCGCACGTACCAGGCCGTCCCGTGCCGGCACCCGGACTCCAGACCGGCCGGCGAGCTCGCGCCGTCCAGCAGGACCAGCGCCTCCGGCGAGGCCGCCACGAAGTCCTCGCTCTCGCGGTCGGGCCGCCGTGCTTCCCCTGCGAGCTGTAGCTGCATCCCGACAGTGTGGCCGCCGCGCGTGGCCCGCGCCCAGACCCGTGCGCCGGTGTGGCGCGGGCCGGGGCGCGACGCCCGGTGGCAGCCGGGGTGATTCGGCCATACCGTCGGACAGTGACCGGACGATTCGGCCAATCGGAGCGGGCCGGGTTTGGGATCACCTTCGGGTGTCCGGGCCGCCCGCGACTGACGAGGAGCGGAAGATGTTCTGGCAGTTCATCGTGTTGCTGGCCGCCTCGCTCGGCTTCCCGACCGCCGCCCTGCTCTTCCTGATCGGCGGGCCGCGCTTCCCCGACGAGCCGCGCGGCCCCGAGACCCGGGGCTCCGGGGCCCGGGGCACCGGCGCCACCCGGGCCTCCTAGGGTTTCCGGGATCCCCTGCGTCCCGGAAACCCTGGGAGGCCCGGAGGCCCGGAGGCCCTGCAGCCCCGCGCCCCGAGCCGCTACGGCTTCCAGACCGGATCGCGGCCGAGCAGCGCCAGGGCGCGGGCGAACCGCCCGTCGCCGCCGCCGGGTTCGAGCCCCGGGCCGAAGGCCCGGCCGGGCGCCCGGTGTTCCTCGGTGTTCGGGACCGCCTCGGTCACCGTCAGCAGCGCGGCGGCCAGCGCGTCGTCGCCGTCCACCGCCGCGACCAGCCCGTCCGCGGTGCCGAGCGCGGCGGCGACGTCCCAGCCGTGCACCAGGGTGTCCAGCAGGTGGAAGCCCACCGCCTGGGTGAACGGGAACGGGCCGCCGTCGCGGATCTCGGGCAGCCAGAGCGGCCGGTCCTCGGCTGCCGCCGCCCGGAAGGCCTCGACGAGGTCGGTGCCGGTGCGGCGGAAGGTGCCCGCCGGGTCCGCGCCGAGCGGGGCGTCCGCGAACAGCGCGAGGTCGGGCCCGGCACCGCGGGCGGCCGCGGCGAAGCCCCGGTGCTGGCCGACGCAGTGCTCCAGCAGCTTGCGCAGCGTCCACCCGGCGCAGGGGGTGGGCAGGTCGAGCTGGTCCGGCCGCAGGCCGTCCACCACCTGGACGGCCAACTCCATGGCCTGTGCGTGCAGTTCGACGATCCTCATACGACAGCGACCTCCCGGCCGGCAGAGATGAATCCGATCACCTGATCAACGACGGTCGGCTCCGCGATGATCCTGCGGTGGCCGAGCCCCTGAGTGACCACCAGGTCCAGCCGCTCCCCGTACGCCCCGCGCAGCCGCTGCGCCTCGCTCGGCGGGACGATGCCGTCGCCCTCGTCGTGCACCACCAGCACCGGCCCGGCGACCGCCTCGACCCGGCGCGCCGCGTCGTAGCGTTCCCAGCCCCCGGCGTCCCCGCCGAACAGCTCCCGCTCGATCCGCTCCCGCAGCGCCCGCTCGACCTCGGCGTTCAGCCCGAGCCCGGCACAGAACGCGGCCGGGAAGAAGCCGACCCGGGACACCCCGGAGACGGCCGCCAGCCGACCGGCCCGCAGGCCGTCGGCCAGCGCCCCGAAGGCCGCGCAGACGCCGAGCGAGTGCGCCACCACCGCCTCGAACGGCCCGTACCGCTCCTGGAGTCGCAGCGCGAGCTCGCGGTACTCCAGCACGCTGGTGGTCCGGCCGCCGGAGTCGCCGTGGCCCGGCGCGTCGAAGGCGACGGCGCTCAGCCCGAGCGCCCGCAACCGGGGCACGTACGGGGCGAACCGGGAGGCCCGGGAGCGCCAGCCGTGCAGCAGCAGGACCGGCCGCTCGCCGCTCCCCCAGCGGTAGCCGACCACCGGTTTGCCGCCCACGGCGAGCCGCTCGGTGACCGCCCGCCCGTGCACCTCCCGCTCCGAGTCGCGCACCCGGCTGCGCCGCACCGGGTGCATGAACAGTTCGAAGGCGGCCCGCCCGGCCAGGCCGGGAGCGATCCGGGCCGTGGGGTTGAGGGTCGTACGGATCAGTGCCTGAACCGGGTCCATCGGATCTCCCTGCTCTCCGCGCTCCTTGTCACGCCTCGCTCGCGGCGAGATATTAGCACGACCGTTCGTGCAGTTTTCAGCGGCTTTCCGCGGCCCCCGAGGTCCACGCACTACCCTGGGCGGCACGCACGACGAGCAGAACAGGGGCGGACGATGGCCGGACCGACCACCGACGGACGGGTCCTGCGCGGCGAGGAGACCCGCCGGGCGGTGCTGCGCCGCGCCGTCTCCATCGCCTCCGTCGAGGGCCTGGACGCGCTCTCCATCGGCCGCCTCGCCACCGACCTCGGGCTCAGCAAGAGCGGCGTCTTCGCCGGCTTCGGCTCCAAGGAGGAACTGCAGCTGGCCACCGTCCGGGCCGCCCGCCGGATCTTCGCCGACGCCGTCGTCGCCCCGGTCGCCGACGTCCCGCCCGGCCTCGCCCGGGCCCGCGCCCTCTGCGAGAGCTGGCTCGCCTACTCCCGCGCCCGGGTCTTCCCCGGCGGCTGCTTCTTCTACGAGGTCACCGCCGAGTTCGACGCCCGCCCCGGCCCCGTCCGGGACGCCCTGGCCGGCTGCGCCCGGGAGTGGTCCGACACCGTCGTCGAGGCCCTCGACGCCGCCCGGACCACCGGTGGCCTGCGCCCCGACACCGACCTCGGGGACCTCGCCTTCGCCCTGATCGCGGTCCTGGAGACGGCCAACTCCCAGGCCGTGCTGCACGACGAGGACGCCCCGTACGAGCGGGCCGGCCGCCTGCTGCTGCGCCTGCTGCGCGCCGGGGCCACCGACCCGGCCGACCCGGCACTCGCCTAACGCCCCGCCAACACCCCTTCGATGAAGGCCGCCTGGGCCAGCAGCCGCTCGTCGCCGCCCGCCGCGCCGACCACCTGGAGCCCCAGCGGCAGCCCCTCCGCGGTCCGCCCGGCCGGCAGGCTCAGCGCGGGCCGCCCGAGGAAGCTCCACGGCAGGGACATCACCGCGTCCCCGGTGCTGTGCAGGCCCTCCGGCGCCCCGCCGGTCGCCGAGGGCGCCAGCCACAGGTCCACCCCGGCCGCCGCACCCGCCGCGGCCACCCGTTCGACCAGCCGCTCCCGGAACCGCAGGGCGGCCTCCCGGTCCTCGGCCGCGACGGCCCGGCCGGCCCGGATGCCCGCCACCGTCTCCGGCCGGTAGAGCCCGCCGAAGCGGGCGAACCAGTCGGCGTGGCCGCGGGCCAGCTCGAAGCGGTTGACCGTCTGCAGCCGCCGGGTGATCCCGGCGAAGTCGGGGAACAACTCGACCCGGCGCACCGTGAACCCGGCCCGCGCCAGCCGCGCCAGCTGTTCCTCGAAGGCCCGCAGCGCGGCCGGTTCGGCGTACTCCAGGTACGTGCCGTCCGGCACCCCGAGCACGGGTCCGGGCGCCTCGCCGCGCTCCGGCCGCCAGTCGTCGCAGAGCAGCGGGGCCACCAGGGCGGCGCCCGCCAGGTCGGCGGTGAAGGTCCCCAGGGTGTCGAGACTCGGCGCGTTCGGGATCACCCCCGCGATCGGGATCCGCCCGTACGTCGGCCGGAAGCCCACCACCCCGCAGTACGCGGCCGGGCGGATCACCGAGCCGACCGTCTGGGTGCCGATCGCCAGCGGCACCAGCCCGGCCGCGACCGCCGCCGCCGAACCGCTGCTGGAGCCGCCCGGGGTGTGCCCCGGGCGGTGCGGATTGCGGGTCGGACCCGGGGCGCTCGCGGCGAACTCGGCGGTCACCGTCTTGCCCGCGACCAGCGCCCCCGCCGCCCGCAGCCGGTCCACCACCACGGCCTGCGGTCCGGCCAGCACCCCGGGCGGCAGCGCCGAACCGCCGTGCGTGGGCAGCCCGTCCACGCGCACGATGTCCTTGACGCCCACCGCCACCCCGTACAGCGGCGGCCGCCCGTCCGGCTCCGGGTACCGCGCGGCCAGCTCCCGCGCCTGCGCCCGCAGCCGCTCGTGCCGGCCGGGCTCCGGCACGAACGCGTGGATCAGCGGGTCCACCCGCTCGACCAGCGCGCACAACCGGTCGACGTACTCGGAAAGTTCCGGCACACCGGCACGCAGCCCGGCGGCCTCGTCGGTCAACGGCCGCGGCCGGACGAGGGGTTCCTCCATGCCGAGCACGGTAGCGCCGTCTACGGGTGCTCGGCCGCCAGGTACGGCGCCTCGCGCAGGAAGTACGCCCCACACGTGTGGCAGCACAGCTCCGGGGTCTTCCCCCAGTCCACCGCCGACCGCACCCGCGCCTGCGGATCGAGCTCGCGGCCGCACATCGCCACGCTCTCCTCACCCCGGACCACGTGCCACAGCCGCACCCCGCCGGCCTCGCCGCCGGCCCCGTACTCGGCTCGCATCTGGTGCATCATGCCCCCCATCGTCCGACCGCCGCGCGCGCCCGGCAACCGGAGAACGGCAGAACGTCCCCTGGTCGAAATCCGGCCACGGCAGCACGGTAGGGTGCGCGGTCGCGACCAGTGCCAACGGCTCGACCATGGCCTCAATTCGCCTGATTTCAGCCAAATTTCATCCAAAAATGGGGGACCTCCACCATGCGCAATTCCCGACTCCTGGCCGCGTCCACGCTGGTGGCACTCTCGCTCGGCGCCACCGCCGGCGCCGCCACCGCCGGTGCCGTGGGCATCACCGCCTCTCCGAGCGCCGGCGCCACGGCCACGCCGTCGGCCTCCACCCCGCCGAGCGCCGGCGCCACCACCCCCGGCAGCCCGGCCCCGACGGCCACCGCCAAGCCGACGAACCTGCCGACCCGGCCGGTGCCGACGCCGACCGTCGACAACCGCTGCCACGGGGGCGTCTACCAGAGCAACCTGCTCAAGGTCACCGGCACCGGCCTGTACGGCACCACCCTGGTCAAGGGCGGCCAGGCCGCCGAGATGACCATGACCTGGGAGAACAAGAGCGGCGTCGACCTCCCCGTCGTCCACAACTCCCTCTACGTGACCGATGAGTTCGGGGACCGTCCGGTCCAGTGGAGCACCGAGTTCTTCGACGTCCAGCTGGACACCGGGTCCGGCTGGAAGCCCGCCAAGCTCGACGACCGGGCCCTCCTGGCGCCCGATTTCAAGCTGGCCAAGGGCGAGAAGATCACCTACAAGGTCCGGATCGCCGCCACCGCCAAGGCCCCGGTCGGTCACTACGGCGCGAACTACGAAGCCGGCTCGGACGCCTTCGACAACGACAAGGTCCCGACTCCGGCCAACAACAAGCCGCAGGCGTGCACCCAGTTCCTCGACGACTACCTGGGCGAGTTCAACGTGGGCGAGACCGGTGCCACGACGGCCACCACCGCCCCGGCCACCAAGGCCCCGGCCGCCACCGCCTCCCCCTCGCCCTCCGGCGGCCCGCACCTGGCCGAGACCGGCTCCAGCTCCAGCACCCTGCCGATCGCCCTCGGCGGCGCGGCCGTCCTGGCCGTCGGCGCCGGCACCCTGGTCGCCCTGCGCCGCCGCAAGTCGGCCACCCGGAGCTGACCCCTCCCCGGTCGACCCCGAGGGGCGCGGGCCCACAGCCCGCGCCCCTCGTCGTTTCCGGCCGCCGGCCGCCGGCCGCCACTTGTCCTACGACGCCGCGCGCAGCAGCGCCCCGTCCTGCCACTTCAGGATCTTGTCGAAGCTGACGATCGCCCCGCGCAGCGGATGGTTGCGCAGCTGGACGTGGTCGGTGAGCGCGTGGATGAGGAAGAGGCCGCGGCCGGATTCGGCGGTGAGGTCGGGAAGGGTGTCCAGGTCGACCGGGCGCAGCGTCGGGGCGCTGGGACGGCAGGGCAGGACGTGGGTGTCGTACGGGTGGCCGTCGCGGCGGGGCCGGTGGGCGGCGAGGACGCGGGCCGGGACGGTGGCGCGGCCGCGGCGGGTGCGGCGGGGCGCCCGGCCGGCCGCCGCCGGACGGGCGGGCGCCGGGGCGGCCGGGCGGCGGACCGCGGCGGGAGCGGCGGCCCCGGCGGGAGCGGGCGCGGGCAGGCCGGGTCCGGAGTCGGTGACCTCGATCCGCAGCCGGTCGCCGCAGATCGAGGCGGTGACCTGGAAGCCGTCGTCGGGCCGCCCGGTGGCGCCGTGCTCGACGGCGTTGGCGCAGGCCTCGGTGAGGGCGACGCCGAGGTCGTCCGCGATCTGCGGGTCGACGCCCGCGGTCGCCATCGCACCGAGCAGGATGCGCCGGGCCAGCGGGACGCTGGCCGGGTCGCGCTTGAGGTGCAGAGTCCACCAGATGTCCACGGGAGGTCCCTCCTGGCTGCGGCTCCACATACAACTAGGTATCTCCGGGCGATTCGCGGGTGAACCGTGCCCGGGGGCCGCTACCGCCCGTTCGGCGGATGGACCGGGGGACGGGGTCTGTGCCGGGCGACGCGTACGCCCCCTCGCACGCCGCCGCCGAAAGGGGCATTCGTAGGGATTTCCCACCCTGCCCGTGTCGGCGGCGTACGCAATGAGAGGATGGCCCGGCCATGACTGCCCTCGCCGCCGCCCCGCTCCCGGGCGCCCCCGGACCGGCTCAGCCGGTGGGGTCCGCCGCCTGGGACCTGCGGCTTGCCCGGGCGGTCCCGTTCGCGCTGGTCTGCACCCTGATAGCGGCCGCCGGGCACGCCCTGGCGGGGGGCGGGAACGTGCCGCCGACCGCGTTGGCGCTGGGCTTCGCCGCGGTGCTGGCGTTCGCGGCGGTCTGCGGCGGGCGGGAGCGTTCGCTGGCGGGCATCGCCGGGGCGCTGGGTGCCGGGCAGCTCGGGCTGCACTGTCTCTTCCACGGCTTCAACGGCTTCAACGGCTCCATGCCGGGCATGCACCACGGCGGCCCCGGGCCGCTGACCGTGCCGCAGGTGGCCGGTCGGCTGATCTGCAACGAGGCGCGCCCCGGCACGCTGCTCGGCCTGTCCGGCGGCCCGTCCGCGGAGCAGCTGGTCTCCTCCGCGGGCCTGGATCCGCACGCGTTCGCCGCCGCGCCCTGGTGGCAGGCCGGTGTCCTCGGCATGACGCCGTCGATGCTGGCCGGGCACCTGGGTGCCGCACTGGTCGCGGGCTGGTGGCTGCGGCGCGGCGAGGCGGCGCTGTGGCGGCTGCTGCGGGTGGCCGCCACGGCGGCCCGGGAGCACTGGGCGGCGCCGTTGCGCACGGCGTTCGCGCTGGTGGCCGCGCTGCTGCGCGGTCTGTTCGGCGTGGCGGGCCCGGCCCGCCGGTTCGGTGCCCGGGGCGGGGAGAGCCTGTTCCCGACGGGTGCGGTGCTGCGGCACAGCGTGGTGCGGCGCGGTCCGCCGTGCGGGGCCCTCGCGTACTGACCGGCGTCTCCCGGCGGCCCTGCGGCCGCGTCGGGTGCCGGTGTGCGCACCGTCCGGCCGTTCCCCCGACCACCGGGGCGGCCCGAGGCTCTGCCCCCACCTCCCCACGCGCGGCCCCCGCGGTACGGATCGTGTCCGTCGCCCGGTACCGGCTGCCGCCGAGCTCCGATCGGAGACCCGCATCATGCGTTCCCTTCCCACCCGTCGTCTCGCCGCCGTCGCCCTCACCGCCGCCGCCTCCGTGGTGGCGCTGGCCGGCCCCGCCTTCGCGCACGTCACCGTGAACCCGGGCGCGGCCGCCCAGGGCGGCTACACGGCCGTCGACTTCCGGGTGCCGAACGAGAGCGACACCGCGGGCACGGTGAAGCTGGAGGTCAACCTCCCGCTGGACCACCCGCTGGCCTCGGTCCGGACCCTGCCGCTGCCGGGCTGGACCGCCGCGGTCGAGAAGGCCAAGCTCGACAAGCCGATCAAGGTGCACGGCAACGACGTCACCGAGGCCGTCTCCAAGATCACCTGGACCGCCGACGCCGGCACCAAGATCGCCCCCGGCCAGTTCCAGGAGTTCCGGGTCTCGCTCGGCCCGCTGCCGACCGACACCGACAGCCTGGTCTTCAAGACCCTCCAGACCTACGACAACGGCGACATCGCCCGCTGGATCGACGAGTCCAAGGACGGCCAGCCCGAGCCGGCCAAGCCCGCCCCCGTCCTGAAGCTCACCAAGGCCGCCGAGGGCGACGGCCACGGCGTCACCGCGTCCCCGGCCGCGGGCGCCCACGGGGACAGCTCCGACCACGCCGCCTCCACCGGCGACGCCAAGTCCAGCGACTCCACCGCCCGCACCCTGGGCGTGGTCGGCATTGTGGTCGGTGTGATCGGCACCGCCGTCGGCGTGCTCGGCCTGCGCCGCAAGAACGGCGGCTCCGCCTCCTGACCCCCGCGCCGGCGGCGCCGCACCCGCAGGACGGGTGCGGCCCCGCCGGCGGCCCACCGCGCACGATCGGAACTCGCATGCCCCGCACCACCCGCACCACCCGCCTGGCCGGCGCGGCCGCCCTGGCACTGGCCGCCGCCCTGACCCTCTCCGCCTGCGGCTCCTCCGGCGGCGACTCCACCGTCGCCAAGGTCACCCGGCAGAAGGAGGACACCCCGTACCAGGGCACCAAGCTCGCCAAGAACTTCGAGAAGCCGGACCTCCAGCTGACCGACACCTCCGGCCGGCCCTTCGACCTGCGGCAGCAGACCAACGGCAAGGCCACCCTGCTGTTCTTCGGCTACACCAGCTGCCCGGACGTCTGCCCGACCACCATGGGCGACATCGGCGTCGCGATGAAGGCGCTGCCCGAGGCGGACCGGCAGAAGGTCAACGTCGTCTTCGTCTCCACCGACCCGCAGCGCGACACCCCCCAGGTGCTGCGCACCTGGCTGGACTCGATGGGCAGCGACTTCATAGGCCTCACCGGGGACCTGGCCAAGGTGAAGACCGCGGCCAAGTCGCTCGGCATCATGATCGAGGACCCGGTGGTCAACGGGGACGGCACGGTCACCTCCACCCACGGCGCGCAGGTGCTGGCCTTCCTCCCCTCGGACGACAAGGCGCACGTGCTCTACATGAGCGGCACCGAGGAGAAGACCTACGAGCACGACCTGCCGCTGCTCGCCAAGGGGGTCGCGGCGTGACCTCGGTGCAGACCGGAACCGGCCGCTTCCGCCGCACCGCCCTGCTCGGTGCCGTCGTCGCGACGGCCCTGGGCGGCGGCGCCATCCTGGCCGCCTGCGGGACGGGCGGCGGCACGGGCGGGCAGGACGGTGCCGCCGGCGGCCCGGCCAGGCTCAGCGTCGCCGACTCCTACATCCCGCTGCCCCCGGCCGGCGGCATGGCGGCCGGCTACCTGACCGTCCGCAACGACGGCGGACAGGACGAGCTGCTCAAGGTGACCAGCCCGGCCGCCGGGTCGGTCACCATGCACCGCTCGACCGCGTCGACCATGGAGCAGGTGGACAGTCTCGACGTCCCCGCGCACGGCACCCTGCAGCTCGCCCGGGGCGGCAACCACCTCATGATCATGGGATGGCAGAAGACCCCGGCCCTCGGCGACGAGCTGGAGCTCGACCTCACCTTCGCCAAGTCCGGCACCATCTCCGTCAAGGTTCCGGTCAAGGAGCTCACCTACCGGCCCAGCCAGAGTTAAGGGGACCGCCACCATGCAGTCGGCCGGCCTGGAGAAGGCCACCCACCGCCGGATCGCCGGGGTGCTCGGAATGCTCGGCGCGCTGCTCGCGCTGATGCTCGCGGGCGCCGGTCCGGCCTCCGCGCACGCCACCCTGGATTCCACCGACCCGCGGCAGAACTCGGTCGTCGCCACCGCCCCGCAGGCGGTGACGCTGACCTTCAGCGAGTCCGTCTCGCTCTCCGGCGACTCCGTCCGGGTGCTCGACCCGGCCGGCCAGGCCGTGGACACCGGCAACCCGGCGCACGCCGACGGCAAGGGCAACACCGCCCGGGTCGGGCTGCGCGGCGGGCTCGCCAACGGCACGTACACGGTGGCCTGGCGGGCGGTCTCGGACGACTCGCACCCGGTCGGCGGGGCGTTCACCTTCTCCATCGGCGCGCCCTCGGACACCTCGGTGTCGGCGACCGCGCTGCAGGGCGCGGAGGCCGACGGCCTGGTCGCCTTCCTGTACGGGACCGGGCGCACCGTCGCGTACACCGCGTTCGCGCTGCTGGTCGGCGTCGCCGCCTTCGTCCTGATCTGCTGGCCGGCCGGCACCGCCCGGCGCCGGGTGCAGCGGCTGCTGATGACCGGCTGGACGGCGCTGCTGGTCTCCACCGTCGCCGTGCTGATGCTGCGCGGCCCGTACGAGCGCGGCTCGGGGATCGGGCAGGCCTTCGACCTGTCGCTGATGCGCGCCACGCTGGACGAGCGGATCGGCACCGCGCTGGCCGCCCGGCTGCTGCTGCTCGCGGCGGGCGGGGTGTTCCTGTCGCTGCTGGTCGGGCAGCTGGGGCAGCCGCCGCGGCCGGTCGTCCCGAAGCCGCGGGACGAGGACGGCTCCGAGGGCTCCAAGGGCTCCGAGGACACCGACGGCTCCGCCGGTCTCGCGGTGTCCGAGGAGGACGCCGAGGCCGCCGAGCTGCGCGAGCTGGAGCGGCGGGCCGCCGAACGGCCGCAGCGCGAGGTCCGGCTCGGGCTCGGCGTGGCCGGGCTGGTGCTGGCGGTCGCCCTCTCGGCGACCTGGGTCGGCGCCGACCACGCCTCGGTGGGCATCCAGGTCTGGCTGGCGCTGCCGCTCGGCATCCTGCACCTGCTCGCCATGGCGCTCTGGCTGGGCGGGCTGGCCGCGCTGCTGGTCGCGCTGCGCGAGGGCGTCGGCGCCGAGGTGGTGGACCGCTTCTCCAGGATCGCCTTCGGCTCGGTGGCCGTGCTGGCCGCCACCGGGATCTACCAGTCCTGGCGGGGCCTGGGCAGCTGGGGCGCGCTGACCGGCACCGAGTACGGGCGGCTGCTGCTGGTGAAGAGCGGCTGCGTGGTCGCGATGCTCGGCGTCGCCTGGATCTCCCGCTCCTGGCTGGCCCGGCTGCGCTCGGCCCCGGCCGAGTCGGTGGAGGTCGCACCGGCCGAACTGCCGGAACCGGTCGCCGTGGCGACGCACAGCGAGGACCCGGTCCGGCAGGCGCAGCTGGAGCGCCAGCGGGCCGCCCTGCGGAGCGCCGGACGCGACCGGGGGCTGACCCCGACCCGGGCCGGGCTGCGCCGCTCGGTGCTGGTCGAGGCGCTGGTCGCGGTGGCGGTGCTGGTGGTCACCACGATGCTCACCAACTCCCCGCCCGGACGGGTCGCGGGCGAGCTCAAGGCCGGGGCGGCCGCCGCTCCGGCGGCCGGCGGGGCCCCGGTGGCGCCGCAGACCGAGCCGGGCCGCACCGTCGAGCTCAAGCTCCCGTACGACACCAAGGGCCGGACGCCGAACGCCAAGGGCACCGCGACCGTCACCCTCAACCCCGCCCGGACCGGGCCGAACGAGGTGACGCTCGCGCTCGCGGGCGCGGACGGGCAGCCGGTGGACGTCCCCGAGGTGGAGCTCGCCTTCACCCTGCCGGACCGCGACCTCGGCCCGCTGCCGGTCGCGCTCACCCCGGAGGGCACCGGCCACTGGATCGGCACCGCGCAGCTCCCGCTGGCGGGCAACTGGGTGGTGTCGGTGCAGATCCGCTCCTCCGACATCGACCAGACCACTCCGACCCAGCAGTTCAGGATCGGGTGAGCGGGATGACGGACACATCCACGGAGCCCGTTGCGGCGGAGCCCGGCCCGACGGACCACGGGTCGGGTCCGGCGGGACCCGCGGGCTTCACCCGGCGGGCGCTGCTCGGCACCGCCGGGGCCGGACTGCTGGCCGGCGCCGGCGCGGGCGTCGCCGGGGCCGTCGCCCTGGACGGCCGGCCGGGCGGGACGGCGGACGCGGCGGGCCCGTCCGGCGGGACGCTGGGCTCCGCCCGGGTGCCGTTCCGCGGCGAGCACCAGGCCGGGATCACCGACCCGGCACAGGCCAGGGTCCAGCTCGCCGCCTTCGACCTGGCCGTGGGCGTCGGCCGGGACGGGCTGCGCACCCTGCTGCAGCGCTGGACGAAGGCGGCCGAGCGGCTGACCGCAGGGGAGCCGGCCGAGGAGTTCGACGGCCAGGTCGCGCTGGACGCCGGGCCCTGCTCGCTCACCGTCACGGTCGGCTTCGGCGCCGCCCTGTTCGACAAGGCCGGGCTGGCCGACCGCCGCCCGCCCGGGCTCGAACCGCTGCCCGCCTTCCCCGGCGACGCGCTCGACCCGGCCCGCGGCGACGGCGACCTGTTCGTCCAGATCGGCGCGGACGACGCCCTGGTCGCCGTGCACGCCCTGCGGGTGCTGCAGCGGCTCGCGGCCGGGACGGCGGCGCTGCGCTGGCAGTCGGCCGGCTTCGCCCGCACCCCCGGCGCCGCCGCGCGGCCGGTGACCGGACGCAATCTGATGGGCCAGATCGACGGCACCAACAACCCCCGGCCGGACGAGGAGGGCTTCGCCGCCACGGTGTTCTGCGCCGCCGGCGGCGACCACCCGGGCTGGCTGGCCGGCGGCTCGTACCTGGTGTTCCGGCGGATCCGGATGCTGCTGGACCACTGGGAGGCGCTTCCGGTGGACCGGCAGGAGCGGGTGATCGGGCGGCGCAAGTCGGACGGCGCCCCGCTCGGCGCACCCGCCGGGGCCGGCGAGCGGTCCCCGGTCGACCTCGCCGCGCAGGGCCCGGACGGCACCCTGGCGATCCCCGCCGACGCGCACATCCGGGTCGCCGCCCCGGCGGCCAACGGCGGGGCGGCGATGCTGCGCCGCGGCTTCTCGTACCACGACGGGCTGCTGCCGGACGGCTCCCCGGACGCCGGGCTGCTCTTCCTCGCCTTCCAGGCCGACCCGCGCAAGGGCTTCACCCCGGTGCAGCGCAAGCTCTCCCGGGGCGACGGCCTCTCCCGCTTCCTGCGGCACGAGGCCGGCGGCCTGTACGCGCTGCCACCGGGCCCGCCGCCCGGCGGCTACCTCGGACAGCAGTTGTTGGAGGGGTAGTTCCCCCGGATTCACCGGGACGCATCGCCGCGGTTCCGGTCGGTGGAACGCTTTCCTGCCGGGGCCGCGGAGTCGTTAGGGTGACTGCTTCGGCACACTCCGCCCGCGCAGCACCGAGATTCCCACGGAGGCATCATGTCGGCCACCCGCTACACCTACCTCGGACCGGCCGGCACGTTCACCGAGGCGGCCCTGCACACCCTGCCCGAGGCGGCGACCCGGGAACTGGTGCCGCTGTCCTCGGTGGCGCTGGCACTGGACGCGGTGCGCGGCGGGGAGGCGTCCGGGGCGTTCGTCCCGATCGAGAACTCGGTGGAGGGCGCGGTCACCGCGACCAACGACGAACTCGCCTCCGGCGCACCGCTGATGATCTACCGTGAGGTGCTGCTGCCGATCACCTTCGCGCTGCTGGTGCGACCGGGCACCGAGCTGTCCGGGATCAAGACGGTGACCAGCCACCCGGTGGCCCAGCCGCAGGTGCGGCGCTGGCTGGCGGCCAACCTGCCGGAGGCGAAGTGGGAGTCGGCCGCCTCCAACGCGGACGGCGCCCGGCTGGTCTCCGAGGGCCGCTACGACGGCGCGTTCGCCGGGGAGTTCGCGGCGCCGATCTACGGGCTGGAGCCGCTGGTCAAGGAGATCGCGGACGCCAAGAGCGCGGCCACCCGGTTCGTGCTGGTCGGCCGTCCGGGCCGGGTCTCCTCGCCGACCGGCGCGGACAAGACCTCGATGGTGGTCTGGCTGCCGGACGACCACCCGGGCGCGCTGCTGGAGCTGCTCCAGGAGTTCGCGGTGCGCGGGGTCAACCTGATGCGGATCGAGTCCCGCCCGACCGGCGAGGGCATGGGCAGCTACTGCTTCCTGATCGACTGCGAGGGCCACCTGTCCGAGCGCCGGGTCGGCGAGGCGATGATGGGGCTCAAGCGGATCTGCCCGCAGGTGCGGTACCTGGGCTCCTATCCGCGTGCCGACCGGCAGGAGTCCACCCACCGGCGGCCGGGGACCTCGGACGAGGATTTCTCCTCGGCGGCGGACTGGCTCTCCCGCGCCCTCGACGGCCGCGGGAACATCTGAGGCCCGCGGGGCATCCCCGACCTCCGCAGCCGTCCGGACACCCTGATTGCATCTTTTGTCTTTCCGACCTTTTCCGACTGTTTTGGATCGGGTCGACCGGGCGGGGCGGACGGCCCCGTCCGTCGTCCACAGGCGGCCCGGGGCCGGGGGCCGCTGTCCACAGGGCTCCCCGCTGTCCACAGCCCCGAGTTATCCACAGGCCGGGGGAGAGTCGACAAACCGGTATAGCCATTGCCCAGAACTGGTCGGACCATCGGTTTGCGTCGCAGAGATGACCAATCGGACCAGAGTCACCCGGTTGCCAGCAAATCACCCGTCCGAGTGCTTCAATTCCCTCACTCGGGAAGGTTGATTGAGGTTTGAAACCTCAATTCCCTGGTTCGTTCACACGGAGGGCCACCCTCCCCTTGGATCCACAGGCCAGGGGTCGGGCCTGTGGATAACCCGGCGGCGGAGCGTTCCCCACAGAAGTTATCCACAGGATCGGGGGAGTTATCCCCAGGGGAAATGCCGTACTGGTGGAGGAACGGTCGCCCGGTACGCTTGGGCCTGTGATTGACCTTCGCCTGCTCCGTGAGGACCCTGACCGAGTGCGCGCCTCGCAGCGCGTCCGTGGCGAGGACGTCGACCTGGTCGACGCCCTCCTCTCCGCCGACGAACGGCGCCGGTCCTCGGGCAGCCGCTTCGACGAACTGCGCAACGAGCAGCGGGTGCTCGGCAAGCAGGTCGCCCAGGCCAAGGGCGACGAGAAGGCCGCCCTGCTGCAGCGCACCAAGGACCTGGCCGCCGAGGTCAAGGCCGCCGACGCCGAACAGGGCGCGGCCAAGGAGGAGGCCGACCGCCTGCTCCGCTCGCTGGCGAACCTCATCGACCCGGCCGCCCCGGTCGGCGGCGAGGAGGACTTCGTCACCCTCGAGGAGATCGGCACCCCGCGCGACTTCGCCGCCGAGGGCTTCGAGCCCCGCGACCACGTCGAGCTCGGCCAGATCCTCGGCGCGATCGACACCGAGCGCGGCGCCAAGGTCGCCGGTGCCCGCTCCTACTACCTGACCGGCGTCGGCGCGCTGCTGGAGCTCGCCCTGGTCAACATGGCGATCGCCCAGGCCACCGCGGCCGGATTCACCCCGATGATCACCCCGGCCCTGGTCCGCCCGGCCGCCATGGACGGCACCGGCTTCCTCGGCCAGGCCGCCGAGAACGTGTACCACCTCGCCGAGGACGACCGGTACCTGGTCGGCACCAGCGAGGTCCCGCTCGCCGCGTACCACATGGACGAGATCCTCGACGCCGACAAGCTGCCGCTGCGCTACGCCGGCTACTCGTCCTGCTTCCGCCGCGAGGCCGGCACCTACGGCAAGGACACCCGCGGCATCATCCGCGTCCACCAGTTCGAGAAGGTGGAGATGTTCGTCTTCACCACCCCCGAGGACGCGGAGAACGAGCACCGCCGCCTGCTCCAGTGGGAGAAGGACTTCCTCAACGCGCTGGAGCTGCCGTACCGGGTGATCGACGTCGCCTCCGGCGACCTCGGCGCCTCGGCCGCGCGCAAGTTCGACATCGAGGCGTGGATCCCCACCCAGGGCAAGTACCGCGAGGTCACCTCGACCTCCAACACCACCGAGTACCAGGCCCGCCGGCTGGCGATCCGGATGCGCGAGGAGGGCAAGACCCGCCCGCTCGCCACCCTGAACGGCACCCTGGTCGCCGTCCCGCGCACCATCGTGGCGATCCTGGAGAACCACCAGCAGGCCGACGGCTCGGTCGTCCTGCCCGAGGCGCTGCGGCCGTACCTCGGCGGGCGGACCGTCCTCGAACCGGTCAAGTAACCCGGCCCGCACCACCCAGCACCACCCGCAACTCCCGGGAGACGTAAGGCCCATGAGCACCATCAGCCCCAGCCTCGCCTCCCCCGGCGGTGGCGGCCTGCCCTACCGGCTGGTCGCCACCGACCTCGACGGCACCCTGCTCACCAGCGGGGAGACCGTCTCCGAGCGCACCCGCGCCGCCCTGGCCGCGGCCACCGGCGCGGGCGCGCTGCACATCATCGTCACCGGGCGCTCGGCGGTCTGGGCCCGCCCGGTCTTCGACGAGATCGGCTACACCGGGATAGCGGTCTGCGGACAGGGCGCCCAGGTGTACGACGCCGGCGCGCACAAGCTGCTCACCTCGCTCACCCTGGACCGGCGGCTCGCCGCGCTCGCGATCGAGAAGATCGAGGCCGAGACCGGCCCGCTGGCCGTCGCCGCCAACCAGGACGGCCTCGACGGCCAGGTGCTGGCCGGCCCCGGCTACGAGCTGCTGATCGGCTCCGACCTGCCGGTCGTCCGGGTCGATCGCGGCGGACTGTTCGACGCCCCGCTCAGCAAGCTCTACATCCAGCACCACGCCCTCACCGACGACGCCCTCGCCGAGGCCGCCCGGCGCGCCGCCGGCGACCTGGTCGGCGTGGTGATGGCCGGCGCCGGCGTCGTCGAACTGCTGCCGCTCGGCCTGTCCAAGGCCACCGGCCTGGCCGTCGCCGCCCGCCGCCTGGGCGTCCGCGCCGCCGACACCATCGCCTTCGGCGACATGCCCAACGACGTCCCGATGTTCGGCTGGGCCGCCCACGGCGTCGCCATGGCCAACGCCCACGAGGAACTCCTCGCCGTCGCGGACGCCGTCACCACCAGCAACGACGAGGACGGCGTCGCCGCGGTCCTGGAGCGCCTCTACCCGCAGCGCTGACGCCTCCGGCGGGGAGGCGCCCGGCCACCCCACCGACGGGCGCGGGATCCGTGTCCGGGGGTACATCCAGGGTTCATGGGCTGGTCAGGGGTGGGTTGTAGGATGACCGGGCAAGCGGTTGTAGGATGACCGACGACCGGTGATGACGTGTGCGGTGGAAAGGGAGGTCCGGCATGAGCGGCGGTTTGCAGGCGGCCGGGCGGCGCTCCCTGGTGGACACCGCGATCGAGCAGTTGCGGGCGCAGCTGGCGGGTGGGGCGTGGCCGGTGGGCTCGCGGATTCCCACCGAGCACGAGCTGGCCGAGCAGCTGGCCGTCGGCCGGAACACCGTGCGGGAGGCCATCCGGGTGCTGGTGCACGCCGGGATGCTGGTCTCCCGGCAGGGCGAGGGGACGTTCGTCCGCTCCACCAGCGACCCGGCGTCCGTCCTGCGCGGCGTCCAGCGCTCGGGCATCCGGGACGTCCTGGAGGTCCGCGCGGCGCTGGAGACCGAGGGCGCCCGGCTGGCCGCGCTGCGGCACACCCCCGAGGACATCCGGCGGATGCGCGCCGCGCTGGCCCGTGAGGCCGAGGTGTTCGCGGCGCACCCCGAGCGGGCGAGCCGCGAGGCCACCGTCGAGCACGACCTGGAGTTCCACACCGCCGTCGTCGAGGCCGCGCACAACCCCGCGCTGGCCGAGGTGTACCGCTACTTCGGCGCCTCCGTGCGCGAGGCGATGACCTCCGCCTTCGGCGACCACGACATGCCCGAGGCGGTCGTCGCGACCCACGAGGCGCTGGTCGACGCGATCGAGAGCGGTGACCCGGACCGGGCCGAGGCGGCGTGTCGTGCGCTGCTCGCCGGCCCGACCGCGGCCGTCGAGCAGCTGCTCGCGGCCATCGCGGCGCGGAAGTAGGACGGCGCGAGCCTCCCTTCCGCCGTCCGCATCCACGCACCTTCACGAAAGAACAGCACATCCATGGCCGTCACCCGTGCCCAGCAGCCGGTTGTCACCACGTCCGCCCCGCTCCCCCTCCGCACCCGGGCGGCCCATCCGCTCCTGCTGCTGACCGGCATCCTGCTGGTCGCGCTGAACATGCGCGCCTGCCTGGCGGCGGTCTCCCCGATGGTCGGCGAGATCCAGCGGACCTTCGGCCTGTCCGCCACCGCGAGCGGGCTGATCACCACCGTCCCGGTGCTGTTCCAGGGCGTCGGCGCCCCGCTCACGCCCCGGCTGACCCGCCGCTTCGGCGCCGAGCGGGTGGTGCTCGGCGCGGTGCTGGTGCTCGGCGCGGGCGTGCTGCTGCGGGTGCTGCCCTCGGTGGCGGCCCTGTACGCGGGCTGCGTGGTGATCGGCGTGGCCATCGCGGTGCTGAACGTGTCGATGCCGGGCCTGGTGAAGCGCGAGTTCCCGGACCGCGCGGCCACCATGACCGGCGTCTACTCGACCACCATGCTGGTCGGCGCCACCCTCGCGGCCGGCACCTCCGTCCCGCTGGAGCACGCGCTGGGCGGCGGCTGGCGGGCCTCGCTGGGCGCCTGGTCGCTGCTCGCGCTGATCGCGGCGGTCGCCTGGCTGCCTCAGGTGCTGCGCTCGCGTCAGGAGCGGCAGGGGGCGGTGGCCGCGGCCGCCGCGCCGGCCAAGCCGATCGAGGGCATCTGGAAGTCCCCGCTGGCCTGGCAGATCAGCCTCTTCATGGGCATCTCGTCGCTGCTGGTGTACACCCTGGTCGCCTGGATGCCGACCATCCTGGCCGACCACGGCATGGACCGCGGCCAGGCCGGTCTGGTCTTCGCCTTCTCCAACCTGGTGCAGGTGGCGGGCGCCTTCCTGGTGCCGCTGATGGCCGGCCGGATGACCAGCCAGCGCGGGCTGGCGCTGACCATGGTCGCCCTGAACGGGCTGGGCATCGCGATGCTGCTGGTCGCGCCGGTCTCCGCCGCGTGGGTGTCGGCGACCATCCTGGGCGTGGCCCAGGGCGGTTCGCTGGGCCTGGGCCTGGCGTTCATCGTGCTGCGCACCCGCACCGCGGCCGGTGCCGCCCAGCTGGGCGGGATGTCGCAGGCGATCGGCTATCTGGTCGCGGCGGCGGGCCCGGTCGGCGCGGGTGCGCTGCGCCAGCTGACCGGCGGCTGGGAGACCCCGCTGGTGCTGATGCTGGTGCTGGTCCTGGTGGTCGGCGCGGCCGGCTGGGGCGCGGGCCGCAACCGCACCCTCTGAGCCGCTCGCAGGCGAGAACGCGGCAGTGGGCCCCGGACACCCTTCTCAGGTGTCCGGGGCCCACTGCCGTACCGGGTCCACTGCCCTAGCGGGCCCACTGCCGTACGGGGGCTCAGTGCCGGGCCGGGCTCACTCCTCGCCGGCCAGCGTCATCCCGGCCAGCTTCACCGAGGCGAACACCGTCGCCGCGACGGTGACCACCAGCAGCAGCGGCACGGCCGCCGCGAGCGAGACGTCGGAGGTGATCGCGTTCTGCCCGGCGACCGCCTCGGCCACCGAGCGGCCCCACTGCTGGATGCTCAGCGTGCGGGCGCCCTCGACGAAGTTGCCGACCGTCGACTCCCAGATCAGGGCGTACGCGAGCCCGGCCACCACCGCGTGCCGGGTGACCACGCCGAGCAGCAGGAACAGCGCGCTGTACGCGGCGCCGGCGACCAGCACCGCCACGGTGTAGCCGAGCGCCACGCCGTCCTGGGTGCCGACCAGCAGCAGCCCGGCCAGCAGCGTCGGGACGACCGAGAACAGCCAGGTGACGCCGATCGCGACGACCAGCTTGGTGGTGACGATCCGCCACCGGGGCAGCGGCTTGGCGAGCAGGTAGACGATCGAGCCGTCGTCGATCTCGTTGGCGATCACCCCGGTGCCGACGACCAGCCCGAGGATCGGGATCAGCGTGCCGAGGCCGAGGGCCCCGAGGATGTTGCCGGCCGTCTCGTGGGGGTCGGCGCTGGACACACTGGCGATGGCCGCGACGATCAGCAGCAGGGCGGGGACCACCAGCAGCAGCAGGCCGCGGCGGCGGCCCAGCAGCCCTCGCAGGGTCAGCCTGGCGACGGTGGGGTTCATGGTCGGTCCGCCCCTTCCTGGGCAACGACGGTCCTGGCGGCGGCGCTCACGTGCCCGCTCATGCGGAGACCAGGTAGGAGAAGACGCTCTCCAGCGATTCGTCCGCCGGGGAGACGGTGTACAGCCGGATGCCGGCCTCCCGGGCGACCCTCGGCAGCAGGGTGGTGAAGCCCTGGAAGTGCACCGCTTCGATCCGCAGCGCCCGCTCCCGCTCGTCCACCTCGATGCCGGTGGTCGAGCCGTCGGCGATCAGCGCGGCGGCGAGCCGGCGGTCGTCGCTGGAGCGGACCAGGTAGCGGTGCGGGCGGTCGGTCATCAGCCGGCGGATCTTGCGGTAGTCGCCCGAGGCGGCGTGCCGTCCGGCGACCACCACCTCGATGTGCCGGGCCAGCTGCTCGACCTCCTCCAGGATGTGGGAGGAGAACAGCACGGTCCGGCCGTCCGCGCCGAAGCGGCGCAGCAGCTCCATCAGCTGGAGCCGCTGGCGCGGGTCCATGCCGTTGAAGGGCTCGTCGAGCAGCAGCACGGACGGGTCGTGGACCAGTGCGGAGGCCATCTTGACCCGCTGCTTCATGCCCTTGGAGTAGGTGCCGGTGCGGCGGTCCTTGGCATAGGCCATCTCCACCAGGTCCAGCGCCCGGGCGGCGGCGGCGCCCGGCTGGGGCAGGCCGTGCAGTTCGGCGTTGGCGAGGACGAACTCCCAGCCGGTCAGGTAGTCGTACATCGACTCCCGCTCGGGCACCAGGCCGATCTGCCGGTACACCTGCTGGTTGCGCCAGATCGGCGCGCCGTCCAGGGTGACGGAGCCGCTGGAGGGGGCCAGGAAGCCGCTCATCATGTGGATGAGGGTGGACTTGCCCGCCCCGTTGGGGCCGAGCAGGCCGGTGATGCCGGGGCCGATGGACATGGTGATGTCGTTGACCGCGACCACGTTCCCGAACCAGCGGGAGACCTTGTCGATGCTGATGGTGGCCATGCCGCCCTCTCAGACACTGCAGTTGGATTAGACACTGCGATAGCGGCGCAGCAGCAGCCGGTACGAGCCGACCACCATGGCCACCGCGACGAGCGCGAACACGGCGAGGCCCAGGCCGCCCGGCGCGTGCCGGCGGTCGAATCCCTCGCCGAGGCCGAACAGTTCGTTGACCAGGGACTCCACCAGGTCGGTGGGCGAGATCAGCGACATCCACTGCGCGGTGTCGGAGCCGGTCGTGCTGGGGTTGCTGATCCCGACCGCGGCGGCGCCCAGGGCGGCGCTGACCGCCAGGTAGCCCATGATGGCGGCCACCCCGAAGCCGCGGCGCGGGGTGGCGGCCGCGATCACCAGGGCGACCGAGGTCGGCACCACCGCGTACAGGACGGCCGCGACCAGGCCGTACAGGAAGTGCCCGGTGTTGTGCCCGAAGTCCATCCCGCCGAGCAGCGCGCCGATGTACAGCACCAGCAACGGGGCCGCCATCAGCAGCAGTTGGGCGCAGACCATGGCGCCGAACTTGGCCCGGACGTAGTCGGTGCGGGTGATCGGGCGGGAGAAGTAGAGCGGGACGGTCTGGTAGCGAAGGTCCCGGGAGAGCAGTACCGGCGCCTGGGAGGCGAGGAAGACCGAGACCACCAGGCTGAGCATGGAGAGGTAGCCGGCGTACTCGACCGGCAGCTCCTCGCGCTTCATCACGACCGAGAGCGCCACCATGATCAGCGCGGGTACGGTCACCACGCCCAGCACCAGCATCGGCAGCACCTTGGACTTGCCGGAGCGTCCGAGGCCGTACGCGGCGCGCAGGCTCTGGGTGAAGAGCGCGCGGGTCGCGTAGGAGCGGCCGAGCCGGGGGCCGGTGTAGCCGCGGTAGCCGATGTCGTGGATGACGCCGGTGTCGGCGGACCTGGTGTCAGGAGGCAGCGCCATCGTTCGTCCCTCCCTTGCTCTGCTCGGTGTCCTGGGAGTCGGTGAAGAGTTCGGCGACCCGGTGCCGGCGCTGTTCCAACCGGACCAGGCCGAGGCCCAGTTCGGCGACGGCGTCGCGGATGGTGTCGTACGTCGACTCGTCGGCCAGCCGGACCAGCAGCTGGTGCGAACCCTCGGACTGGACGGACAGGCCGACCGCGGCGAGCCGCTCGCGGACCGCCGGGCCCGGCTCCAGGCCGTGGTCCTCCGGGTGGTCGCCGACCTCGACCGCGAGGACGGCCGTCGCCTCGGTGAAGGAGGCGGTGGAGGAGGAGCGCAGCAGCTTGCCGCCGTCGATCACGACCAGGTGGTCGCAGGTCCGCTCCAGCTCGCCGAGCAGGTGGGTGGTGACCAGCACCGAGATGCCGAAGTCGGTGTGCACCCGGCGGATCAGCCCCAGCATCTCGTCCCGGCCGGCCGGGTCGAGGCCGTTGGTCGGCTCGTCCAGCAGCACCAGCTTCGGGTCGTGCACCAGCGCCTGGGCGAGCTTGACCCGCTGCTTCATGCCGGTCGAGTAGCCGCCCATCGGGCGGTACCGCTCCTCGTAGAGGCCGACGTGCCGCAGGGTGTCCGCGGTGCGCTCACGGGCGGCGGTGGCGGGCAGGCCCGCCATCCGGGCCATGTGCACCACGAACTCGGTCGCGGAGACGTCCGGTGGCAGGCAGTCGTGCTCGGGCATGTAGCCGACCTGCGCGCGGATCTCGGACCCGCGGGTGGCGACGTCCAGGCCGAGGACCTCGCCCCGGCCGGAGGTCGCCGGGGCGAGCCCGAGAAGGATCTTGATCAGAGTGGACTTGCCCGCGCCATTGGCCCCGACCAGGCCGACCACACCCGGCCGCACCTCGACGGTGAGCTGGTCGAGCGCGGTGACCCGGGGAAACCTCTTGGTGAGGCCGTCCGTCTTGATGACAGCTGTGGACACGCCGACCACCGTAACGGTCTTGCGCGGCAGGGGTCATGAGCTCGAATGACGAGCCCGTCTGCTGCTGCGGTATGACGTCGGCCCCCCTCTCCCCTAGGGGTTCGGCAAAACCGGAACCCGCCTGTACCCTTTGTCGAACTCTTGACGTACTTGCCACATTCTTTGCCAACGGGGGTGCCGGAACAGCGTGCCGGCACGGGAGGGGATCGATCGACATGTCTGATCGGGCGACCGCGTTCGACCGGATGATGAACCCTTGGGCCTACGACGCGGACGGGAACCTGACCGACCGGGCCCGCGCCCAGGAGACGGCCCGCACGCAGCTCAACTCGGCCTCGGCACCGGGCGGGGGAGGCGGCGGGGGCGGGACCGGCTTCAGCGCCGACCCCAACGCGCTGACCACCGCGGGGAACAACTCCGACCAGATCCACGCCCGCCTCAACGCCGACGGCCGGGGCGCCGACGAGGCCACCGCCAAGGTCTCCACCTCGCTCGCCAACTGGAGCACCGGCAAGGCCGCGGCGGGCGCCGCCGGCACCTGGGACCAGTGCGTCGCCGCGCTCGGCGGCACCATCGGGCAGACCACCCAGGCGCTGCGCGCCACCGCCACCAACTACCGCCAGAACGAGTCGGCCGTCCAGCACGACCTCGGCGCCTGAGAGAAGAGCAGCGATGGTCGACTTCCACGAGCTCAGCACCGCCGACTTCGGCGTCCTGGACACCGCCGCCACCGCCTGGACCACCGTGGCCCAGAAGCTCAAGTCCATGGACGACGACTGGGACAGAACGGTCATCGCCCAGGTCAACTCCGCCTGCTGGACCGGCCCCTCGGCCGACCAGGCCCGCCCCGGCCTGCAGCGCACCAACGAGCAGCTGACCGCCGCCGTCACCGAGGCGAACGCCTTCGCCTCGATCTTCACGGAGGCGTCGACCGAGTTCAAGGCGGCGAAGACCAAACTGGACAAGGCGGTCGCGGACGCCCGCACGGCCGGGCTGACCGTCACCGACAACGGCACCGTCAGCTGGCCCCCGGCCGACAACGCCACCCGGCACGACTACGAGGCCCTCCGGGACTACCAGAAGGAGTGGGGCGACAAGGCGGAGGCCGCCCGCAAGGCGATCGACGCCGCCGTCGCCGAGGCCGCCGCCGCCGACGAGCGGATCGCCTACGCGCTGCGCGCCGACAGCATGACGGACGGGCAGAAGTCCTTCAACGGCAAGGCCATCGGCGGCGGACCCGAGGCCGACGGCAAGCGCGCCGCCCAGCTCGCCGCCAAGGGCGGCGACATCACCGAGCCCGAACTCACCGAGCTGAACTCGCTGCTGGCCTCGCACGGCAACGACCCGAAGTTCGCCACCAAGTTCTACCAGGACCTCGGCCCGGACGGCCTGATCAAGTCCTGGAACGGCATGGTCGGCGACCCGGCGCACCCCCGCGACGACAAGTCCCCGCGCTGGAAGGCCTACCAGAACCTCCAGAAGAACCTGGGACTCACCCTCGCCACCGCCACCCGCACCACCAACGAGCCGCACCTGTCGGACGAGTGGTCCGCCGCGCTGCGCAAGGCCGGATCCCAGCCGGTCTGGGACAAGCCCTACCGGGCCTCCGGCCTCGACTACGTGCCGTACGGCTACCAGGTGCTCTCCGGCATCCTGATGAACGGCAACTACGACGCCCACTTCATCAACCCGATCGCCGAGCACGTCACCCAGCTCGACACCCAGGACAGGTACTGGCCGGCCCCGCCGCCCGGCTCCAAGATCCAGGGCTTCAACCTGACCGGGGGCGACGAGGCGGGCTCCGGCTTCCGTCCCACCACCGCCGTCCTGGAGGCGCTCGCGCACAGCCCGGAGGCCGCCAACAAGTTCTTCACCGAGCAGCCGACCGCGTACAACCAGGACGGCACGGTCAACCAGGGCGGCAAGCCCAAGCCCTCGGACTACTTCGACTACTACGCCCACGACAAGGACTGGATCCCGGACACGACCTCGCGGGACTCCAAGGTGTGGGACGCGAGCAAGCAGGCCGGGCCGGCCGCCTTCGGCCGCGCCCTGGAGGCCGCCACCACCGGCCACCCGTACGACGAGCCCGGGCCCGTCCCGCCGGAGCGGCACACCACCGAGCAGGCCGACCTGATGAAGCGGGTCGTGGACACCTTCGGCCGGCACGGCGACGACGGCGGACTGGACGACATCAAGGGCGACGGCAAGCTCGCCGCCATGCGGGGCAGCCTCGGGCACATGACCGCCGAGTACATCGGCGACGTGCAGAACGCGCTCGCCCTCACCCACGAGCTGCCGGTCAACGGCTCGCCGGCCAACCTCGGCAAGTCCTCCGTGGAGGGGCTGATGGACGCGCTCGGGCGCGATCCGGAGTCCTACGGCGCCGTGGTCAACGCCAACCAGGCGTACACCACCGCCCTCATCCGCGGCCACATGGACGGCGGGCAGACCGACTTCGCCCGGCTCAACGTCGACATCAACAACATCGCCCACGCCGGCGGGATCGCCAGCGGCATCCTCAACGAGGCCCGGGTCGACGAGGTGCACTACAAGCACGCCGAGTCCGACAAGGAGTTCAACGAGGCGCTGGAGAAGAACGTCGGCTACGGCAAGGACGCCTTCAGCGCCGTCATCGGCACCGTGACGGACAAGATCCCGCTGGGCGGCGAGGTCGCCGACCAGATCATCGACTCGATCGCCGAGAGCGTGATCGAGGCCAACAAGCAGGACACCACGGCGGCCGGCGACCAGACGGCGCGCGACGAGAACGCGAGCGGACAGAACCAGGCGGTGGGCAGCGTCAAGCAGGCCGTCAAGGACGCCGGCGGCACTTCCGGGATGAGCCGCGAGGACGTCAACCGCCTCGCCGAGAGCGCCGGGATCAACGTGATGAACGGCTACAGCAACGGGGTCGTCAACAACCACGTCAACCACGCGAAGGGCGGCGCGTGAAGGACCTCGCGGCCCGGTGGAGCCGCTTCCTGACGAACCGGTGGGGGTGGCGCCTCGACAGCCGGTGGTGGCTCCCCCGCGTGCTGGTCCTCGCGGTGGCGGGGGCCGGGACCGTCGGCTACCTGGACTGGCGGGGCCACCGCCCCGCCGACCCGCCCGGCCGGGCCGCCCACCTCTGCCGGATGCCCACCGGCGCCGGCACCCCGCTCGCGCGGCTGCTGCCCGACGGCGGCCAGGACGTGGAGGAGGAGACGAAGGCCCTCATCGGCCAGGACCCGCAGACCTGTGTCGTCCGGGTCGACGGACGCGGTGCGATCACCTTCACGTCCGTCCGGCGCCAGGGCGAGCTCGCCCTCACCGCCGAGGGCGCCAAGCACCCGCAGGCGCGCGCCTTCGACATCGCCGGCCTCGGCACTTCGTGGCCGGGCGGCGCGGCCGTGGCCGCGAGCTGCCTGGGCGGGAAGTACACCTCGAACGACTACGTCCAGCTGGAGGTCACCGCCGGGGAGGCCGCCCGCGCCTCCGGCGACGGCGGCCGGGCCGACCTCGAAGAGCTCACCCGGGCCGCGCTGGTGGAGGCGAGGAAGGACCGGTGCTCATGAAGCGTTCCCAGGCGCTGCTCGCCGGCGCGACGGCGCTGCTGCTCGGCGGCGGCCTGCTCGGCTGGCACCTGTACCTCGACCACGGCGCGTACCGGCCACCGGCCGTTTCCCTGTCGCACGGGGAGTGCCGGGGCCTGCTGGACGACCCGGCCGTCGCCGGGCTGCTCGGCCGGGCCCCCCGGGTCTTCGCGGTCACGGAGTACACGTCGGCGACGGCCGAGGTCAAGCCGTCCCTGCACTGCCGGATCTCCGGAGAGGACGGGCGGTCGCTGACCGCCGACGCGGAGTTCGGGGACGTGCGGTCCGGCGGCGACACCCTCGGAGCGGCCGCCTTCGGCTGCTCGGTGAACGGCCGGACCGAGGCCTACCGGGCCGTCCTCAGGATCACCGTGAAGGACGGCGGGCACCTTCCCGACGGCCCCGGCCGGAAGCGGATGGGAGAACTGGCGGGCGGCTTCGCCGAGCGGGCCGCCGAACGGCAGCTCGGCTGCGCGGGCGGCGCCGAACGGCTCGAAGTGATGTGAGCCGGCCGGCGCCGCTCCCGGCGCCCGTCAGCTGTGGGCCCGCTCCCACAGCTCGGTGACCTTGCCGGAGGCGTCGATCGCCACCTTGTAGTCACCGGCCGAGCAGGGGTACGAGCCCTTCTCGTTGTGCGGCGCGGCGAGGCACTCGTTGACGTGCTTCACCAGGTCGGCCAGGTTGACGTCCTTCGGCGGGGCCAGCACCGAGCTCAGGTGGCCCTTGGCGGTGGGCGCGAACGGGGCGCTCTTGTCCGCCCCCACCGGCTCGAAGACGACGTCGTTCACGCCGCAGGCGTCCTTGGTGTCCTTGTAGACCAGGGTCGTCGCGCTGGTGCCCTTCGCCGGGTAGACCCACTTCTGCCCGGCGGGCAGCGGCCCGTGGGTGCAGAAGCCCTCCGGCTCGCCGTCGGCGGACGGCGTGCCCGTCGCGGCGGGCTTGCCGGTCCCCGCGGGCTTGCCGCTCGGCGCCTGGCTCGCGGCGCCGGCCGGGGCGGCGGTGGGCGCGGCGGAGGCGGCGGTGGTCGCCCCGCCCCCCGCGCCCTGGTCCGCGCTGTCGTCGGGGCCGCAGGCGGCCAGGCCGAACGCCGCGGCGGCGACCAGGGCGGTGGCGAGCAGTCTCCTGGAGCCGGAGCTGGAAGAAGGCATGACGAAGGAACCCCCGTGGTGACGCATGATCAGTTCGGTATGCGGCCGACAGACTAGCGCCCCGGGCCGACGCCCGCCCCGCCGACGGGGCTCAGCCCAGCCGGGCGAGGCCCTCGGTGGCGATCTCCTCGAAGACGGCGAGGTCGTTGGCGAAGATCGAGTCGGGGATCGGCCAGTGGATCACCAGCTCGGTGACGCCCAGCTCCCGGTAGGTGCCCGCCCAGTCGACGAAGGCCTCCACCGATTGCAGCGGCTTCTCCGCGGTCGAGCCCTGGAGCAGCACCTTCTCCAGCGTCGCGACGTCCCGGCCCCGCTCCTCGCAGGCGGCCGCCAGCTTCTCGATCTGCCGCGCGATCACGCCGGGCGCCTGCTCGACGGGCACGTCCGCCGGGCCCTTCGGGTCGCCGTACGTCACCCAGCCCTGCCCGTGCTCGGCGGCCAGCCGCAGCCCGCGCGGGCCGGTCGCCGCCACGTAGAACGGCAGCCGCGGGCTCTGCACGCAGCCGGGGATGTTCCGCGCCTCGACCGCCGAGTAGTACGTGCCCTCGCGCGTGGTGGCGTCGCTGCGCAGCAGCTCGTCCAGCAGCGGCACGAACTCCCCCAGCCGGTCCGCCCGCTCCCTCGGCGACCACGCCTCCTGCCCCAGCGCCGTCGCGTCGAAGCCCGTCCCGCCGGCCCCGATCCCCAGCGTGAACCGGCCGCCGGACACGTCGTCCAGCGTGATCAGCTCCTTCGCCAGCGTCACCGGGTGCCGGAAGTTCGGCGAGGTCACCAGGGTGCCCAGGCGCAGCCGCTCGGTGGCGCAGGCCGCCGCCGTCAGCGTCGGCAGCGAGCCGAACCACGGCTCGTCCTGGAAGGACCGCCACGACAGGTGGTCGTAGGTGTACGCGGTGTGGAAGCCGAGGTCCTCGGCCCGCCGCCAGATCTTCTGCCCTTCGCTCCACCGGTGGACGGGGAGGATCACGGTGCTCAGTCGCATACCGCCGACCCTACGGCAGCCGTCAGCGGCCGGGCCCGCTCGTCGGGGACGCCGTTCGGGCCGGTGCGGACCGGCCCCCTGCCGGATTCAACGCCGCAGCCAGCTCAGCAGGGTCGTCGCCGTGAACACCGCGCCCGACGCCAGACAGACCGCGCGCGGGGTCAGCCACCCCGGGCCTTCCAGGCGCCGGGACTGCGGGACCGGAGCCAGCAGCGCGTCCGCGAAGGCCTCGGCGGTCGGCGGTCGGTCCGCCGGCTCGACGGACATCGCGGCCCGTAGCAGCAGGGCGATGTTCGGCGGGAGCTCCGTTCCGGCCGGGAGCACCGGCAGCGTCGAGGCGGTGGACCGGCCGGTCATCAGGGCTGTGGCGCGTCCGCCCGGGCCGAACGGCTTCTGCCCGGTCAGCAGCTCGTAGGCCACGACGGCCAGCGCGTACACGTCGGCCCTCCCGTCGAACCCGCCGGTCTGGAAGGCCTGTTCCGGTGCCATGTACGCGGGCGTGCCCGTGGTCACCGTCAGCCCGGACGCGTCGGCCAGTTGCTTCGCGCTGCCCAGATCCGCCACCAGCACCGCGGCGGGCGCGGAGCCGGTGGCGAGCAGCAGGTTGGACGGCTTGACGTCGCGGTGCACCACGCCCGCCTCGTGCAGGACCTGGACCGCGTAGCCCGCCTCCGCGGCCAGCCGCAGCGCCTCCTGCGGGTCGCACTGGCCGACCCGGTCCGCCAGGGTGCCGCCGCGTACGTAGTCCATGACGAAGTAGGGCCGGTCCTCCTGCACCCCGACGTCGTGCACCCGGACCACCCGCGGGCTGGCGATCCGGCGCAGCAGCCTCGCCTCCGCCAGGAACCGCTCGCGCACATCGGCGTTGGCGGCCCAGTTCTCGGCCAGCACCTTCACCGCGACCTCGGTGTCGAGCTCCGGATCGTAGGCCTTCCAGACCGTCGCGAAGGAGCCGGCTCCGAGCCGCTCCAGAAGGAGGTAACGGCCGAGCTTGCGCATGTGGCAGCATTCTGCCGGAGTCGGGGGGAGTGCGGAACTCCCGTTCGACGGACGGCATGCCGGGCGGGACGACACGGGGGGATCCGGATGTTCGAGGAAGGCGAGCTGGAACGGCTCGTGGCGGCTGCTCGGGCGGGCGACCCGGGGTCGATGGAGTACCTGCTGGCCAAGCTGCGGCCGGTGGTGCTGCGCCGCTGCTCGCGCTTCCTGCCCCACCACGCCGACGCGGAGGAGGCAGCGCAGGACGCGCTGCTGTCCATCAGCACGCACCTGGGCGACTACGGCGGCCGCGGCTCCTTCCAGGGCTGGGTGACGGTGATCGCCTCGAACGCCGCCCGGTCCACCTACCGCTCGATGCGCCGGCGCGCCGAGGACAGCCACGCCGACCTCCCCGAGTCCGTCGACCCGCGCACCACCAGCGTCATCGCCGGGACCCGGCTCGACCTGATGGAGGCGCTGGCCGCGCTGGAGCGGCAGCACCCCGCCCTGGTGGAGGCCTTCGTGCTGCGCGACCTGGGCGACCTGACCTACGTCCAGGTGGCCGAGCAGCTGGACGCCCCGTTGAGCACGGTCAAGGACCGTATCGACCGGGCCCGCCACTTCATGCGCGAGCGCCTGGTCACCGGCCTGTGAACGGCGCCCCTCCGGCGGGCCGCGGCCGCGTCGCCGTCCGGCGCCGGTCCGCCGTCGCCGCCCTGGTGGCGGCCGCCGCGCTCGGGCTGGCGGCCGGCCGGTTCGTCCTGCCACCGCCCCCCGGCGACACCGCGCACCCGGCAGCGCAGTCGGGTGCCGCGGTCGGCGGGGCGTCCCAGGGCGCGTCCGCTCCCGCGACGCCCGGCGGGTCCGTCCCGGCGCCCGCGTCCTCGGCCTCCGGCTCCGCCTCTCCGACCAGTGCGACCGGGCCGATGACGACCGCGAACCTTGTGGAACCCGCGGCGTTCGGCCCGGACATCGGCATCGGGCAGATCCACGTCACCGACTGGTACGGCGACGTGTTCGACGCCAATTCGGCCTGCTCCGGCGAGACGACCCCCAAACAGACCCTGGGCGGGCCCGGCGCCCACTTCCGCGGACTGACGACCAGCCCCCGCACCGAACCAGGCGACCCCCCGCCGGCCGCCGACCGCGTCGACCAGGTCGCCCGCGAGGTCGCCGCCGAGGCCCCGAGCCCTTCCCTGGCGCAGAACTTCACCGAGCGCCTGCTGCTGGAGGAGGTGCCCTGCAAGGAGGAACCGCCAGGGCACTGGGTCTACGGAAGGACCACGACACTGCAGCTCGCCCCGGACGCCACCGCGAGCTGGATGGGCACCTACGAGGGAACCCTCAATACCACCGGCAGAGCGCCCGAGGGCAAGGAGCCCTGCGGCGGCATCGCCGTGCTGCGCAGCGGCAGCCACTACGGAGTGCTGAACGTCCACGCCTGCCTGGGCACGGCCGCGATGGACCACGTCGTCAGGGCCGCTCTGTCACAGCTGTGAAACAGCCGCTCCGGGCTCCGGCTTTCCCTCCCCCGGCGGCATCTCCCCGGTTGTACGAGGGCGCAGCAGGCGTCCCGACCAGCAGGGGGACCAGATGACCGAGAACCAGGCCGTCCAGCAGAAGTCCGTTCGCCGCAACCGGGTCGCCGCCGCGGCCTGCTTCGCCGCCGCGCTGATCACGGCCAGCGTCGTCGGCACCCAGGCGGCCACCGCCGACGGGGCCGCGCACAGCGCACCGCACCGCACCGCGGTCGCCGCGCCCGGACTCGGCTCCGCCCACCTTGTCCAGAGCGAGGACTTCCAGAAGGGCATGAACCCGGTCGGCGCGACCATCGAGCTGACCGGACGCCAGGGGCTGTCCGCGTGCTCCGGCGAGGAGACGATGCACGACCTGACCAAGGACAAGGCCACCGCGTACGCGTCCGTGCACTGGACCCTGGACACCAAGGGCATGCTGATCGAGTCGGCCGCGAACGCCCCCACCGGGACCGCGGCCGCCACCTGGGAGCAGCAGCTCGTCGCGCTCGTCGAGGGCTGCCAGGACGAGCCCGCCGGCCACTGGTACTACGGCGCGGCCCACAGCCTGGCCGTCACCGGCGGCACCGCCCGCTGGTACCCGGCCTACAACGGCGACGGCACCGCCGCCGGCGGGGTCGCGGTCCTGCGCAGCGGCACCAGGGTCGCCATCGTCGAGCTCACCGGCCAGCCCGGCTCCACCCCGGCCGCCGTCGAAGGCATCACCACCGCGGCACTGAACCGCCTTTCCTCCTGAACGGCGGCCCCGCCCCCGCCCGGCACGGTGCCAGCGAGGGCCTAGGGGTGCGGGCGGGTGCGCTGGGCGGGCAGGGACGGGGCGCAGGTGCGGCGGGCGAGTTCGGCGAGGGTGTGGAAGAGGACGTCGCCGAGCAGGACCGGGTCGCGCGAGGCGTCGGACGCCCGCGGGTCGCGGGTGTCGGGGCGGGCGGTCGGGGGCGGCTGGTCGCGGAGCTGGCGTGTGGGCATGGCTCTTCCTGCCGACGGGGTGGCCGTGGGCAGTCATTCCCGGCGCGGCCGGCCGGGCACCCCGGGGGCCTGGGGATCGGCCGGAAACGGAGTATGAAGGGCTTGATCACGGCGCGGACGGCCGGTGGGCGCGGGGCCGGGCCGGTGACCCTGCCGCGCCGATGGGCGAAGATGGACCGGTGACCGAACCCCGTACCGCGCCCCGCCTCATCGCCACCGACCTGGACGGCACCCTGCTCTGCTCCGGTGGCACCGTCACCGACCGCACCGCCGCGGCGCTGGCGGCGGCCGAGGCGGCCGGGGTGCAGGTGGTGTTCGTGACCGGGCGGCCGCCGCGCTGGATGCAGCAGGTGAGCCCGCACATCGGCGGCCACGGGGTGGCGATCTGCTCGAACGGCGGCGCGGTGGTGGACGTGCGGCGCGGCGAGCTGCTGGAGACCTTCCCGCTGCCGGTGGAGACCACCCTGGCGGTGGTCGAGGCGCTGCGGGCCAAGCTGCCGGGCACCGCGTTCGCCTTCGAGCACCCGGGCGGCTGGGCCCGCGAGCCCGGGTACGCGGTGCCGATGTGGGGCGACGAGCTGGAGCACGAGGTCGGCACGGCGGAGGAGCTGCTGGGGGCCGGCGGGTCGGTGCGGGGCCTGTTCAAGCTGCTGGCCAAGCACCCGGACCTCGATCCGGACAAGTTCCTCGCCGAGGCCAGGGAGGCGGCCGGGCACCTGGCCGAGATCACCCGCTCGGCGGCGATCCCACTGCTGGAGATCAGCGCGCCCGGCGTCACCAAGGCCAGCACGCTGGCCCGCTGGTGCGCCGGGCGCGGGATCGACCGGAGCGAGGTGGTGGCCTTCGGCGACATGCCGAACGACCTGGAGATGCTGGCCTGGGCCGGCACCGCGTACGCCGTCGCCAACGCGCACCCGCAGGTGCTGGCGGCGGTGCCGCTGCACACCGTGAGCAACGAGCAGGACGGCGTCGCGGCGGTGCTGGAGCGGCTCCTCGGCCGGTAGGACAACGGGAACCGCTCCGGCCGGGAACGGCCGGAGCGGCCGGAGCGGTCGGAGCGGTCGGAGCGGCCTAGCCGAAGCGGCCGTTGACGTAGTCCGAGGTCCGCTGGTCGCGCGGGCTGCCGAAGATCTGCTCGGTCGGCCCGGCCTCGACGATCCGCCCCGGGGTGTCGTGGGTGGCCAGGAAGAACGCGCAGGTCTGCGAGACGCGCTGGGCCTGCTGCATGTTGTGGGTGACGATCACGATGGTGAGCCGCCCGCGCAGTTCGGCGATCGTCTCCTCGACCCGCCGGGTGGAGGTCGGGTCGAGCGCGGAGCACGGCTCGTCCATCAGCAGGATGTCCGGCGAGACGGCCAACGACCGCGCGATGCACAGGCGTTGCTGCTGGCCGCCGGAGAGCGCCCCGCCCGGGGTGTGCAGCCGGGTGGACACCTCGTCCCAGAGCCCGGCCCGGCGCAGGCTGGTCTCGACCAGGTGCTGGCGCTCGTCCTTGGACACCTTGATCCCGGCCAGCTTGAGCCCGCTGGAGACGTTGTCCTGGATGGACATCGCCGGGAACGGGTTGGGCCGCTGGAACACCATGCCGATCCGGCGCCGCACCTCGGCGGGCCGGCGGCCGGGCCGGTAGACGTCGTCCCCCTCCAGCAGCACCTCGCCGGAGAGGGCGGCGCCGCGCACCATCTCGTGCATCCGGTTGAGGATCCGCAGGTAGGTGGACTTGCCGCAGCCGGACGGGCCGATCAGCGCGGTGACCTCGCCGGCCGGCATCGCCAGCGAGACCCGCTCCAGGACCTTGCGGCTGCCGAACCAGGCGGAGACGTCGCGGGTCTCCAGTCCGGCGAGCGGCTCGTCGTCGGGGTGGCCGTCCGCGTACCGCCGGTCGGCGTACGGGGCGGGGGCGACCGGGGGGAGGGTGATGGTGTCGGCGACCGGGTCGGCCGGCGGGGTTTCGGTCAGTGGTGCGTCGGTCATCGGAACGGTCCTCCGGGCGCGCGTCAGTAGAGGTTGGGCAGCAGGGCGGCGGCGTTCTCGTAGACCGCCCAGAGCAGCGCGCCGACCACCGGCGCGAGGCTCAGGTACGCGGCCGAGCGCCGCCAGTACCGGGCCAGCAGCAGGGCGCCGGCCACCGCGCCGAGCAGGCCGAGCGACCACAGCTGGAGCGTGGCCAGCGCGCCCTTGTCCGCGGCCAGTGCCTTGTCGTACGGGACGGTCGCGGGCCGGCCGCCGGGGTTCTGCTGCGGGTCGCCGTCCAGCCGGGCGCCGATCAGCACGGTGGAGCCGGGGATCCAGTCGGAGTCGCCGGTGACCAGGACCATCCGGTTGCGGGCCTGGTCGACGATCGGGTGGTCGCCGTCGCCGTACACGTTGACGGTGTAGGTGAACGTGCCCTGGCCGGTGGTGGCTTCGATCTTGTCGCCGACCCGCAGCCTGGACAGTTCGGCGAACGGCGCGCCGAAGGTGGCGCCGCGGCCGAAGACCACGGCGACCCCGCGCTGGCCGGGCAGCGCGGTGTCCCGGCGGTGGCCGGGGCCGCGCATCAGGTCCCGGCCGGTGGTGCCCTCGACCACCACGGCCCGGTGCAGGCCGATCGCCGGGATGTCCAGCAGTGCCACCGGGTCGCCGTCGGCGGCCGCGCCGGTCGGGGCGACCGCCCGGGCCAGCTGGTCGCGGAAGGTCTTGTACGCGGTGGACTGGTAGTGCTTCTGCTGGACGTGCGAGAGCGTGAACAGGTACCCGACGAAGCCGAGCACCAGCGCCGCGGCCAGGCTGACCGCCCAGGCGCCCTGGAGGAACCGCCGCCGCCCGGGGGAGACGGCGGGCCGGGCCGGGGCGGCGGGCCCGACGGGGGCGGCCGGCTGCTCCGGCGCGCTCACCGCGACCGGCTTCTCCAGCACCGGGGCCGTCACGAGGTACCGCCCGAGCCGTTGCGGCGGCGCAGCAGCCGGCGGCCGAGCAGCGGCGGGACGAGCACCACGGCGAGCAGTTCCAGCGCGGTGAGGGAGGACAGCATCCAGTCCTCGGGCTTGCCGCTGACCTCGACCACGTTGGCCGCCACCTCGGTGGCGGCGCCGCCGCGGCCGCGGGCGACCACCTGGCCGGTCTGCGGGTCGACCACGTCCTCGGTGGCGTCGCCGGCACCGGGCGCGTTCGGGTCACCGCCGGCCGCGCCGCCGGCCGCGTTCGGGTCGCCGGCACCGCCGGCCGTTCCCGCGCCCCCACCGGTACCGGCGCCACCCGCGCCGCCGCCGGTTCCGCCTCCGGAGCCACCGGACCCGCCGGTGCCGCCGGAACCGCCCGCCGCACCGCCGGAGCCGCCGGCCGCGCCGCCGGAACCGCCCGCGCCCGAACCGGTCTTGACCGGCTGGCCGTTCTGCACCGTGCAGTCCAGCGGGCTGCCGGCCTTGTCGCAGGGGCTCGGCATCGGGGCGTTCTTGAGGACGGTCAGCTCCCCGGCCGAGTTGAAGGTCGGGTTGGCGCAGTTGGAGAGGGTGTTCGGGTCGACCGGGCTGGTGTTGCCGGGGATGTTCCTGGTCTGCAGCAGCCCGCCCTTGACCAGGCCGCGCGGGATCGGCGAGTAGCCGAGGTCGTCCGCCTTGCCCTGGCCCTCGCACAGCACGTACGAGAGGAAGCGGCTGAGGGCGGAGCCCTTGTCGTTGTTGAAGCGCGGCGGCGGCGGGTTGGCCGCCCCGGCCCGCGGCACGATCAGGTAGCTGTAGCTGGAGATCGGGTAGGCGCGCGGGTCGTCCATGGTGTAGACGCCGTCGAGGTTCTGCTGCAGGTAGTTCGGGTCGTCCGCCGGGGTGCCGTCGTCCACGCCGCGGATCTTGGCGGCGGTGAGCGCGACGGCGACGTTGGAGGCGGTCGGCAGCGCGTAGTAGCCGGCCTGGTTGAGCACCTTCACGACCGGCCAGTTGCTGCGCTTGGCGAACGCGTACTCGTCGTAGCCGATGGTGCCGACGTTGCCCGGGGACTTGATGTAGCCGGCCACCACGTCGGAGCCGTTCTGCGCGACCATCCGGCCGGACGGCGGGAAGAACTCGGTGTAGTCGCCGCAGCTCACCCCGTTGACGGCCTTGCAGTAGGACTCCCACTGGTCCTTGTGGGTGTGCTCCATCCAGCGGGTGAACTGCGCGGTGGCGCCGGAGCCGTCGGAGCGGATCACCGGGGTGATCTGCAGGTTGGGCAGTGCCTTGCCGTAGTCGCTGGTGACCTTCGGGTCGTTCCAGTTGGTGATCTTGCCGGTGAAGATGTCCACGATGGTCTGCGGGGAGAGCCGCAGGTCGCGGACCTGCTTGCCGCCGACCACCAGGTTGTACATGAAGGTGGTGCCACCCGCGGTGATCGGCACGTAGGAGTAGCCGTAGACCGGGTTCTCCCGCTCGCCGCCGCCGTTCGCGTGGCCGTTCTGCCCGAGGCCGGTGTCCGGCGAGGAGCGGAACGGCACGTCGGAGGCGGTGAAGTCGTCCTGCCCGATCGACCACTGGGTACGGCCGGCCGCCGAGCCGACCGGGTTGAAGTTGATCTGGATGCCCTGCGGGGACACGTCCTGGCGCCACTGGTCGATGGCGGGGCCGGCCCAGCTGGAGCCGTCCGCGCTCAGCGAGATCGAGGCGGCGTGGGCCGGGGTCTGCCCGATCAGCAGGGAGGCCGTGGCGAGCGACAGGGACATGGCCCCTGCCAGCAGCCGGGCCGTGGAGCGCCTTGCGGCCTCCCGGAACATGTGAACTCCTCGGGGACGGAGGGTGGTTGGTCCGGACATCAGTGCTTCGCCTGCGAGTGGAGGGCGTACGGACGGGCGATGGCGCCGAGCGCGGCCGCCTCCTGGCGGCGGGCGTCCCGGTCGATCCGGCGCTTCTGGGCCCGGGTCAGCTGCCCGGGCCGGCGGCCGCCGAGCACGCGCGCGGTGACGAACAGGACCAGCACGACGCCCATCAGCGTCAGCCCGGCCGCGAAGCCGCGCGCGATCATGCCGTCGTACGGCTGCTTGACGTAGTTCCAGATGTAGAGCGGCAGCGACACCTGGTGCCCCTCGAAGGGGTTGCCGTTGAACTGCGAGGTGAAGCCGGAGGTGAGCAGCACCGGCGAGGTCTCGCCGACGCCGCGCGCCATGCCGAGCACCACCGCGGTCACCAGGCCGGGCCGGGCGGTCGGCAGCACCACGTTCCACACCGTGCGCCACTGGCTGCCGCCGAGCGCGTACGAGGCCTCGCGCAGGGTGCCGGGCACCAGCCGGATGACCACCTCGGCGGCCCGGGTGACGATCGGCATCATCATCACGGTGAGCGCGAGCGAGGCCGCGAAGCCGCTCTTCTCGAAACCGAAGGTGATGATCACGACGCCGAGGATGAACAGGCCCGCCACGATGGACGGCAGCGCCGTCATCGCCTCGACCAGGGTCCGCACCGGGCGGGCCATCCGGCCACCGACCTCGGACATGAAGACGGCCGCCGCGATGCCCAGCGGAACGGCGAACAGGGTTGCCAGGCCGAGCTGTTCGAGCGAACCGACGATCGCGTTGAGCGCGCCGCCGGAGGTGAGCTGGTCGAGCGGGCCGGTGTGCTCCATCGACTCGGTGAAGAAGTTGAGGTGCTGGGCGGCCTCCCAGCCGCGGCTGGCGACGTAGCCGATCTGGTCGGCGATCAGCGCGACCACCAGCAGCCCGGAGCTCCAGGCGACCACGGCGACCAGCCGGTCCCGCACCATCATCGGGTTCCACTGGAGCCGGCCGAGCAGGTAGTAGCCGGCCAGGAAGAGCAGGTACCAGCAGAGCAGGAAGCCGAAGGCGCCGCTGAACGGCAGCACCCGCTCGTACAGCACCCAGTCCAGTGCGAGCGAGCCGGCCGTCGCGCCCGCCACGGTGAGGACGTCGTCGCGGGTGACGCCGCCGATCCGGAGCTTCTTCTCGGGGCCCGGGGCCCCGGCCGCGGCGGGCCCCGGGGGCGCGGGCTCACCGGCGGGCCCGGACACCGCGACCGGCGGCAGGTCGAGCGTGGTCATCGGATGGTCCCTTCACGGTTCGGGTGGCTGCGTGGGCCGGTCGTCGCCCCGCGGGCGGGCGTCCGTGGACAGGCCCTGTCCCCGCGGGCGGTTCGGGGGTTCGTCATGCTCAGTCCGCCGTCGCGGCGCCGGAGCGCGAGCGGTTGATGACGACCCCGGCCAGCACGTTGACCAGCAGGGTGAGCGCGAACAGCACCAGACCGGCGGCCATCAGCGCGGAGAGCGACAGCGAGTCCGACTCGCCGAAGCGCAGCGCGATCAGCGCGGAGATCGAGTTGGCGCCGTTCTCCAGGATGTGGGTGATGGCCTTGAAGTTCGGCGAGATGATCAGCGCGACGGCGATGGTCTCGCCCATCGCGCGGCCGAAGCCCAGCATCACCGCGCCGATGACGCCGCCCTTGCCGAACGGCAGGACCACGGCGCGGACCATCCCCCAGCGGGTGGAGCCCAGCGCGTACGCGCCCTCCCGCTCGCCCTGCGGGGCCTGGGAGAAGACCTCCCGGCTGAGCGAGGTGACGATCGGGATGATCATCAGGGAGACCACCACGCCGGCGATGAAGGTCGAGGAGGTGTACGAGGTGCCGATGTCGCCGATGCGCACCTTGAGGAAGGGAATGGCGTCGCCCAGGTGGTTGGCCATCCAGCGGACGAAGCCGATGATCCGCGGCTGGAGGAAGAACAGGCCCCACAGGCCGTAGACGATGCTGGGGATCGCCGCCATCAGGTCGACGAGCGAGATCAGCGCGGCGCGCAGGCGCACCGGGGCGTACTCGGAGATGAAGATCGCGGTGCCGAGTGCCACCGGGACGGCGATGACCAGCGCGATCACCGCGATCAGCAGACCGTTGGGCAGGACGGCGGCGATGCCGAAGTTGTGGGCGGCGGTCTGCCACTTCTGCTCGGTCAGGAAGGACCAGCCGACCGCGCGCAGCGCGTCGGTGCCGCGCAGGACCAGGAAGAAGGCGATCAGTCCCATGATCGCGAAGACCGAGAGGCCGGCCAGCCGCAGCACGCCGCGGAACACCCGGTCACCCGGGGTCGCGGGGGCGGTGATGGTGCGCGGGACGTCCTGATCGGGCCCGTGGTCGGGTTGGCGTGGCGCCCCGGCGTACGGTGCCGCGGGCTCAGCGGCGGATGTCATGTGTGCTCTCCGTGCTCGGGAACGGGCGTGCTCGGTGAGGGTCCGGGGCGCTGCCTCGGCGGGAGGAAGCGCTCGGCGGGGCCGGAACGGCGGCCCCGCCGAGCGCGGGTTCCTACTTGCGGCGCAGCCGCGACCACTGGGTGCGGGCGCCGGTCAGCACCTTCGCCCCGGCCGGGGTGCCGCCGAGGAACAGCGCGGCCGGTCCGCCGACCAGCAGCACCAGGCCGGCGATCAGCGCGACGGGCAGCAGCAGCCGGGCGGTGCCGGGCCGGTCGGGCACCGGGGTGCCGACCGGGGCCGCGGCGAGCGGTCCGCCGGAGGGCGCGGCGCTCGCGCCGGGCTTGCCGCCGGCGGCCGTGCCGGGGGCCGCGGCGCCGCCGGCCGTGCCGGTCCCGGTGGAGCCGGTGGAGCCGGTGCCGGAGAGCCCGCCGCCGGACAGGCCGTCGGAGGACCCGAAGCCGGTGCCGCCGGAGTTGCCGTCCGCGCCGGTGGTGCCGGTGCCGGAGGTGCTCACCGGGCTGGTTCCGTCGACGGTGCCGCCGGAGCCCGAGCCGCCGTTGCCGTTCTCCGGGGTGCCCGGTTCGGGCTTCTCGGCCGCCGGGGCGGTCTGGTTCCCGGGCAGCTTGCCGTCCTGGGCCTCGACGTGCTGGACGGCCTGCTGGGCCTGCTGGCGCTGGGCGTTGTTCAGGGCGAGGAAGCCCTGGGCCAGCTGGCCGGGCGCGATGCCGTAGGTCTGCCCGGTGGTGGTCACCGTCTTGAGGAAGCGGGAGATCACCGCCGCCTTCGCGGCGGGCACCCCGCCGGTCGGGACCATCGCGTACTGGACGTAGCTCAGCGGGTACGCCCGCTGGTCACGGGAGAACGCGGTGTCGGGCGTGCCGTAGGGCAGCTGCTGGACCCCGGTGGCGGGGTCGGTCGGCATGTCGGCGACGGCGGCCTGGAAGCCGGCCGTGGACGGCGACACGTAGGCGCCGGCCGGGTTGAGCAGCGTGGCCTCGGGCAGCGAGAACGCCTTGGCCTGGGCGGTGTCCATGATGGCGAGCATCATGCGCTGGCCGGCCGGCTGCGCGGCGCAGGCGTCGTGCCCGCCGTTGGCGTTGTAGGTCGGCTGCTGGCAGTTCGGGCGGTTCTGGACCTGGTTGCGGGCGACCCGGGAGAGGCCCTCGGTGGAGGGCACCCACTCGAACTGCTTCCAGTGCGCCGTGTCGGCGCCGTCCTGCGGCGTGCTCGTCCCGGACATGTCCTGGGGCTGGAAGGCCTCGGCCGGGTAGCCGGTGAACCGGGGCTTCAGGTAGAAGCTGTCGACGTGCATGCCCCACGGGTCCGGCTCGCCGTCGAGGAAGCGGGCGGCGTCCGGGTCGGCCGCGATCCACGAGGTCAGCAGGTAGGTGAAGTCCGTCGTGCCGCCGGGGACACCGGGGAAGATCGTCAGGGCTCCGCCGCAGCTGGTCGGCCAGCTGATCCCGTTCTCCGGGGTCTCCGGGTTCAGCTGCCTGAACTCGGGGTCGGTGAAGAGGCAGATCGGGTTGCCGGCCACGGACGGGATGTCGGCACCGGGCGACGCGTAGGACTGGGTCAGCAGTTTGGCCAGCAGCCGCGCGTTCAGCTTCATGTCCTTGATCTGCCGACCGGTGTTCGGGTCGTCGACCACGAAGGTCACGGAGATGCCGGTCGTCGCCAGCGGGGCGTAGACGTACGGCCGCGGGGGCGGTGACGTGTCCGGCCGGGCCGTCAGCGCGAGGTCGATGCTGCTGCTGCCGCCCAGGAAGGCCGACCGGGCCTGCGGCTCGCCACCGGCCGGGATGTAGCCCACGGTCATCGGGGACTCGCCCAGGCACAGGCCCGAACGCCACTGCTGCATCGCCCGGTTGGCCATCTCCAGACCGGCGGTGCCGAAGTCCTGGGCGCTCGCGACGCAGGAGTCCGGGGTGGGCGCGAAGGAGAGCGGGACCACGGTCCGGTTGAGCCAGGCGCACTGCTCACTGGTGCGGTTCTTGGTCTTCGAGTTGATCCGGCCGGGCTTCATGACGCCGTCCGAAGCGGCGTTGTAGAACCTGTCCTTGTCCATCCGGTGGTCGTTGCAGTCGGCCTTGCCGCCGCGGATGTTGTACAGGTCCGTCGGGTCGCCGCCGTAGTTCGGCTCGACCACGATCGAGCAGGGGTGGGTGGCGTCGCAGCCGAGCGTGGTGCTCTCCTTGGCGCTCCACACCTCGATGGAGGCGGTGCCCGAGCCGTCCGGGCCGGTCGGGGCCAGCACCATGTTCGTGGGCCAGTCCGGCGTCTCCGTGTGCACCGGGCGGGCCGGCTGCTCGAAGCCCGCCTCGCGGTCGCCGCCGTAGAGGGTGCTGCCGTAGCAGTCCGTCACGGCGGGGTCGGTGCCGCGACACTGGTAGACCCGGACCGCGTACAGGTTGAGGGTCGACTCCACGGGCGTGGTCGTCACCGGGCCGCCGCTCTGGGTGACGGTCGGCGTGAAGCCGCTCCAGGAGACCTGGAGCACCTGGTTGGTCAGGTTGGCCGTCTGGGAGACCGTCACACTGCCCTCGTCGCCGTACGTTCCGGCGGCCGGGATCCACACCTTCGGACCGGTCACGGTCGTCGAGGAGTCGGCGTGAGCCTGCGGCGCCGCGCCCAACCCGATCGGAATGACAGCGAGCGCCGCCACCACCGCCTTGGCGAGGGCCAGGGCCGGTAGTCGACGGCGCCACCTTCCCCGACCTCTTCGGTCGGGTACGCGGGTTCTCATGCGAGGCCTCCGGGAGATGCGGGCCGCCGAGGGAGCGGCGCGAGGGCGTCGGATCGCGCTGGGGACGGACGATTCCGTGCGTACCATTCGGCCAGCCGGACATGGCGGGATCCGGTCGGCCAGGTGTACGAGACCACAACGCGGCGACTCCGTACCGGAGTTGGAAGATCCGCATGCGGCGGGCCCGCGCCGAGGCACGGGCCCTCCGATCTGCGGCCGGGTGGAGCTGGGATCAGCTCGCCGGGGTGAAGGACAGCGCGAGCGAGCCGATCTGCTGGCCGCCCTTGAAGTACGTGGTGCCGAGGTTGGTGTCCAGGTAGTTCGCGCCGGCCGCGTCCACCTGGAAGCTGGAGGAGTTCAGGGTCTGGGTGGTGCCGGTGCGGCCGATCACGTTGTTGCCGCGCGGGTCCAGCAGCGGCACCGGGGTGGTCGAACCGTTCGGCACGGCGGTGAAGTAGCCCTTGGCCACCGAGAAGTCGAGCTGCTTGAAGGTCACGCTCTTGCCGGTCGAGAGGTTGATGAAGAGCAGACCGCCGCCGAACTGCACGTGCCCGTAGAAGCCGGGGATGTTCGCGGCGCCGTCGGTCACCGGGAGCGTCACGGTGAGGCCGGTGTCGGCGTCGAGCTTCGGGTCGGCCGGCTGCAGCGGGATGACCAGGATGCCGTTGAGCGCGGCGTCCGCCAGGAAGCTCACGTCGGTGGTGATCACGGCCTGGCCGGAGGCCGGGGTGGCGGCGGTGTCGGCGACGGCCGCACCGCTCACACCGGTCAGGGCGAGGACGACGGTGGCACCGGTCGCGGCCAGGCGGGCACTGATGCGGGACATGCCGAACTCCTTGGGAGAGGGAGAGGAGAGGTGATCGGTGGTGCGGTTCGAGGAAGCTCGCGCGGGGGTGGCGCCGCCGCGGGGCGGAACGCGGCCGGCGGCACGGCCCCGGTGAGGGTGCCGGGGGGACGGTCCCGGCTGTACGGCCGTGGTGCGCCCTGCTCCCCGGTCCGAGGGTTCAGCCGGGCCGGCGGCCGCAGGGGCGAGGCCCCTGCGGCCGCCGGTGCGGTGCTGGTTCGATCAGGAGTGGGTGACGCTGCCGCAGGCGAAGGGCGAGAGCGGCAGGAAGCCGTAGCTCTGGATGTCCGTGGCACCGTTGGTGCAGATCCAGCCACCGGCGCCGAAGATGGCGCGCAGGGCGGTGCCGTGGGCGTCCGTGGCGTTCCACTCGGCGTCACGGAAGACGTTGTAGACCACGCGGCCGTACTGGGTGGCCACGAAGGTGTCGCTGATGACCTTGTTCACGGTGTCGACCGGCGCGTTGCCGTCGATGTTGCGGATGGTCAGCGGGCCCTGGACGTCGGCGCCGGTGCCCTTGCCGAAGTACACCTGGCCGATGTAGTGGGCGACGGAGTAGGGGACCAGCGCGTTGATGTCGTTCAGCTGGGTGTCGCTGCCCTGGTTCTCCTGGACGCTGCTGTTGACGCAGGCGCCCGGGGTGAGCGGGGTGACGCCACCGTTGATGGCGGTCAGGAAGAAGGAACGGGTGCCCGAACCGGTCTGCGGCAGGAAGGGCTTGATCGTGGCGTTCGGGAGCGACGCGTTGATCTGGTTCCACTTGGTGATCGTGCAGGAGTAGATGCCCTTCAGGTTCGCCGTGGTCAGGTTCGCCGGGGCGTTGCCACCGCTCTTGGCGGCCCAGGAGACCGCGTCCTGCGCCAGCGCGACGAAGTCGTCGGTGGTCGGGTCGGTGGCCACCGGGCCGCGCGAGGAACGGGCGAAGTCCACGGTGGCGCTGGTGTTGGCGTTCAGCGCGGTGATGCCGGCGCCGGAGCCGTTCGGGCGGGTGATCGCGGTGGCACCGGTCTTGGTGGTGATGGTGCCGGCCGGGATCGCGTCCCAGCTGTAGAGGCGCGGGGAGGTGGAGCTGGTGAGCGACGCGTTGTAGTCGGCGGCGAGCTGGTTCAGCACCGACTGGGTCGTGTCGGAGCCGACACCCACGATGTCGATGGCGCGCGGGGTGACACCGGTGGCCGGGTCGGCGACGGCGGTGCCGCCGACGACGGTGGCGAGGGAGGTCGCCAGGGCGGCGACGGTGAGCAGCTTGGCAGCGGTCTTACGCATGTTCCTCTTCCTCCGGGGGAGAGACGTACATCGCGTGAAACCCGTACTCCGTTCGGGAGTTCGGGGCCGTGTGGCCGCGTCCGCTGCGGCCTCGCCGGCAGTGCCGATCCTGTCCGCCGGGGAGGTTCCGCCGGAAGAGAGGTCGAGCCCGGCCGGTGAATGTCGACTCATCGGTTCAGCGAGGTTTAGCCACTGGTCAGCGTGCACGTGACAGGGGCACTGCCGGGGCTCCGAGCCCGGTCGACGTTCTTCTCCAGGAGGCTGCTCGGAGTGTTGCCGGAAACCTGTCCTTCACCGGAACAGCACGGACGGAGATCCGATGGAGGATCGCCTTCCGGTAACGGGATCCGATGGAGGATCCCCTTCCGGGAACGCCGGAATGACGGTCCGTCATCCGACTCGGACCGTCATCGACTCACACGCTCACAACGGCCAGCGGCCGTCCCGCCCGGACCGCCGCAACTCCTGCCCCACCCACTGGAGTCCGGCCAGGAACCCCTCGACCCCCGCCTGGCACTGGTCCCGCCGCAGGTACCCCCGGGCGCTGCGGGCCACCGGAACGGCGTCGGCCGCCCCCCGCCGGGTGCTGCGCACCGGCAGGTAGGCGGCCCAGACCCACTGACGCCCCTCGGACTGTCCGACCGAACATCGCAGCGCGGCCCGCTCGATCAGCAGTTCCCGGACCGACTCGGCGAGTTCCTCCTCGCTCCGGTAGGTCCGCACGCCTACCCCGAGCGGCCGACCGTTGGCGGCCCGCAGCGCCCAGCCGAGGCAGCGGTCGGCCGCCGGCACGATCAGCAGCCGCGGACCGCGCCGCTCAGCGGCCATCGGTGCGTCTCAACGGCACCACGGGTTCCGGGAGTTCGCGCGGAGGCTGCTTGGAGAGCAGCACCACGAACCGCCGGAAGGCGTTCTGGCAGGTCGCGTACCGCTCGTACGCGCGGCTGGAGCGCACCTCGGGCAGGGCCCGCGAACCCGGGACGACCCAGATCCAGCCGATGCCCTCCCGCACGTGGGTGATCCGCGCGGTGAGTTCGACCGCCACGACCCGCAGGCCGTCGAAGCCCCGCTCGGCCTCGCCGGCCGTCTCGAACGCGGCCGGGGTGATCGCGACCACCCGTCCGTTGGGCGCCTTCAGTTGCCAGCGGTAGCGCCCGTCCGCCGCCCGTTCGGCGCGGAACCCCCCTCGACTTGCCCCTGCTGCGGTGTAGCCGCGGCCGGCAGCGTTCACTGCCCCCTCCGTCCGGTTGCCCTCCGGATTCCCCTCCGAGCGGAGTAAAGCTATGTGTGCACACGGAGCCCCCGAAAGCCCAGAACGTTCACAACTTGCGCCGTTGGTCGGGAAGTTCTCTCTCGTTTAACTTTCACGCGTCTCGATCGGAAACCGCCCCGGAACCGGCCCGGGCCGGCCCGTGACCGACCGGCAACCGGCCGGGAACCGCCGTGGACCGCTCAGAGCCGGGCGGTCCAGCGCACCATCGTCCCCTTGCGGTACGGCCCGCTCTCGTGCCAGGCGTCGCCGCCGAGCGCCTCGGCGCGCCGGGTGAGGTTGAGCAGGCCGCTGCGCCGGCCGCCCGGCGGGATGCCCACCCCGTCGTCGGTCACGGTGAGCAGGACGCCCGGCCGCCCGCCCCGGTCCAGCGACTCCGGGTCGCCGCCCACCGGGCGGCCGTCCTCGTCCAGGTGGGTGGTGGCGTCGATCTCCACCCCGACCCGGGAGGCGCGCGCGTGCCGGGCCGTGTTGGAGAGCATCTCGCGCAGGGCGGCCAGCAGTTGGCGGCCGGTGTTCTCGCCGACCAGGCTCTCCACCGGCCCGACGAAGCTCACCGCGGGCTTGAAGCCGAGCGCGGCCGCGGCCTGGCTGGCCTCGCGCAGCACCCGGGTGCGCAGGGTGTCCGGCGCGTCGCCGTGGTTGTCGTGCTGGAGGGCGTAGATGGTGGTGCGGACCTCCTGGATGGTGGCGTCCAGCTCGTCCACCGCCTTGCCGATGCCGACCTTCACCTCGGGGACGACCGCCCGCCGGGCGGCGCTCTCCAGCATCATCCCGGTGGCGAACAGCCGCTGGATCACCAGGTCGTGCAGGTCGCGGGCGATCCGGTCGCGGTCCTGGAAGACAGCCAGGCGCTGCTGGTCGCGCTGGCCCTCGGCGAGCCGCAGGGCGAGCGCGGCCTGCGAGGCGAAGGTCTCGGCGAGCTGCTTCTCGCTGTCGGTGAACGGCACCGCTCCGCAGGGGCGCCAGACGCAGAGCCCGCCGAGCACCCGCCCGGCGGCGACCATCGGCACCGCCATGGACGGGCCGAAGCGGCGGGCGAGCCGGATCACCACGGTCGGGTCGCTGGACATGTCGTCCAGGTAGACGCTCTCCCCCGCGAGCAGCCGGGCCGCGAAGCTCTCCCTGGGCAGCAGTTCGCCGCGCACGAACTCGGCCAGCTCACCGGAGGCGTGGGCGACCCGCATCTGCCCGTCGCCCTCGTCGCCGTCCTCCGGGCCGGTCGGCAGCAGGATCATGCCGAGCGCGGCGTCCGCCAGCTCCCGCACCTGCTCGGCCGCGACGGTCAGCGCGGTCTCGGCCTGCTCGGCGGAGAGCAGGGCGGTGGTGACGGCGGCGGCGCCGGCGATCCAGCGTTCGCGGCGGCGGCCCTCCTCGTACAGCCGGGAGTTCTCGATGGCCACACCGGCCGCCGCGGCGAGTGCGTGCACCACCTGCTCGTCCTCGGGCGTGAAGGCCCCGCCGCCCTTCTTCTCGGTGAGGTAGAGGTTGCCGAACACCTCCGCGCGGACCCGGATCGGCACGCCCAGGAAGGTCCTCATCTGCGGGTGGTGCGGGGGGAACCCGGAGGAGCGCGGGTCGGCGCCGAGGTCGGTCAGCCGCAGCGGCTCGGGGCGGTCGATGAGCACGCCGAGGATGCCCCGGCCGGCGGGCAGTTCGCCGATCTCGCCGGCGGTCCCGTCGTCGACCCCGACGTGGATGAAGTCGGCCAGACCGGTGCCGCCGGGGGCGATCACGCCGAGCGCCGCGTACCGGGCGTCGACCAGTTCGGCCGCGCCCACCGCGATCCGGTGCAGGGTGGCGTGCAGGTCCAGCCCCGCCCCGATCGAGACCACCGCCTCCAGCAGCCGCTGCATCCGGTCGGTGACCGCGGCGGCCGACTGGAGGCGCTCGGCGACCTCGGTGACCAGGGTGTCCAGCCCCAGCGAGGCGATCTCGGGCACCCGATGGGGTGTCGGCTCGGGCGTGGCCTCGGGGAGGTCCGGCGTGGGGTCCATGGAGAAAGCCTAGTTTGTACGCTTTTCAGCCGAAGGGCGGCGCGACGGGCAGTTCGGCAGGCAGTACGACGACCCGTACGACGGGCGGTACGACGGGCGGTACGGCGGGCCGCGCGGCTAGCGGCCCACCGGCTCCAGCAGTCCGTCCGCCTCCCGCTCCCGCCGCCGCATCGCGTGCAGCCGCCCGTCCGGGTCGGCGACCAGCTCGGACCAGCGGCCCCGCTCGGCCACCCGCCCGCCGTCCAGCACCAGCACCTCGTCCACCGTGGTGTCGTCCAGCCCGGCCAGCCGGTGGGTGATCAGCACCGTGGTGCGGCCCTCGGTGGCGGCCAGCAGGTCCGCGGTCAGGGCGTCCGCGGTGGGCAGGTCGAGGTGCTCGGCGGGCTCGTCCAGGACCAGGACGGGGAAGTCCGCGAGCAGGGCCCGGGCGAGTGCCAGCCGCTGGCGCTGGCCGCCGGAGAGCCGGGCGCCGTGCTCGCCGACCATGGTGTCCAGGCCGTCCGGCAGGCCCTCGGTCCACTCCAGCAGCCGGGCGCCGGCCAGCGCGGCGCGCAGCTCGTCCTCCGCCGCTTCCGGCCGGGCCAGCCGCAGGTTCTCCCGCAGCGAGCTGTCGAAGACGTGGGCGTCCTGGGCGCAGAGCCCGATCACCCGGCGGACGGACTCGCCCGCCAGCGCGCGGCTGTCCACAGCCTGTGGACGGCCGTCGGCGAACCGCACCGTCCCGGCGCTCGGCTCCAGGAAGCGCAGCAGCGCCTGGGCGAGGGTGGTCTTGCCGGAGCCGGACGGGCCGACCACGGCGATCCGGCGGCCGGCGGCGAGGTCGAGGTCCACCCCGGCGAGCGCGTCCACCGCCTGCCCGGGGTGGCGGACGGTCAGCCCGCGCACCGCCACCGGCAGCGGCTGCTCGGGCAGTGCCACCGGTTCGGCCGGCTCGGTGACCGGCACCGGGGCGTTCAGCACCTCGTCCAGCCGGGCCCGCGCGGCGCGGCTGCGCTGGCGGGCCTGGACGGCGAGCGGCATCCCGGTGACGGCCTCGAAGGCGGCCAGCGGGGTCAGCACCACCACGGCCAGGCAGACCGGCGCCAGCACCCCGTCGCGCACCCCCTGGACGCCGACGGCGGCCGCGGCGGTCACGGTCAGCCCGGTGAGCAGGGCGATCAGCCCGGTGCCGAGTGCCGTGGTGGCGGCCGAGCGGGCGGCCAGCCCGGTCAGCGCGGCGTCGGCGGTGCGGACGGCGGCCAGCCGGCCGGGCAGGGCGCCGGCCACGGTGAGCTCGGCGGTGCCGGTGAAGGCGTCCACCACGGCGGTGGCCAGGCGCCCGCGCGCCGGGGCCTGGCGCCGTTCGGCACCGGCCGACCAGCGGGCGGCCAGGGCGGGCACCAGCACGCCCGCGAGCAGCAGCCCGAGGCCGAGCACCAGCCCGGCGGCGGGCAGGAAGGCGGTCATCGCCACCGTCGAGGCCAGCGCGACCAGGCCGGCCACCGCGGCCGGCAGCCGCCAGCGCAGGTAGTGGTCCTGGATCGCGTCCACGTCGGCGACCAGCCGGGAGAGCAGGTCGCCGCGCCGGAAGGCGGGCAGTCCGGCCGGGGCGAGCGCGCTCAGCCGCCGGTAGACGGCGGCCCGCAGGGTGCCGAGGGTGCGCAGCACCGCGTCGTGCGAGACCAGCCGCTCGGCGTAGCGGAAGACGCTGCGGCCGATGCCGAAGGCCCGTACCGAGGTGACGGCCATCATCAGGTAGAGCACCGGCGGCATCTCGGAGGCCCGGGAGATCAGGTAGCCGGAGGTGGCCATCAGGGCGACGGCGCAGCCGAGGGCGAGCGCGCCGAGCAGGATCGAGAGCGCCAGCCGGGGGGTGGTGCCGCCCTCGGGGCCGGTCTCCTCGGCGACGGCGGGGGCGGGGGTCGGCTTCCCGCTGTGCTTCCCACCGTGGTGATCGCCGCAGTGACCACCGTCCGTGAGCGGGGCGGGCGGGGCGGCGGCGGGCCCCGCCAGCCGTACCCGCCGGTCGGCGGCGGCCAGCAGGGCCGGCCGGTGCGCGACCACCAGCACGGTGCGCGCCGGATCGGCGGCCAGCGCCCGGACGGTGTCCACGACGGCCGCCTCGGAGGCGCCGTCCAGGTTGGCGGTCGGCTCGTCCAGCAGCACCAGCGGCCGGTCGTCGGCGAGCAGCACCCGGGCGAGGGCGAGGCGCTGGCGCTGCCCGGCGGAGAGCCCGGCGCCGTCCTCCCCCAGGACGGCCGCCAGGTCGGTCACGAAGTCGAGCGCGTGCGCGGCCCGCAGCGCCGTCCACAGCTGCTCGTCGGTGGCCTGCGGCCGGTAGAGCCGCAGGTTCTCGGCGACCGTCCCGGCGAACAGGTGCGGGTGCTGCGGCACCCAGGCGATCTGCCGCCGCCAGCTCTGCGGGTCCAGCTCGGCCAGGTCGTGGACGCGGCCGTCGGCGGCGGTGATCCGGACGGTGCCGGAGTCCGGGGCGGTGAGGCCGAGCAGGACGGCCAGCAGGGTCGACTTGCCGGCGCCGCTGGGGCCGGTGAGCGCGGTGCTGGAGCCCGGGCTCAGGGTCAGCCCGGCGCCGTCCAGGGCGGGCTCGGTGCGCCCGGGGTGCCGGACGACCAGGCCGTCGGCGGCGATCTCGGCACCCGCGAGGTCCGGCGCCGGGGTGGTGCCGGCGGCGGGCAGCGGGGTCTCCAGCACCCGGAACAGCTCGTCGGCGGCGGTCAGCCCCTCGACGCTGGAGTGGTAGAGCGCGCCGACCTGGCGGATCGGGAAGTACACCTCGGGGGCGAGCACCAGGATCAGCAGCCCGGTCTCCAGGTCGAGCGTGCCGTCCACCAGCCGGAAGCCGACGGTGACGGCGACCAGCGCGACGGACAGGGTGGAGAGCAGTTCCAGGGTGAAGGAGGAGACGAAGGCGATCCGCAGGGTGCGCAGGGTGGCGCGGCGGTAGTCGGCGGTGATCCGGGCGATGGTGGCGGCCTGGGTGCGGGCCCGGTTGAACACCTTGAGGGTGGGCAGTCCGGCGACCACGTCGAGGAAGTGGTGGGAGAGCCGGGCCAGGGTGTTCCACTGCCGGTCCATCCGGGACTGGGTGGCCATCCCGATCAGCACCATGAACAGCGGGATCAGCGGAAGCGTCCCGGCGATGATCGCGGCCGAGGTGAAGTCGGCGCCGACGATCCGCAGCAGCACGATCACCGGGACGACCACGGCCAGTGCCAGCTGCGGCAGGTAGCGGGCGAAGTAGTCGTCCAGCGCGTCGATGCCGCGGGTGGCGAGGGTGGTGAGTTCGCCGGTGCGCCGGCCCGCCAGGTAGGACGGGCCGAGCGCGGTGGCGTGGTCGAGCAGCCGGCGCCGCAGGGTGGACTTCACCCGGGCGACGGACCGGTGCGCGGTGAGCTCGGTGAGCCAGCCGACCAGCCCGCGCCCGACCGCCGTCAGGGCGAGCAGCAGCAGCGGCGTGGTCAGCTCGCCGAGCGTCGCCCCGCGCTGGAAGGCGCGGACGACGATCTCGGCGATCAGACTCGCCTGGGCGACCACCAGGGCCGCGCCGACCGCGCCGAGCAGCACGGATCCGACGAGGAAGGCCCTGGTGGTGCGGGCGTACCCGAGGAGTCGGGGGTCGACCGGCTTCATGGCGTCAGGCCTGGTCGAGCGGGGCGGCCGGGTTGTGCCCGGGGATGTGCTGGACGCCGATCCGCTTGCGGAACACCCAGTACGTCCAGCCCTGGTAGAGCAGCACCAGCGGGGTGAAGATCGCCGCCACGACGGTCATCACCTTCAGCGTGTACGGCGAGGACGCGGCGTTGCTGACGGTCAGGCTCCATTCCGGGTTCAGGGTGGAGGGCATGACGTCCGGGAAGAGCGCCAGGAAGAGCATCGCGACCGCGGCCACGATGGTCGCCCCGGAGAGGCTGAACGCCCAGCCCTCGCGGCCGAGCTGGTTGGCCGCCAGGGCGCCGAGCAGGGCGACCACCGCGACGATCATCGCGGCGAGGCTGCGGCCGTTGCCGTGGTCGGCCTGGGTCCAGATCAGGAAGGCCAGCGCCAGCACGGCGGTCACCAGACCGGACAGCAGGGCGGCCCTGCGGGCCCGCTCGCGGATCTCGCCGACCGTCTTGAGCGCGGCGAACACCGAGCCGTGCAGGGTGAACAGGGCGAGCGTCACCAGGCCGCCGAGCAGCGCGTACGGGTTCAGCAGGTCCCAGAGGGTGCCGATGTAGTTCTTCTGCGCGTCGATGTCCACGCCGCGCACGATGTTGGCGAAGGCCACGCCCCAGAGGAAGGCCGGGAGGAGGGAGGTCCAGAAGATGGCCTCCTCCCAGTTCCGCTGCCAGCGGGCGCCGTCGCGCTTGGCCCGGTACTCGAAGGCCACACCGCGGACGATCAGGCAGACCAGGATGACCAGCAGCGGGATGTAGAAGCCGCTGAAGAGCGTCGCGTACCAGTCCGGGAAGGCCGCGAAGGTGGCGCCGCCGGCGGTCAGCAGCCAGACCTCGTTGCCGTCCCAGACCGGGCCGATGGTGTTGATCAGCACCCGCCGTTCGGCGGTGTTGCGGGCCAGCGGCTTGGTCAGCACGCCGATCCCGAAGTCGAAGCCCTCCAGGAAGAAGTAGCCGATCCACAGGACCGCGATCAGCACGAACCAGACGTCGTGGAGTTGCATGTCAGATCCTCAGTTCCCCGGTGTCCCGGCGCCTCAGTAGGCGAAGGCGAGCGGCTTGTCGGCGTCCTCGTCCGAGGACGGTCCGCGCAGCGACGGGTCCTTGGTGGGCGGCTGCTCGGTCACCACCGGGCCGGCCTTGGCGTACCTGACCAGCAGCCGGACCTCGATGACCGCGAGGATCGCGTACAGCGCGGTGAAGGTCGCCAGCGCCCCGATCTGGGTGCCGACACCGACGTTGGGGGAGACGGCGCTGGCCGTGGTCATCAGGCCGAAGACGGCCCAGGGCTGACGGCCCATCTCGGTGAAGATCCAGCCGAAGCTGTTGGCGATCAGCGGGAAGCCCATGGTCAGGATGCCGATCCGCCAGCTCCACTTGGTCAGCAGCGGCCCCAGCTCGCGCCTGGGGGTGAGCATCAGCCGGGGCACCTCGGTCTCGCCGGTGCGGAACTCGGGGCGCAGGAAGAGCTTCCTCCGGGTGGTCCACAGGCCGATCAGGCCGGCCAGGAAGGAGGTCATCCCGAAGCCGATCATGAGGCGGAAGCCCCAGTAGGTGACGAAGATGCTCGGGATGTAGTCCTTGGGGTCGCCGCCGTGCTGGGCGGCCTCGGCGGCGGCGGTGTCGTTGATGCCGGGGACGGAGGAGCTGAAGTCGCTGTGGGCGAGGAAGGAGAGTATTCCGGGGATCTCCAGGGCGACCGAGTTGTGGCCCTTGCTGACGTCGCCGACCGCGAAGACCGAGAACGGGGCCGGCGCCTGGGTCTCCCAGAGCGCCTCGGCGGCGGCCATCTTCATCGGCTGCTGCTCGAACATGACCTTGCCCAGGGTGTCGCCGCTGAGCGCGGTGCCGGCGCCGAAGACCACCGCGAGCACCAGGCCGAGCCGCAGCGAGGTCCGCATCGCGGCGGTCTTCTTCGGGTCGGCGGTCTCCGGCTTGCGCTTGGCCTTCCAGAGGTGGAAGGAGGCGATGCCGACGACGAAGGCCGCACCGGTGAGGAAGGCGGCGGTCAGGGTGTGGAAGACGACCACGAGGGTGGTGTTCTGGAACAGCACCTTGACGACGTCGGTCAGTTGGGCCTTGCCGGTGACCGGGTCGATCGCGTAGCCGACCGGGTGCTGCATCCAGGAGTTGGCGGCCAGGATGAAGTAGGCGGAGAGCACGGTGCCCAGGGCCACCATCCACATGCAGGCGCAGTGGATCTTCCTCGGCAGCTTGTCCCAGCCGAAGATCCACAGGCCGATGAAGGTGGACTCGAAGAAGAAGGCGATCAGCGCCTCCATCGCGAGCGGGGCGCCGAAGACGTCACCGACGAAGCGGGAGTAGTCGGACCAGTTCATGCCGAACTGGAATTCCTGGACGATTCCGGTGACCACGCCCATCGCGATGTTGATGAGGAAGAGCTTTCCCCAGAACTTGGTGGCGTGGAAGTACTTCTCCTTGTTCGTCCGCACCCAGGCGGTCTCCAGACCGGCCACGATCGCGGCCAGGCTGATCGTGAGCGGGACGAAGAGGAAGTGGTAGACGGTGGTGATGCCGAATTGCCATCGCGCGATGGTCTCGTGAGCGATTGCCAGTTCCACGTCGCCCTCTCTCCCAACCTGCCCGCGTGACGACGGGCATCTTCCGGACAAACTTCATCTATAGCCGTAGACCGTTGCTCAACCACGCAAGCTTGTCCGCTTGTGAACGTGAACACGTTCACAAGGAGCAGTATCCACCATCCTTACGAGGGAACTGCAGGTGGGGTGTGTTTGACAGCCCGGTGCGCTGCGCCACGGCCGCGGTGCGGTCCGCACAGTCTGCGGACCCCCCGCGGGCCGGGGCAACGAACGACGGGGCGGACGACCGGAAGTTGTTGGCCGAACCGGCGCTTGACAGGCCCGCGCCCCGGTCGCCCCGGCCGGATCCGCGTGCTACCGGCGCCCGGCCGGCGTGAACCCCGCGACGGCTCCGCCGGGTGCACCCGATCCGGAGTCCGGGGCCGGGAACGCCGGAACCGCAGGACGGGCCGGGGCCTGTCCTGCGGTTCCGGGGTGGTCGCGCCGTCCTCCCGAGCGGGCGCGACCGGGGTGGGTCAGGAGGTGGGGCGGGTGGCCGGCTTGCGGCGGGAGACGTAGAGGGCCGCGGCGCCGAGGCTGATCGCGAGGCCGGCACCCAGGGCGAGGTACGGGGTGGCCGGGTTGGAGCCGGTCTCGGCGAGTTCGGTGGTCGAGCCGGTGGTGGCCCGGGTGGTCGACGTGGTCGAGGTGCCCGACGTGGTCGAGACGGTCGACTTGCCCGTGGTGCCGGTCTTGGCCGTGGTGGTGGTGTTGGAGACCGGGGTGACCGCCGCGGGCTGCTCCGCCGGCTTCTCGGCGGGCTTCTCGGCGGGCTGCTCGACCGGCTTCTCGGCGGCCGCCCTCGCTTCGGCGAGGGCCTGGTCCGCGGCGGCCTTGGCGGCGGCCGCGGCCTTGGTGGCCTGGTCCGCCGTGTGGATCCGCCGGAACGCCTCGACCCGGGCGTCGTCCAGGGCGTTCCTGGCGGCGGTCACGGCGGCCTTGGCCTTCGTGTCCGCGGCGCTGGCGGCGTTCGCGGCGGCGTACGCCTTGTTCAGCCGCTCCCTGGCCGCGGGCAGCTCCTCCTCCGTGGCGACGCGGAACGCGTCGGAGGCCGCCTCGGCCTCCTTCCTGGCGGCGTCCTTGGCCGCGGCGGCCGTCACCGCGGCGGCCTTGGCCTCCTCGTACGTGCCCTGGTAGGGCTGGGAGTTGTCGAGGAAGGCGGAGGTCTCGGCCCGCACCTTGGCCTCGTTGGCGACGGCCGCCGTGTACGCCTTGGCGGCGTCGGCGGCGGCCCGCTCCAGTTCGGCGATCGAGCCGTTGTCGCTCCGGGTCTGCGCCGCGGACGCCGACTCCGCGAAGGCGGGTGCCGCGGAGAGCACCACGGCGGGCGAGACGACGGCGGCGACGAGGGCGGCCGAGACCAGCGAACGGCGGAGTTTCACAATGACCCCTTTCGGGCCTGCAGGAAAGCAAAAGCCTCGGCCGGAAGAGTTTCCGACGGCCGGGCAGCACCGATCATAGGCATACGCATTCTTGACGCTCCATGCCGGATTCCGGCAATGACCGGGCGCCGTGTCTTCCTGGTTCGCCGGGGAATTGACGAGTCGACAAAGTCGGGGGCGGTCCGCTCACAAAGGCCGGAATTCCCGACATTCGGGCGAACCCGCCGGAAATCCGGTCAGTGCTGGCAGGGCAGTTCGACGCGGAAGGTGGCGCCCTCGCCCGGGGCGGTGTGCAGGGTGAGGGTGCCGCCGTGGGCGCGGGTGAGGGCGGTCGCGATGGCGAGGCCGAGGCCGGCGCCGCCGCCGTTGTCGCGGCTGCGGGAGGGGTCGACCCGGAAGAAGCGGTCGAAGACCCGCTGGGCCTGCTCCTCGGTGAGGCCGGGGCCGGAGTCGGCGACCTCCAGCAGGCAGACGCCACCGGGGACGCTGCCCACCCCGATCCGGACCGGGGTGCCGGGCGGGGTGTGCTTGACCGCGTTGCCGACCAGGTTGGTGACCACCTGCCGCAGCCGGGCCTCGTCGCCGATGACGGGCGCGGCGCCGGGCGCGCCGGTGCCGGCCGGGCCGGTGAGCGCGACCGGGCGGCTCGGGTCGAGGGCGGTGAGGTCGTGCAGCGCGTCGGCGGCGAGGGTGCGCAGGTCCATCGGGGCGAGGTCGAGCGGGCGCTCCTCGTCCAGCCGGGCGAGCACCAGCAGGTCCTCGACCAGGGCGCCCATCCGGTCGGCCTCGCTCTCGATCCGGGTCATGGTCCGCTTGACGTCGGCCTCGGCGGGCAGCCCGCCCATCCGGTACAGCTCGGCGAAGCCGCGGATCCCGGCCAGCGGGGTGCGCAGCTCGTGCGAGGCGTCGGCGACGAAGCGCCGCATCCGGGCCTCGGACTCGGCGCGGGCCGCGAAGGCCGCCTCGATCTGGGTGAGCATCCCGTTGAGCGCGACCGACAGCCGGCCGACCTCGGTGCCCGGGGAGAGCTCCGGCATCCGGTGCGACAGCTCGCCGGCCGCGATCCGCTCGGCGCCCTCCTCGATCCGGCGCAGCGGCCGCAGCCCGGCCCGTACGGCGAAGAGGCCGAGCGCGGCGATCACCACCAGGACGCCGCCGCCGATGGCCAGGAAGGAGGTGCGCAGCTTGCCGAGGGTGGCGTCGATGTCCTCGCGGGAGACCGCCACCATGACGTGGGTCGGGGTGACCGCCGGCGAGGCGTACGCGCTGGGGTTGGCGGCCTGCCCGCGGGGGGTCTGGAGCGGCAGCACCAGGACCCGCCAGCGGTGCTGGCCGCGCTGGTCGGGCAGGTCGAAGGGGACGTCGGGGGCGGTCCGGGTCGGGTCCAGTCCCTCCAGCTGGGGCGCCGGGTCGCTGTCCGAGACGGGCTGGCGCATCAGCGCCTGGACCTTGCCGTCCGAGGAGAGGTACTGCACCAGGTACTGGCTGGGCAGGCTGACCCGCCGGCCGGCGACGGCGGGCCGGCCGGCGGTCTGCGCGGTCAGCTGGCCCGGGGGCTTGCGGGAGAGCGGCGGCCCGTAGCGCTGGAGCTGTTCGTCCAGCTGCTGCACCAGCTGGCTCCGGACGGTGCCGAGCACGAAGGTGTCGCTGACCGCGAGCCCGGTGGTGACCAGGGCGAGCACGAGCACCAGCAGCCGGGCGCGCAGCGACATCCGGGCGGAGAAGCGGGCGAGCACGAGCGGACCCGGTCAGCCCTGCGGGGGGCGGCGCAGGGCGTAGCCGATGCCGCGCACGGTGTGGATCAGCTTGGGGCCGTGCGCCGGGCCGGAGTCGAGCTTGCGGCGCAGGTAGGAGATGTACGACTCGACGATGGAGAGGTCCCCGCCGAAGTCGTAGGCCCAGACGTGGTCGAGGATCTGCGACTTGGAGACCACCCGGCCGACGTTGGCCATCAGGTAGTGCAGCAGCTTGAACTCGGTCGGGGAGAGCGAGACCGGGGTGCCGCCCCGGGTGACCTCGTGGGCGACCGGGTCGAGGCTGAGGTCGGCGACGATCAGCCGGCCGTCCTCGGCGGGCCCGCCGGCCCGGCGCAGGATCGCGCGGATCCGGGCGATCAGCTCCTCCAGGCTGAACGGCTTGGTGACGTAGTCGTCCGCCCCGGCGGCCAGGCCCTGCACCTTGTCGCCGACGCCGTCCTTGGCGGTGAGGAAGAGCACCGGCAGGTGGTCGCCGGGGTGCCCGTGGGCCGGGCCGGCTATCTGTCCGCGGCTGGTGCGCTCGCGCAGCTTCTCGACGACGGTGAAGCCGTCGAGGTCGGGGAGCATCACGTCGAGCACGACCAGGTCGGGGCGCTCGGCGGCGACCAGTTCGAGCGCCTCGGTCCCGCTGGCGGCGGAGGCGACGCGGAAGCCGGAGAAACGCAGCGAGGCGGAGAGCAGCTCGCGGATGTTGGGTTCGTCGTCCACGACGAGCAGGAACGCTTCGCCCTGGCCCCCGGCCACCGTGGAGCCGCCTGGTGTGGTGACAGTGCCTTGCACGGGGCTTTCGCCTCCCGGTCGGACGATGACGTTCAGCATGAGGCTAGCCCCCGGAGGCTATGCGGCATGGATGAATGTTGGATTAACACCTTATCGGTCGGTTTTTGGACGATCGGCGCACAGGGGTGGGCTCGATGGTGTGCGCACGGGCGTGGACACGACGCACGCGCGCCGGACGGGGGCCCCGCCCGCCCGGCGCGACGCGCCTCACGCCCGCGCACGACTCCGGATCGGCCGCCCCTGTGTCCACGGCCGGAGCCTCTCCGGGGGGCGCACCCGCCGGACGCGGCTGATCAGGCCCCCGGCGCGGCCGGGGCCTGCGCGGCCCGGATCCGGCGGTGGGCGGAGGCGGCCAGCCGGCGGCAGGCGGCCGGGCTGCGGCCGACGATCGCGGCCACTTCGACGAAGGGGTGGCCGAAGACGTCGTGCAGGACGAAGGCGACCCGTTCGGCCGGGGTCACGGCCTCCAGGGCCACCAGGAAGGCCGTGCTCACCGTCCCGTCCGGGGTGATCCGGTCGGCCGGGCCCGCCGCCGGGCCCGCCGGATCGGCCGGATCGGCCGCGGGGTCGGCCGCGGCGTCCGTCCACTCCCGGCGCGCGGGCAGCGGCCCGGGGGTCCACCCGCCGACGTGGCGCTCCCGCCGCACCCGGACCGAGCCGAGCCGGTTGAGGCAGATCCTGCTGGCCACCGTGGTCAGCCAGCCGCCGGACGAGACGATCGCCTCCCGCTCCCGCCGGGGCAGCGCGTACCAGCGGGCGTACGTCTCCTGCACCACGTCCTCGGCGTCCACCGGCGAACCGAGCAGCCGGTACGCCAGGTCGATCAGCCGGCGCCGCTCGCCCATGATCGCGCCCGGGCCCGGCTCGGTCGTGGTGCCGCCCCCTGCTTCCCGCACCCTGTCCCCACCCCTTCGACTCGACGGCTCTCCGCTCCTCCTATGACAGCGCGGCGGCCCGGGATGTGACGCCTTCCCGCTCATGTCACATATCGAGCGGCTGTTCTGTCCTGTCCGTCGTACCGGTGGAACGGAACGGAGAACCCGATGAACGACTTCCAGGCGATCGCCGACCGCGTCGAGATCACGGCCCTGCAGGCCGAGTTCACCGACGCGGTGATGATGCGCGACCGCGCCCGCCTCGCCGCGCTGTTCACCCCCGACGGCGTGCTGCGGATGCCCGACGTCCCGATCGAGCTGACCGGCCCGGAGCAGATCCGGGCCGGCGGCGAGAAGCTCCAGGAGCAGTGGGACTTCTTCATCCAGAACACCCACCCGGGGGCGGTCGTGATCGACGGCGACACCGCGACCGGCCGCGCCCACATCTACGAGCTCGCGCGCCTCAAGGACGGCCGGCAGGGGATCAACCACGCGATCTACCACGACCGGTACCGGCGCACGGCGGACGGCTGGCGGTTCACCGAGCGGGTCTACGAGACCCGGTACCTGGACACCAGCCCGCTGCCCGGCTCGGCACCGGACCCGGCCCGGCCGGTCCGCGGGGCCGGCCCGGCGGACGCCGGCCGCTGAGGCCGCGGAATCCCCTCGTTTTCCCTCCTGCTATGATTTGCAGCGAGGCGAAGGCAATGCTTTCGAGCAATTGCCCGGCCCGATCATTTCGGTGGTCATAGCGAGAGGGAAACGCCCGGCTCCATTCCGAACCCGGAAGCTAAGCCTTTCAGCGCCGATGGTACTGCAGGGGGGACCCTGTGGGAGAGTAGGACGCCGCCGAATTCTTCTTACGGCCCCTGCCGTGTCCGACAGTGACACGGCAGGGGCTTTTTTTCATTTCCCCTGCCGTTCCCCCCACCGTTTCTCCCGCCATTCCCCCCACTGCTCCCCCTGCTGCTCCCCCCGCCGTTTCGCCGCGCGCGGTTCCGGTGCCTCGGCACACCCTCCGGCACATCCAGCATGTGAGACGCGGAGTCCCGGAAGAGCCGCTTTGCGGGTATCTGAGAGGATGGCGAACATCGAAACGGACTTGCGTCTCGCCAACTGAGACTGCAATATCATGCTATGGACAACACTAGCGGCGTCGGCGTTCTCGACAAGGCCGCTCTGGTGCTCAGCGCACTGGAGTCGGGCCCCGCCACGCTGGCGGGGCTGGTCGCCGCCACCGGTCTGGCGCGCCCCACCGCCCACAGACTCGCCGTCGCACTCGAACACCACCGCCTGGTCACCCGGGACATGCAGGGCCGCTTCATCCTCGGCCCCCGCCTGTCCGAACTCTCCGCCGCCGCCGGCGAGGACCGACTGCTCGCCACCGCGGGCCCCGTCCTCACCCACCTGCGCGACGTCACCGGGGAAAGCGCGCAGCTCTACCGCCGCCAAGGCGAAATGCGCATCTGCGTCGCCGCCGCCGAACGACTCTCCGGCCTGCGCGACACCGTCCCCGTCGGCAGCACCCTGCCGATGAAGGCCGGCTCCGCCGCCCAGGTCCTCCTGGCCTGGGAAGAGCCCGAGCGCCTCCACCGAGGCCTCCAGGGCGCCCGCTTCACCGCCACCGCGCTCAGCGGCGTCCGCCGCCGCGGCTGGGCCCAGTCCATCGGGGAGCGGGAGCCGGGCGTCGCGTCCGTCTCCGCCCCCGTCCGCGGGCCGTCCAACCGCGTGGTGGCCGCCGTCTCCGTCTCCGGCCCCATCGAGCGCCTGACCCGCCACCCGGGCCGGCTGCACGCCCAGGCCATCATCGAAGCCGCCAACCGGCTCACCGAGGCCCTGCGCCGCAGCTGACGGAATCCGGCCGACGGACACGACGGCCGACGGACACGACGGAACGGGCCGCGCCCGAGGAAGAGACCTCCTCGGGCGCGGCCCGTTCCGTCGTTCCGGCCGCCCGTTCCCGTCCACGGCTCGATCCGTACGGTTCGAGCCGTACGGTTCGGGTCCTGCGGTTCGAGTCCTACGGTTCGAGCCGGTGCGGGCCCCGGAAGAGGAACGTCGCCTCACGGATCGACGGCAGGCCCAGCGCCAGCATGAGCAGCCGGCCGAGCCCCAGACCGAGCCCGCCGTGCGGCGGCGTGCCGTAGCGGAAGCAGTCGAGGTATCCGGAGAGCGGCCCGGTGTCCATGCCCTTCTCCCGGGCCTGGGCGACGAGACGGTCGTACCGGTGCTCGCGCTGGGCGCCGGTGGTGATCTCCACGCCCTTCCACAGCAGGTCGAAGGACTCGGTGACGGTCGGGTCGTCCTCGGGCCGCAGGTGGTAGAACGGCCGTACGGCGGCCGGGAACCGCGTGACGAAGACGAACTCGTGCCCGGTCTCCTCGGCGATCAGGGCGCACAGCGCGCGCTCGCCCTCGGGGTCGAGGTCGTCCTTGACGCCCTCCCGGTCCCAGCCGGTGGCGCGGAGCCGGGCCAGCGCCTCGGCCATCGTGATCCGGGGGAACGGCAGCCCGGGGACCGTGACCGCGGTGCCGAAGTGCTCGGCGATCGCCGCGCCGTGGCGTTCGGCCACGGCCGCCAGGACGCGGTGCAGCATCCGCTCCTCGAAGGCCATCACGTCCTCGACCCCGTCGATCCAGGCGATCTCGACGTCGACCCCGGTGAACTCGGTGGCGTGCCGGGAGGTGAAGGACGGCTCGGCCCGGAACACCGGCCCGATCTCGAAGACCCGGTCGATGCCGCCGGCGATGGCCATCTGCTTGTAGAACTGCGGGGACTGGGCGAGGTAGGCGGTGCGGCCGAAGTAGCCGACCTCGAACACCTCGGCGCCCGACTCGGAGGCCGTCCCCATCAGCTTCGGCGTGTGCAGCTCGGTGAAGCCCTCCTCGGCCGCCACCTCGCGCATCGCCCGCTCGACGGTCGTCTGGACGTCGAAGACCAGGTGCTGGGAGGGGCGCCGGATGTCGAGGAAGCGCCAGTCGAGGCGCTGGTCGATACCGGTCCTCTCGTCGATCGGCAGCTTCGGCTCGGCCGGTGAGACCACCTCCACCCGGGACGGGACGATCTCCAGCCCACCGAGCTTGACCTGCGGGTTGGCGACGACCTTTCCGGTGATCTTCACGGCGGACTCGACCGTCACGCCCTCGAAGGCGGCCTCGACGGCATCGCCCTCCCCACCGCGGAGGTGGGTGACCTGCACGAGACCGGTGTGGTCCCGGACCAGCACGAACTGGATGCGCCGCTGGAGTCGGAGCGTGTTCACCCACCCGTAGACGGTGACCGTCTCTCCGAGGTGCGCGTGGAGCTCTGCGACAAGGGTGCGCGTCATGGCAGGGGACCCCCTGGGGTGCGGGCGCGTTGGTCGCGCCACGTCGACGGGCGGTAAACGGCCGCCCTGGGCGCGTTCACCGTAGAGGATCAAGCCCGCGGGAGTCGCCCGGATTTCCGCCGTGTCCGGGCGGGCGGACAGCGCCCGGCGGCCCCTTGCGAGGCGCAAGGGGCCGCCGGAACGATTCGGTTGTGACCGGCCCGGCTGTGCCCGGCTCGGCCCGGCTGTGACCGGCCCGGCTGTGCCCGGCTCGGCCCGGCTGTGACCGGCTCGGTTGTGCCCGGCCGAATGCCTCGGGGCCGCCGGTGCGGCCGCGGGGCCGTCAGTGCAGCCGCGACTGCCAGTCGGCGGGGACCTTGCCGGCCGGGCCCGGGGTGGGCTGGTCGGCCGGGTGGGCGGTGGGCGGCGCCAGCGGCGGGCCCTCGTAGTACGCGCCGGTCTCCAGGTTCCAGAACCAGTCCTCGCCGGGCTCGAAGCTGACCAGGAACGGGTGGCCGGCCCCGCGGGCGTGCTTCGTCGCGTGCTGGGCCGGGGAGGAGTCGCAGCAGCCGATGTGGCCGCAGGCCGCGCAGCGCCGCAGGTGGAACCACCACCCGCCACCGGCCAGGCACTCCGCGCAGCCCTCGCCGCTGGGCACCGCGGTGGGGTCGATCCCCGGGATCGGCTCGCCGGTCATACCTGCCTCCTCGGCTGGGCGGTCCGTCCCCACCAGCCTGGCCCGGTCGCGGTGGTGCTGCCAGTCCGGCGGGCGGCCGCGGTGCGGGGGAGGCGGCGGTGCGGGTCGGCCGCCGTCCGGACGACCGCGGGCCGGCTTCGTCCTACGCTGGCTGGAGGGAATCTCGGGGACCCGCCGGCCACCACCCCACGGAGTCGCCATGGCCACCACGAAATGGTTCTTCGAACCCAGCCACACCGGTGCGGAGTTCCGCGCGAGACACATGATGGTCACCTACGTGCGCGGCCAGCTGAAGAACGTGCACGGCTTCCTGGAGGTCGACCCGGACGCTCCGGAGCAGGCCAGGGTCGAGGCGACCATCGACGCGACCCAGGTGTACACCGGTTCGCCCGAGCGGGACGCGCATCTGCGCAGCGCCGACTTCTTCGACGTCGAGCACCATCCGACCTGGAGCTTCGTCGGATCGCAGGTCCACCAGGTGAGCGCGAGCGGCTTCGAGGTCACCGGCCGGCTCACGATCCGCGGCGTGACCCGCCCGGTCACCTTCGACGTGACCTACCTCGGGCAGTGGGACACCCCGTGGTGGGAGGACGGGCGCGACCTGGGCCCCCGGCGGCGCGCCGGATTCACCGCCAGCACCCGGATCAACCGCCAGGACTTCGGCGTGAGCTGGAACGACGTGGTGGACCGGGGCGGCACGGTGGTCGGCAACCTGGTCGACGTCGAGGTCGACGTCGAAGCGGTCCTGGAGAGCGCTCCCGAGGCCGAAGACGCCGCCCCCGGGACCGGAGGTGCCGCCGCCTGACCGGACGCCCGCAACCTTTCGGCCCGCCCACCGCATCACAGTGAGTGCAGGACCACGGGAGGGGGCGGCGCCGCACACGGATCGGTCCGCATTGCGTACGGACCACCCAATTCCCCCGCATTCATTCAGTGCGTACACGACCCGCCCTGCCGGAGCCGGTCCCCCGCCTGTTGCACAGCCGTGACAACCACGCCCGAAAAACCGTTCGGCCGGTGACTTTCACCGGTTAGCATTCCGGAATGGATTCGAACCACCCCCCGATATGGAGTTCCGCCGAGGACGCGGCCGCCCAGCCGCCCCGCAAGGCGCCGCTCCGGCTGGCCCGCTTCGGTGCGACCTTCCTGGGGGTGAGCGTGGTGTCCGGCGTCCTGCTGGCCGGCCTCGCCCTGCCCGTCGCCGGCGGCATCGGGCTGGCGGCCAAGAACACGGCGGAGGGGTTCGAGGACGTCCCCTCCGACTTCAAGACCCCGCCGCTCACCCAGGCCACCCAGATCTTCGACGCCAAGGGCGGGCTGATCGCCAAGGTCTACGAGCGCGACCGCACCGTCATCACCGCCGAGCAGATGTCGCCGTTCATGCGACAGGCCCAGGTCGACATCGAGGACGCCCGCTTCTACGAGCACGGCGCCGTCGACCTCAAGGGCGTGCTGCGCGCCATCAGCAAGAACGCGGAGAGCGGCACCACCTCCCAGGGCGCCTCCACGCTGACCCAGCAGTACGTGAAGAACGTCAACGTGGAACAGGCCGGCGACGACCGGGACGCCGTCCTGGAGGCCCAGCGCAAGACCCTGGGCCGCAAGATCCAGGAGCTCAAGGTCGCCATCAAGCTGGAGGAGGAGGTGCCGAAGGAGCAGATCCTCACCAACTACCTCAACATCACGTACTACGGGAACGGCGCCTACGGCGTGGAGGCCGCCTCCCAGCGCTACTTCAGCAAGAGCAACAAGGACCTGACCGTCGCCGAGGCGGCCACGCTCGCCGGGCTGGTGCAGAACCCGTCCCAGTACGACCCGAAGCTGCACCCGCAGGCCGCGCAGAACCGCCGCGACACCGTCATCGACAAGATGCTGGAGAACAAGCACCTCACCGCCGAGCAGGCGAAGGAGGCGAAGGCCACCCCGCTGGGCCTCAACTTCAAGGCCCCGCAGAACGGTTGCATCACCGCGCAGGCCGGTATGGGCTTCTTCTGCGACTACGTGCGCCACGTGGTCAAGCAGGACCCGGTCTTCGGCAAGAGCGCCGACGAGCGCAAGAAGTTCTGGAACCAGGGCGGCCTGAACATCTACACCACGCTGGACCCGGACAAGCAGGCCGCCGCCCAGAACGCGGTGAGCAGCAACGTGCGGGTCACCGACACCGTGTCCGCCGCCGCCTCCATGGTCGAGCCCGGTACCGGCAAGATCCTGGCGATGGCCCAGACCCGCCCGTACGGCCTGGACACCAACCAGAACCAGACCGTCGTCAACCTCAACGTCGACGCGGCGATGGGCGGCGGCAACGGCTTCCAGCCCGGCTCCACCTTCAAGCCGGTCGTCGCGGCCGCGGCACTGGAGGCCGGCCTGCCGGCGACCCAGGAGTACTCGTCCCCCAACAAGCTCGAGTACCCGACGATGAAGACCTGCGAAGGGACCTGGAAGAACGACGCCCGCCCCAAGACGGTCGTCCCCAACGAGTCCGCGAGCGAGAAGGGCCCGTACCAGCTGAAGATGGCGATGGCCCTCTCGGTCAACACCTACTTCATCCAGATGGAGCAGGAGATCGGCCTCTGCGCGGTCAAGCAGATGGCCAACAAGCTCGGCATCACCACCAAGGCCAGCGGCAAGCCCCTGGAGGAGGTCCCCGCGATGGCCCTGGGTGTCGAGGAGATGAGCCCGCTGACCATGGCCAACGTCTACGCGACCTTCGCCGCCCAGGGCACCCACTGCGCCCCGGTCGCCATCAACCGGATCACCACCGTCGACGGCAAGGACGTCCCCGTCCCGGCCGGCCAGTGCGAGAAGGTGTTCTCCGATTCGACGGCGCGGGCGCTGAACACCGTCCTGAACGGCGTCACCGAGAACAACGGCACCGGCGCGGCGCTCAGCTTGGAGGACAACCGGCAGATCGCCGGGAAGACCGGCACCTCGGACCGCAAGCGGGCCGCCTGGTTCAACGGCTACACCCCGCAGCTCGCCACCGCCGTCTGGATCGGCGGCCCCCAGGGCGGCGTGGAGATGCGCAACATCACCATCAACGGGAAGTACCGCGCCGAGGTCTTCGGCGCCGACGGCCCCGGCCCGATCTGGCGGGACGCCATGAACCAGGCCCTGCGCGGCACCCCCAAGCAGTCCCTGCCGATGGCCGACATCCCCGACCCGGCGCCCAAGACCAACCCGAACAGCACCGGGACCGGGGCCCCCACCGGCCCGGCGCCCGGCGCGGGCCCGGCGACCGCGCCCCAGCCCGACCCCCAGCAGCCCGACCCCCAGCAGCCCTGACCGCGCGATCCCCGCAGCACCTCGCCCCGCCGAGCAGCAGCTCGGCGGGGCGACGTGTTCGGAGCCGGTCCCGATCCCGGAGGCACCCCGTCGGCACCCGTCGGCATCCCGGCGGCATCCCGGCGGCCCCCCGGCGGCCCCCCGGCGGCCCCCCGGGGGAGCGGGGAACCGCCGGAACGGGTCCTGCCGGGTGGGCCGTTACGGGGTGACGATCGGGAACTGCGGGTCGGGGAGGGTCAGCGTGCCGAAGACCCGGTCCGCCGCCTCCTGGGCGTGCTCGCCCTCCAGGAGGACCAGCTTGTCCTCGACCGCCGTGTCGAAGTTGCGCTTGAACCCGGGCCGCTCGGCCAGCTCGTTGAGCGTCCCGCGGGTCAGCCTGATGACGGCGTCCGGGACGCCGACGAGGCGGTCGCCGCCGTCGACGAAGACCAGCACCCCGTTGCGGAGCGTCGTGGTGCACCGGACGCCGGTCTCGACGCCGGTCTCATCGGTGAACACCCAGTCCAGCACGATCGGAACGCGGTACTGCTCGGCGGCCGCCGGCCCGTCCACGCTGCGGGCGAGCGCCGAGAAGTACTGCTCCAGGCTCGTGCTGCGGATCAGGTCGGACGAGGACTGGCTGAGGATCGCCGGCTGCGGACCGGCCACGACCTCCTGGGCGCCGACCAGGTAGGCGTTGCGCCAGGTGCCGTTCTCGGCGCCGTAGCCGAGCTGGGTGAGGACCCTGGCCTGGAGCTCCTTGGCCTGCTGGAGGGCCTCCGCGGAGATCCCGCCGTCCTGCGCCGCCGCGCCGAAGACCACGTGGTTCAGGAGCTCGGCCGCCCAGCGGAAACCCTCCGGGGTGTCCTGGCCGTACGCCTCCGCCGCCCTGGCCACCACCGCCTCCGCGCCGCCCATCGCCCGCACGTAGGCCGCGCCCGCCTGCACCGGCGGCAGCTCCCACAGGTGGGCCGGGTTGGCGTCGTACCAGCCCATGTACCGCTGGTAGACGGCCTTGAGGTTGTGGCTCATCGAACCGTAGTAACCCCGGTCGTACCAGCGGTCGTTCAGGCCCGGCGGGAGGGTCTTCAGCTCCTCGGCGATCTCGATGCCGGTCTGGCCGGCGTTGATCAGCCGCAGCGTCTGGTCGTTGAGGTAGCCGTACATGTCGCGCTGCTCGTTGAGGAATTCGAGGATGCGCGCGTTGCTCGGACTCCCGGTCGACTCGTCCACCTCGGCCCACATCGGCCAGTGGTGCGAGGCGAACAGGACGTCGGTCTCCTTGCCGAAGGTCTGGATCGCCTCGGTGAGGTACTTCGACCACGCGTGCGCGTCCCGGACCTGCGCGCCGCGCAGGCTGAGGATGTTGTGCATGGTGTGGGTGGCGTTCTCGGCGATGCACAGCGCCCTGGCGCCCGGCAGGTAGATGTTCATCTCCGCCGGGGCCTCGGTGCCCGGGGTGAGCTGGAACAGCAGCTGCACGCCGGCCAGCTCGTACTGGTACAGCCCCGGCCGCCAGGGGATGACGTGGGCCTGCTCGTTCCACTGCGCCTTCGGCACCGGCTGGTGCTCGGGCCCGCCGATGTGGACGGTCGGCGGGACGAGGGTCACCTCGCCGGTGGAGATGGTCAGGCCCAGGCCGGCACCGACCTGCCCCGCCGGCCCCTTGTCCAGCTGCGCCGCGTACATGTACTGGGCGCGCCGGGCCATCGCCGGGCCCGCGTAGATGTTCTCGCTGACGGCGTGTTCGAGGAAGCCCTCCGGCGCGACGACGGGGACGCCCGGCTCCAGCGGATCGCCGAGCTCGGCGAACAGGCCGCGCGAACCGCCGAAGTGGTCCACGTGGCAGTGGGTGTAGACGACGGCCTTGACCGGCCGCTGCTCCTTGGTGAGCTCGGTCCTGTCCCGGAACAGCCGGAGCGCGGCCTGCGCGGTCTCGTAGCAGGCGAGCGGGTCGATGACGACCAGGCCCTCGTCGGACTCGATGATCGTCATGTTGGAGAGGTCGTAGCCGCGCACCTGGTAGACCCGGTACGCCGGACAGCTGGTGACGTGGAACAGCCCGGCGACCGCGGTCAGTTCGCCCTGCCGGTGGAGGCTCCCGTTGACCGTCGGCATCTCGGCGCGCAGGTCCGGGTCGAGGAACTCGTACGCGGTGAAGTCCCAGACCACCTCGCTCCCGCCCTTGCGGGACATGATGACCGGGACGTCCGGCGGGGCGATCATGAACCGGCTGGCGTCGGCGAAGTCCCGGCCGTCCTTCTCGTCGGCGGCCCGGGACTCCTCCGCGGCCTTCCGGTTCGCCGCGGCGACGGCGGCCGTGGGCTCGATGGGTTCGGTGTACTCGGGCGTTCCAGGCATGGCGAAGCCACCTCCACATCGTTCGTGTGAGCGTCGCAGCGCGACCCGGTCACGCTATGCACGCGCTCAGTCACTCACAAGCGCACCGATCGAGCCACTATCCGGACCAGAACGGCCGGAATCCGGCGCAAAGCCGCATCCGCGCGCACAGGAAGTCGATGCCGCCGACTTCCCGCACCCTCAGAGCGACCAGCGGACGGTGCTGCCGTCCGGCGCCGCGAAGCCCGCGAACTGCGTTCGCGGGACCCGAAGCCCGCATTCGGCCGCCACCCGGAGCTGGAACGGCTTGTACTCGGCATCCGCCGCGCGGCCCGGCGGCGGCAGCCACCGGCAGGGCAGCGCCGACAGCGGGCCGCCGAACCCCCGTCGTGCCTCGGCGGAGGCCACGCTGCGGGCCTCCGCCGACATCTCAGCGGGGAACTCCGGTGCGGTCGGGCGGCGGTAGTAGACCGACCGCACGGCCGCGAGGTCCAGCGTGCGCCGTTCGGTGGCCAGCGTGCCGGTCCAGCCGGAGGCCCCGTCGAGGCCGGCCGCCAGGGCCAGCCTCGACGGGAACCACGCCGTGTCCGCCCGGAAGACGGGGGTTCCGCGCCGGTTCAGCTCCTCGATCACGAGGTCGGCGGTGGGATCGAAGGTCCCCGTCAGCACGAGGACGGCATCGGCGATCGGCATCTCAGTCGTTGCTGCTTCCCGGGTCGTCCGGCGCGTCCATCTGCCCGGAGGGCTGCGTCGGGCCGTAGGTCTTGGGCGGGTTGCTGGTCATGTAGACGCCGGGCGGGAGGCCCTCGTAGATGCAGGTCTGCGTCTCGTCGTCGTAGCCGATGTCGGCGGGCAGGATCCCCCCGGCCCCGGTGACCGGGACGAGGAAGCGGAAGGCGAACGGCCTCCCGGGCCCGCTCTCGCCGTCCAGCCCGGGCATGGACGTCGTACCGGCGACACCCATCGGCAGCCGGGACTCGGCACGGTCGAAGACCGGGACGCCTCCCGGCCGACTCGGAACGGTGGTGGCCATGTGTACCTCCGCTTCGTCGCACTCATCGAATGGTGGGCGCGCACGACGGATTCCTGCGCATGCTGGACTCCCTGCGGCTCCCATCATCGGGCGAGCACAAATGTAGGGGTAGAACGCGGGTGGCCGGCGAGGATTTCCTGTTCGGTCAAAGGTCGACCCGAACCATGAAAGGTGAATGGTCACCGGGAAACGGAGCGAGGCAGGCCGAGATTTATTCCGTGCATTCACCCTCGCCTTTGCTCTTCACTCAAGTACTCGTCTCGAATGGATTCGATCATTCGGCGCATCTCGTCACCAACCATGGCCGCAGCCGCGAATCCATCGAACTTGCGGATGTACAACTCGACATCCCGCGGATCGGTGACCGCGACCTCGGCGTGCACGGTCTCCACCGTCACCGTGCGGTCGTCCCGGATGACGAAGGAGTGCGTCGGCACATCGGACTGCGGTGCGGACAGCGGCACGATCCGGATGTCGACATGGGGCAGGCGAGAGGCGGAGAGGATGCGGTCCAACTGCCCGGCCATCATCGCAGGCGGCACCAGACGCCACCGGAGAACGGGTTCGGTGATGACGAACCGCATTGTCTTCGTGGCGTCGTAGAGGGACTGCTGTCTGACCAGCCTCGCAGCGACTGCCCGTGCGAGCGGTTCCTCACCGAGTCCCTTCCTCCCGAAGACCGCACGCACGTACTCCGGCGACTGCAGGAGTCCCGGAACGAGGGAGGGCTGGAACACGCGGAGAAGCCTGGTGGAGTCGTCCAGCGCTTTGATCTGCTGCTGCTTGCGGTGGTACCCGAGACGCCGGACCAGGCGCCAGGCGGTCGCCTCTGTGGCCTGTGCCCGCGCGGCAGCCATGTACTCGGACTTGACCTCATCGGACACGCCTATAGCGGTGAGAATGCGGTCCACATCCACGACGGTGGGCGACACCTTGCCGGTCTCGATCTTGCTCAGCTTGCTCGGGGACATGACGGCACTGCGGGCCACCGCCTTGGCCTCCTTTCCGGAGGCCTGTCGCAGTTCCCGCAGCGCCGGTCCAAGCCGCGTTCTGTTCACTCGCTGTGCTCGGCCCACCATTCGGAGAACGGAATCGCTTGAGCCATCACGGCGTCGCGGCACGCCCTGAGTTCCGCGGCCCGGCCGCCAGTGAGGAATTCGACGCCGAGGTACTTGCCCCCGTCGTAGCTCATCGAGACCGCAGTCTCGTCGTCGAAGAGCCAGAAGTCCGGTGCTTCGGGAACGGGGTTCTCCCGGTCGGTGACGTCCAGGATGAAGAACTCCTCACCAGCCGTCATATTGCGGTGGTATCCCCATGCGAGCTCGAAGCGAAGGTAGTCCGTGAGCGGCCGCGAGAGGATGTGCACCCGGTACATGCGCTTGCCCGCCCGCGTGGCATCGGCCACTGTTCTGACCCATCCCGCGTTCTTGTAATCATCCGGCTGTTCCTCACCGGCGAGAAAGGCTCGGTAGGCGTCGACTCCACCGGACTGGCTGTAGTCGTCGAGCGTTTCGAGTCGAAAAGCCTCGCGCTCGAACGCCGAGAACCAATCCCCGAGAGTCCTAGATGAGGTTGTCACGGACGGCCTTTCGAATGAGTTCGACGGGAACCTCCACCAACATCTCGTGCGCCGGGATCTGGAGGCTGTGTTCGGTCACGAGCTCGCCCTGGACGGCGAGGGTGCCCCGGTCCGTCAGGTACAGCGTCGGGCACTCGCCCTCGTCGCAGGAACCTACAAGCCGTGTCAGCTCCACAGTTGCCTCCTTGCTCGCCGGGTCTCCGAACGATGCTCCCGGAGCTGATCCGGCAGCGGCAAGGGTCTCCCGTTGCCGGTACTGGAAACCGGGCTGATCTCGAACATATGCACCATCACGTGCTTCGACCGGTGGCTCCTTGCGGGTAGCGAGGAGCCACCGGGGGAGACGCTTCGGCGCGGGAAGTCGGAACGGCCGACTTCCCGCGCCGAGTTGGTGGGCGGGGGTTGTCAGCGCGCCTTGGGGAAGGCGGCTCGTAGGGCGGGGGTGCGGGTGAGGACGGCGACGGCGACCAGGGCGAGGGCGGAGAGGCCCTGGAGGACCGCGTACCAGACCGGGCAGAGGCCGGGGATCGCGTCGACCGCGATGATGGCGATCGGCATGACGGTGGAGAGCGTGCGGACCCGGTCGAAGGCCTTGAAGGAGCCGCCGGCGGCGCGGGTGGCCAGCCGGTGGAGGAACGGGGCGATGGCGAGGAAGATCACCGCGCGGATCCACATGAACGGGGTCGTCGGGTGGCCGGTGGCCGCCATCACGGCCACTGTGCCGAGGACGACGGCGCCGGCGGCGCCGAAGAGCACGATGCACTTCTTCACCGTGGTGAAGGTGTCCTGGTCGGTCGTGGTCGCCATGGTTCTTTCCCCTCCGTGTCGTTGTGGGAACGACGCTACGGAGCGGACGGGCGGCCGGGTATGGGTCCAGCCCCACAACGGGGTGGGGCTGGACCCACCCCCTCCAACCTGCGGATCCCCGGCGGAAATTGAGGGACGGTAGCCCACGTGCCATGGCTATGGTGGCCCGATGGCAGAGGTCAAGCCGGTCCAGGTCACCTTCGACTGCGCGGACCCCGAGCGCATGCAGGACGTCGAGGGCAACGAGTTCTGCCTCGACTGAGCGTTCCTGCCGGGATCCGGCAAGCAACTCGGCCGGGATCTTGCGGGATTCGGTCGGCGCAGGGCCCTGGGAGGCGTGGCTAGTGTGCTCGGGAGTGGACGTGAACGAACGTCCGTGACCTGGGGGGTGGGGGAATGACTCCACTGGGCTTGAGCGTGGCCACCTGGTGGTGGATCGTCGCGCTGACGACGGTGCTGTTCTGGGCGCTGGCGGTACCGCCGCAGCCGACGCGGACGTACCGGATCATGGTGTCCCTGGCGCCGCTGGCCGGAGCGCTCTTCCTGGTCGGCCGCTACCACACGAACGGGATGAACCCGGCCGGTGCGCTGTCCATGTACTCGCTGGCGATGCTGTCGATGGCCCTCGGGACGGCCGGGCACCTCGGGAAGCTCGCGCGCCGGCAACTCGCGGCCGACAAGGCCGGCGACACGGACGAAGTGCCGCTCACCTGGGGCTTCATGGTGCAGCTCTTCCTGTGCCTGACCGCGGGCATGGTGGTGTACTTCGTGATCCAGCCGTAGGCACCGCCCGCATCGGCCGGTGGCCCCTCGCGAGGCGCGAGGGGCCACCGGCACGAACTACCGCTACGTGCGCGGGAAGTCGGACCGGCCGACTTCCCGCGCTTCCCAGGTCTCCTTGAGGAGCTCGTACTCGACTTCGCCGTGCTCGGACCCCGGGATCGACTCCGGCCAGTCCCCGAAATAGCTGCGGAGGAACGACAGTCCCGACTTCTCCATCACCCGCCGGGAGCCCGTGTTCACCGCCATGGTGTTCGCGGTGACCCGCTCCACCCCGAGGTCGGCGAACCCCTTGTCGATCAGGGCCCGCGAACCCTCCGTGGCACAACCCCTGCCCCAGGCCGACCGGTTCAGTCGGTAGCCGAGTTCGACCACGGCCGGATCGTGGTCGTCGAGCGGACGGAGCTCGAACCAGCCCAGAAACGTGCCGGTGGTCTTCTCCTGGGCCGCCCAGAAGCCCCGGGTGCCCGAACACGGGTGGACGTGGAGGAGGCGGGGCAGGGTCCGCGTACGGATCGCCTCGCGGTCCGCCGGCTTGCCGCCGTTGATGAAGCGCATGACCTCGGGATCGTTGTCCAGCGCGAAGAGGTCGTCGACGTCGGCCTCGGTGAACGGCCGCAGGAGGAGACGCTCGGTCTGCAGGAAGGGATGCATCCAGCGATCTTCATCGGGTGCCGCCGAACCGGCCATCGATTTTCCGGCGGCCCCTTGCGGAGGAGCAAGGGGCCGCCGGAACGGTTCGCTAGGCGCGGGAGGTGGCCAGGCGGTCGAACTCGCCCGCCTTCGCGCCCTGGAGGAGGGCCGCGAAGTTGGGGGCAGTGGTGCGGACGATGACGTCGCCCTCGTCGGACTCGCGGAGTTCGATCACACCAGCGATGGCCCGCACCTCTACGCATTCGGAGTTCGCGCCAGAGTAACTGGACTTCTGCCACGGAGAGTTAGGCATACTTGCTTTCCATATCCTTCTTGATGGATCGAATGAACTCCCGGGATTCACCTTCCGAGAGGGCCGCCGAGTCGATCCGAGCGAGCAGGGTGCGGAACCGGGTCATGTGGGCTGGCGCGTCAAAGAGCACGTTGCCGAGCCCCGAGTCCATCTGCGCTGTGTCGAGCTCAGGAATCGGCCCTTCGGCATAGGTGAAGTTCTCGTGCGTGAGCGGCAGCGTGTCGACCTCGAACAGCACAACTCGAACAGAGATGGTCGGCAGCTCGGAAGCCTCGATGAGACTTCCGAGCTGCTCGGCTTGAACCTTTGGTCCACTGAACTGCATACGCAGCGCTGCCTCATGGATGTATGCCAAGTACGGCGTTTCGCCGGATCGAACGATCCTCTGCCGCTGCATCCGAAAGGATGTCCGCAGATCGACCTCGTGGCACGGGAGAGGCGGGAAGTTTCGCGCGAAGACGGCCGATGCATAGGCGTTGGTCTGGAGCAAGCCCGGGATGAAGGCCATCGTGTAGGTAGAGAGCCCTCTCGCCCGCCCCTCGATCTCTGCAACCTCAAGAAAGTCGGGCGAGAGGTTTCCGCGGTACTCCTCCCACCAACCGCCCTTGTCCCGGTCCGTGATGATGTCCGCCAGCGCGTCGATCAAGGGCTCGTTGACGCACATGCACAACGCGGCGATCGTGCGCAGGCGTTCGACGCTGATACCGGTCCTGCCGCTCTCCATCTGGGTCACGTGGGCGGGATTGATGCCCAGTGCGCGGGCGAGTTGGCTGCCGCCGAGGCCGGCCTGTTCCCGCATCCTGCGAAGTTCGGCACCCAACCTCAACTGGCGGAGTGTTGGGTTCGATCGAAGGGCCATGGGACCAGTCTGCCAGCCCCGTTCGGGGGAACTTCTCGCGGATCGCCACAAATCTGTGGCGATGCGCGCTATCGTCATCCTCAGAACGATCCGATGGATCGTCAGACACGCTTTGGTTCAGCGCAGTAGGCGCCTGCTGCCCGCCCGCCGAAGAGCAACCACCCCCTGGCCTGGCTCACGGCTTCCCCCTCCACACTCATGCCTCTCGGAGGTTCCTGTGTGCACCCTGAACACCCCCTCCCTCACCCTCACCCGGCAGGCCCTGCGGGACGTCCTGACCCGCGCCGCCTGGGACACCGAGACCATCTTCAACGCCGAACTCGCCCTCGGCGAACTCATCGTCAACGCGTGGCGGCACGCTCACACCGCCTCGCCCGTCGTCTACTTCTCCCTTGACGACCGCACCCTCCGGGTCTGCGTCGCGGACGAGAGCGCCACCCTCCCCCACGGGAAGGACCTCCCCCTCCTCGCCGAGACCGGCCGGGGCCTCCGGCTCGTGTCCGGGCTCACCCACCGCTGGGGCGTCGACCCCCAGAAGCGCGGCAAGACGGTCTGGTACGAGCTGGACTCCGTCGCGTGACCCGCGAACCGGTCGCGCCGGACGACCCCCGGATGCGGGACTTCACCGCCGCACACATCACCGTGCTGCTCGGGGAGTTGCACCGGCGCGGTCTCCCGTACGGGCTGCTCTGGGGTTCGGCCTCGGCCGGCGAGACCATCCTCGACGGGCGTCTCCTGGTGGACTTCGGCATCGCGCCCGTCAGCACTCTCCTCAACCTCCTCCACCTGCTCCGGGACCTGGACCGGGAATCGGTGTGGAACCGGTGAGGCGCCTCGAACCGCGCTGAGCACATGCGAAGGCCCCCGCCCACCGAAGGGGCGAGGGCCTCGCGGTCGTCCGTCGGCTCCGGGTCAGCCGCCGGACGGGTTCCTGGGAGCACCGCCACCGGCCCCGGCACCACCGCCGAAGCCGCCACCGCCACCGCCACCACCGCTACCGCCGAAGCCGCCCGCTCCGGCGGCGCCTTCGACGAGCTGGCTGGCCGTGTAGCCACCGTTGGCGTCGGGGGTGCCGACGACGGTCACGCTCTGGCCGGGCTGCAGGTCTCCGACCTTGCCCTCCTTGTTGAGCTGGACCTTCGTCGCGTCGCCGGTGGTGACCTTGATGGTGTTGCCGTTGGTGTCGGTCAGGTACACCGTGTTGCCGTCGACGGCCTTGACCGTGCCCCGGGCGAAGCCGGCCTGCCCGCCCTTGCCCTGACCGCCCTGGCCTGCCCCTTGGCCCGCCCCCTGCCCGGCGCCCTGCCCCTGCCCGCCACGCCGGGAGCCGTTCTGCCCCTGCCCGGAGCCGCCTCCCGGAGCCGCCGCGGCGGCGGCCGGCCGGGCGGAGGACTTCCCGCCGCCCGCGGTCCCGTTGTTCTGCTGGTACCAGACCCCGCCCGCGAAGGCCCCGGTGGCGATCACGCCGCCCGCCAGCAGCAGGCTGAGCCAGGGCAGCTTCCGCCGGGGCGGCGCGGCCAGTTCGGCGCTCACGTCGCGGGCGTCCGGCGGGGTGGCGAGCAGGGCGAGCTGCTCGGCGGGAGTGCCGGTGTCCGGGCTGACCGTGGCGATCTCTTTGCTCATGACAGTGGAGTCCTACTCGTGCCGGAGGGCGTCGATCGGCCGCAGCGACGCGGCCCGGTTGGCGGGGTAGCTGCCGAAGAACAGCCCGATGGCGACGGCGATGGCGAACGCGCCGAGCACCGATTCGGGGATCACCACCGGCTTGATGCCGACGATGCTGAAGTGCGAGCCGGCGATCCCGGCCGCCACGCCCAACCCCGCGCCGATCACCGACAGCAGCGTCGACTCGGTGAGGAACTGCCCGAGGATGACCGCGCGCGGCGCGCCGAGCGCCTTGCGGATGCCGATCTCGCGCGTCCGCTCGGTGACCGTCACCAGCATGATGTTGGTGATGCCGATCCCGCCGACCAGCAGCGAGATCGCCGCCACCGCGCCGAGCAGCACGGTGAAGGTCTTGGTGGTGCTCTCCCGCGCCGTGAGCAGCGAGGCCTGGCTGGTGATCCGGAAGTCCGCCTTGGCGGGGTCGGCGATGGCGTGCGTGCCGAGCAGTACCCGGGTGATCTCGGACTGGGCCGCCGTGGTGCTGTCGGCGTTCGAGGCCTGCACCAGGATCTGGTTGACCGGGCCGAAGCCGGTGAAGGCGTTCTGCACCGTCGGGAGCGGGGCGACGACCACGTCGTCCGGGTCGGTGAAGCCGCTGCCGCCCTTGGCCTGGAGCACGCCGACCACGGTGAACGGCGTGCCGCCGAGGACGACGGACCTGCCGACCGGGTTCTCGGTGTCGAACAGCTGCTTGGCGGTCGTCGCGCCGAGCACCGCGACCTTGCGCGAGGCGAGCACGTCGTCGTCGGTGAAGTACTCGCCGTGGGCGACCTTCTGGTTGGCGGTCTCGAAGTACGACGGGTAGGTGCCGACGATCGAGCCGGGGCTGTACGAGATGTTCCCGTACAGCGCCGTCCCGCTGGTGGTGACCACCGGGGCGACCGACTTGATGGCGCCCGAGCCGCCGTCGCTCGCCAGCGCCCTGGCGTCGGCGACCGTGAGCTTCTTGACCGCGGAGGTGGCCCGGGAGCCGCCGTTCGCCGAACCGGAGCTGACCGTCAGCGAGTTGGTGCCGAGCGAGGTGATCGAGTCCTTGACCGCCACGGACGAGCCGTTGCCGACCGCCAGCAGCAGGATCACCGAGGCCACGCCGATCAGCACCCCGAGCATGGTGAGCGCCGAGCGCACCTTGTTGGCGGCCAGGCCGCCGACCGCGAAGCGGAGCGTCTGCCAGAGGATCACGCCGACACCTCCGCGACCGCGGCCTGCGCGAACGCCGCGTCCAGGAAGGGCGGCGGCCCCTCCACGGGCGCCTGCCTCAGGTCGCTCACGATCTGCCCGTCGACCAGCCGCAGCACCCGCTTGGCGTGCCGGGCGACCTCGTCCTCGTGGGTGATCAGCACGACCGTGCGGCCGGTGGCGTTGAGCCCGTCGATCAGGGCGAGCACCTCCTCCGTCGAGCGGCTGTCGAGGTTGCCGGTCGGCTCGTCGGCGAGCAGCATCGCGGGCGCCGTCACCAGCGCCCGCGCCACCGCGACGCGCTGCTGCTGGCCGCCGGAGAGCTCGTTGGGCTTGTGCCCGGCCCGCTCGGCGAGCCCGACCAGCGACAGCGCGGCCATCGCCCGGCGGCGCCGTTCGGCGGTGCGGACGCCCGCGTAGGCGAGCGGCAGCTCGACCTGGGCGAGGGCGGTGGTGCGGGGCACCAGGTTGAAGGACTGGAAGACGAAGCCGATCTTGCGGTTGCGCACCAGTGCGAGCTGCTGCTCGTCGAGGTGTCCGACGTCGGTGCCGTCCAGCAGGTAGCGGCCGGCGGTCGGGACGTCCAGGCAGCCGAGGATGTTCATCAGGGTGGACTTGCCGGAGCCGGAGCTGCCCATCACGGCGACGAAGTCGCCCTGCTCGATGTCCAGGTCGACGCCCTGCGGCTCGCCGGTCTGCGGGTCGGCGGGGCCGCGCAGCGCGTGCACGGTGGCGTCGCCGTGCCCGTACGCCTTGGTGAGCCGGCGGATCCGGATCACCGGGACGGGATGCGCGGGGACGCGCTTGTCGATGACGTGACGCATGATCGGTCTCAGCCCTTGCCGCCGCGACCGGCCCCGCCGCCGGCGCCACCGCCGCCGGAGCCACCGCCCGGGAAGACCCCGCCGCCCGCGGCTCCGCCGGCCCCGCCCCGGTTGCCGCCGAGGCCCGGGAAGGAGGCGTTCGGGAAGCCGTTGCCGCCGCTGGTGGTGGGGAGTTCGACCTTGTCGCCCTCCTTCAGCCCGGAGACCACCTGCACCGTGCTGTCACCCTCGACCCCGACGCCGACGGTGACCCGCTCGGAGGCGCCGTCCGGCTGCACCAGGGTCGCGGTGCGCGACGTTCCGGTGCCGGACAGGGCGGAGGTGGGCAGCGAGAGCGCGTTGTCGGCCTCGCCGGTGATCACCTGGACGGTGGCGCTCAGGCCGGTGCGCAGCGTGCTGGTGTCGCCGGTGATCTGGAGCGTGGCCGCGTACTGGACGGCCGCGGAGCCGGCCGCGCCGCCGGAGCCGCTGCCGGTGGGCAGCGAACTGACCGACAGGACGGTCGCGTTGAGCTTGGTGTCGGACTGGGCGTTCAGGGTGACGGTGGCCGCCTCGCCCTTCTTCAGCTTGAGCGAGTCGAGCTCGGAGAAGTTCGCGGTGACCTGCATCCCGGCCGGGTTGGTGAGCACGATGAAGCCGCTCGGAGCGGACGTCGAACTCGCGCCGCCGCCCGTGGACTTGGTGGAGGAGGACGAGGAGGAGCCGGAGCCGGTGGCCCCGACGGTGTCGCCGACCTTGCCGGAGACCGAGGCGACCGTGCCGTCCACCGAGGCGGTCAGGGTGGTGCCGGTCAGCGCCGCCTGGGCGTTGGCGAGGTTGGTCTGCGCGGTGGCGACCTGCTGCTGGGCCTGGGCCACGGCCGCGTCGTCGACCTTGGTGGTGGTGATGGTGGTGGTCTGCGGGGCGGGCGTACTGCTCCCGCCCGCCCCGCGGCCACCGCTGCCGGCCCCGGCGCCCGGAGAGGCGGCGGAGGTGGCGCCCGGCAGTTGCTCGGTGGTCGTGGTGGTGACCCCGGCCTGGGCCTTGGTGAGGTTGGCCTGGGCCGTGGTGAGCGCGGACCGGGCCGCGTCCACCTGCTGCTGGGCCGCCGTGGTGTCGACGGTGGCGAGCACCTGGCCCTTCTTCACGGCGTCCCCGACCGCGACCTCGACCGCGGTGAGCCTGCCACCGGTGGTGAAGTCCTGGGCCGCGTCGGTCGGTGAGACCAGGGTGCCGGATCCGGACACGGTGGCCAGGACGGTGCCCTTGGACACCGTCGCGGTGCGGGCCACGGGCTTCGCGGAAGCCGGGCCGGAACTGCCGCTGACCGTGGCGTACACCAGGGCGGCACCGCCCAGCAGGGCCACGCCGAGCGCGGAATTGACGAGGACGGCGCCTCGCCGCCGTGGGAGCACCTTCATGCGGGACAGCTTCCCGGGGCCCTCTTGCGGCGTCCTGGACGCCGGCTGGGAGAAGCCTGACCGGCCGGATCCGGGCATTGCGGACAGAGCGCCCCTCCCGTGCGGGCGCCTTGGCCGCCCCGTGGGCGGCCGTTGGCGGAACTCCCAGCGGGCTCCCAGCGACCTCCAGGCATCCGGCAGGACGTTCTGAGGGCGTTCTCACGGAGTCGGGCCGGGCCTGCGGCAGCCGTGCGGAACGCGGCCACCGACGCGGAACGCCGCACGGCCCGGGACACGCCGGGGGCACGGGGCACCCCGGGGGGACGGGGCACCCCAAGGGCGCGGAACGCCGCAGGGGCGCACCGGAGAACCGGCACGCCCCTGCGATCACCGACAGGACGTCAGAGCGACTTGCGGAAGGCCTCCGCCACCGACAGGAAGATCGAGTTGCCCTCGGCCTCGCCGATCGACACCCGCACGCCCTCCGGGAACGGCCGCACGATCACGCCGGCCTCGGCGCACGCGGCGGCGAACTCCGGCGAACGCTCGCCGAGCCAGAGCCAGACGAAGTTGGCCTGCGAGTCCGGGATCTCCCAGCCCTGGGCGCGCAGTCCGGCCACCACCCGGGTGCGCTCCTCGACCAGCGCCTCGACCCGCTCCAGCAGCGCCTCCTCGGCGCGCAGCGAGGCGATGGCGGCGTCCTGGGCGATCCGGCTCACGCCGAAGGGGGTGGCGACCTTGCGCAGCGCGGCCGCCACCGGCTCGTGCGCGATGGCGAAGCCGACCCGCAGGCCCGCCAGGCCGTACGCCTTGGAGAAGGTGCGCAGGACGCACACGTTCGGGCGGTCCCGGTAGAGGTCGATGCCGTTGGGCACCTCGGGGTCGCGGATGAACTCGATGTAGGCCTCGTCCACCACGACCAGGACGTCGCCGGGGACGGCGTCCAGGAAGCGCTCCAGCTCGGCGCGGTGGATCACGTTGCCGGTGGGGTTGTTGGGGTTGCAGACGAAGATCAGCCGGGTGTTCGGAGTGACCGCGGCGAGCATCGCGTCCAGGTCGTGGTCGCCGTTCGCCTTGAGCGGCACCGGGACGGGCGTCGCCCCGGAGACCGTGGCGACGATCGGGTACGCCTCGAAGGAGCGCCAGGCGAAGACCACCTCGTCGCCCGGGCCGGCCGTGGCGAGCACCAGCGACTGGGCGATGCCGACCGAGCCGGTGCCGGTGGCGATGTGCTCGGCGGGCACCCCGAAGCGCTCGGCCAGCACCGAGGTCAGCTCGGTGACCCCCATGTCGGGGTAGCGGTTGAGCGAACCGGCCGCCTTGACCGCGGTCTCCAGGACACCGGGCAGCGGCTCGTAGGGGTTCTCGTTCGAGGACAGCTTGTAGGCGTCGGCGCCGGCCGGCTTGCCGGGCTTGTACGTGGGGATGCCGTCGAGGGTCGGCCGCAGCCGCGGGCCCTGCGCTGACGTACCACTGCTCACGGTCGTACTCCGTTTCCAGTTGCGGAACTCTCCGGTGCGCTCGCCCGCCACGGACGGGGTCGCCTCCGTGCCCGGACCTCGTGACGCGCCCGGACTCCCCGGTCGGGTGCTTTGCACGATACCGACCGCCCTCACCCGTAGGAGTGAGATGCCCGGTCGGGTTACAGGCGCAGATCAGCCATTCTGCCCGGTTCCTTTGGCACATGTCAGAGGTAAGAGGCCTGGTTTCAGGCGGGTATCGAAGGGGCGCACCCCGGCTCACTCTTGGAGAAACGTATCTCCGGGGGCTTCCGATGCGCCGGTCACAGAGCCTTGTCAGGAGCCATACGATCGGTCCGCCATGACAGCAGCAGCCAACCAGAGCGGTCGGCGTCCCACCACCTCACGGCGTCTGGAGCGGGCCGGCATCCGGGATGTGGCAGCAGCCGCCGGAGTGTCGATCACCACTGTCTCCGATGCGCTGAACGGAAAGGGCCGCCTGCCCGACGAGACCCGCAGCCGGGTGCGCGAGGTAGCCGAGCGCCTCGGCTACCGCCCCTCCGCGGCCGCCCGCACCCTGCGCACGGGACGGTCCGGCCTGATCGGCCTGACCGTCACGACCTACGGTGAAGAGCCGTTCACCTTCACCGAGTTCGCGTACTTCGCCGAGATGGCTCGGGCCGCCACCAGCGCCGCCCTGGGCCGCGGCTACGCGCTGGTGGTGCTGCCCGCCTCCTCCCGCCACGACGTCTGGGGCAACATCGCCCTGGACGGCACCGTGGTGATCGACCCGCCCGACCAGGACCCCCTGGTGAGCGAGCTGTACCGGTCCGGCGTGCCGGTGGTCAGCGACGGCAAGCCCGGCAACTGCCCGGTCACCGCCTGGGTCGACAACGACCACGAGGCCGCCGTGCTCGGCATCCTCGACCACCTGTCCGAGGCCGGCGCCCGCCGGATCGGCCTGCTCACCGGCACCAGCACCGACACCTACACCCGGCTCTCCACCGAGGCCTACCTCGGCTGGTGCGCCAAGGTCGGGCAGGAGCCGGTGTACGAGACCTACCCGGCGCACGACCCGGCCGCCGGCGCCGTCGCCGCCGACCGGCTGCTCGCCCGCCCCGACCGGCCGGACGCCGTCTACGGACTGTTCGACCCCAACGGCACCGACCTGCTGGCCGCCGCGCGCCGCTACGGCCTGCGGGTGCCGGACGACCTGCTGCTGGTCTGCTGCAGCGAGAGCGACGTCTACGCGACCACCGAGCCGCCGATCACCACGCTCTCGCTCAAACCGCGCAAGATCGGCACCACGGTGGTCAACCTGCTCATCGACGCGATCGAGGGCGTGGACTCCGGGACGGGCGTCGACATCGCCCGGCTCTTCCCGCCGCGGTTCCGCACCGCCGGCACCGGGCCGCCGCCCGGCACCCTGATGCCGACCGAGCTGATCGTCCGCGCGTCCTCCCAGCGCCGGAGTCCGCGCACCACCGTCAGCCCGCCCCGGGCCCCGGGCGAGGTATAGACCACCACGCCGCAGCGGCCCCGAGGCCGGGCCGCGCGGCTCCGCCACAGCTGACGAGACCATGCCGAGCCGGGACAAAACGGACCTTGCGGGACCGCCCGGCTGACGCTCCGGAGGATTGGATACCCACCAGGTGACGACGCCGGGAGAGTGGTCTTCCTATGATGGGCGAATGACACCCGAGGACCGCTTCCCCGGGCCCGAGCACCCCCACTCGGTCCCCCGCCACCAGCCGGACCTCGACGTGCTGCCGTACGGCACCTATTACGAACCCGACGCCGCCACCGGCTACCCCGCCGCACCCTACGAGGGGGAGGGCCACGACGGGGAGACTTACAGCGGCTACGGCGGAGCCCGCTACCTGGAGCAGCACTGGCCCGCCGACGGCCAGGGCCACACCGTGCACGCCCAGGGCATCGGCATGGACCAGGCCCCGGCCTTCTCGCACCAGGGGCAGCAGGGACATCAGGAACACCAGGGACAGCAGGAGCACCAGGGACACCAGGGGCAGGGCGGCTACGAGGACGGCCCCGGGTACGAGGAGCGCACGGGCTACACGGGCGGGGAGCAAGGCGGCTACGAGAGCCGGGAGCAGGCCGGCTACGACGGCCAGGACCGGACCGGCTACGACGCGCGCGAGCCGGGCGGCTACGACGGCCGGGACCAGGCCGGCTACGAACCCACCCTGCCCGACCAGTCCTCCCCCGCACTCGGGCTCGACGGCCGCGACGACCCGCCGACCATCGAACTCGGCCCGCCGCTGCCCGACCCCGCCGCGCCCACCTACCCGTACCCGGCCCCCGGCCCCGGCGAGCCCCCCGGCCCGGTCTACGTCGTCGGCGACGTGCACGGCTACCTGGAGGAGCTGCGCGCCGCGCTGCACGGCCAGGGCCTGATCGACGCCGACGGCCACTGGTCGGCCGGCCGCGCCCGGATCTGGTTCCTCGGCGACTTCACCGACCGCGGCCCCGACGGCATCGGCGTCATCGACCTGGTCATGCAGCTGGCCGCCGAGGCCGCCGCGGCCGGCGGCTACTGCCGCGCCCTGATGGGCAACCACGAACTGCTCTTCCTCGGCGCCGCCAAGTACGGCGACGAGCCCGTCCAGTCCACCGCCGGCACCGCCTCCTTCCTCGCCGCCTGGCGGCTCAACGGCGGCCAGCAGAGCGACCTGGACCGGCTGGAGGCGCACCACATCAGCTGGCTCTCCCGGCTGCCCGCCATGGCCGTCGAGGACGGCCACCTGCTGCTGCACTCCGACACCACCGCGTACCTGGAGTACGGCGAGTCCATCCCCGACGTCAACGACGCGGTGCACGGCCTGCTCGCCGACGGCAGCGTGGACGAGTGGTGGGACTGCTTCCGCCGCTTCACCAAGCGGTTCGCCTTCCGCGGCGACGCCGGCCCGATGGCCGTCCACGAGCTGCTGGACACCTACGGCGGCAGCCGGATCGTGCACGGGCACAGCCCCATCCCGTACCTCACCGGCGCGGTGCACAACGACGACGGCCAGCCGCCGCACATCCCCGGGCCGTACGTGTACGCGGACGACCTCGCGGTGGCGATGGACGGCGGCGTCACCATGGAGGGGCGGCTGCTGGTCGCCCGGCTGCCCATCGGCTGAGGCGCGCGGCCGCTCCCTCGGCCGGAGCGCTCGCACGGAGCGCTCGCACGGAGCGCTCGCAGGCCGCCGGCCGGATCGCCCTCCGGCTGCCGACTGCCGACTGCCGACCGGATCGCCCTCCGGCTGCCGACCGATCGTCAACCGACCATCGCCGTAGAACAGTTGTTCCCGGCGCTCGGGCGGTCGCACGCGCGCGTCCCGGGGCGCGAAATTCCGGAAACCGACTGTCAGCCCGGGCGCGCCCGCCCCTACCATGAGGCACACCACACCCGGCCGCCCGTCCGGCGGCCCGCCTCCGCGCCCGTTTCGGCGTCCTGAGGGCCGCGCGCCCCCGGGGCGGAGCGAACGGGGTCCGCACGAACGGGGTCCCCATGTCCAACCCCCCGCCACTGCTCGCCGAGGACCGCCCGGAGTACGAGCGCCTCCTCACGGAAGCCCTGCGCGACCGCACCGTCCTCACCGCCCTGCGTGCACCCGGCGCGCTCACCACCGACCAGCTGCGCATCCGCGCCCTGCGCGACGCCGACCGCGTCAACGCCGCGGCCGCCACCGAGTACACCCACTACACCCGGCTGCGCGAGAGCCTGCACAGCACGCCCCCGCCGCCGCCCGGCAGCGAACCGGCCGCCCCCGGGCTGCTCAGCCAGCTGCGCTCCGGGGGCGGCGGCGCCGGACTGTTCCCCGTCCTCACCGTGCTCACCCCGATCCTGGCCTGGGCCGCCGCCCTGTTCCTGCTGCTGATCGGCTACCTGCTGCGCGCCTCCGGTCCGAACCCCGCCCTCGCCCGCTCCCTGGTCACGGCCGGGTGGGTGGCCCTCGCCGCCGGGGTCGCCGCGATGGCCATCGGCGTCATCGGGCTGCTGCTCACCGCCCTGCGCGAAGGCGCCGCGACCGCCCCGGCCGGCACCGACCCGGAGCTCGCCGCCGAACTCGGCGACGCCCACCGCGAGTGGCGCGGCGCGCTGCGCGAGCGCGGAATCCTCCCGTACCTGCTCGACGCGCTGCCGCCGGTGCCCGGCCCGGCGACCCGGCCCGACCACGACGACCCCGACCACGAGAGCCCCGACCACGACGGCCCGGGCTACGAGGGCCCCGACTTCAGCAGCCCCGGCTACACCTCGCCCGCGTTCACCAGCCCCGGCCCCGAGGGGCTGACCGACCCCCGGGGCCGCACGACCCGCCCGGCCGCCTTCACCCCGCCCGACTTCACCGGCCCCGGGTACACACCGCCCGACTTCACCGGGCCCGACGAGGTCCGCTGAGCCCTCCGCGACGCCCCGGCTGCCCGGGGTGCCCGGGGTTCCAGGGACGCTTCCGGGGGACATCCCCACCCCCGGTCCGGGTGCGACCACCATCGCCCCGGGCTCCGCCGCCCGCCAGGCTGGAACCCACAAGAGGAGAACGACCGGGGGAGAGCGGCGATGAGCACCGGACCCGTCCGACCAGCACGCACCGGAGCGGCGCTGCTGCTCACCGCCTTGCTCGCGGCCCTGCCGGGGCTGCTCCTCACCGGCGGACCGGCGGGCGCCGCGGCCGTGAGCGGCACGGCAGGGAGCACCACACCCGCGAGAGCCACACCCGCGAACACCACGCCCGCGAACACCACGTCGGCGAACGCCACGTCGGCGACGGGCGATCCGGTCGCCAGCCCGGTCGACTTCACCGGCGCCGGCGGCACCGTCCTGCACGGCCTGCTGCTGGCCGCCCCCGCCGCGACGGCCGGCACCCGCGGCCCCGGGCTGGTCATGGTCCCCGGGGCCGGGCCGGGCCCGCTGGCCGAACTGCGGGCCGCCGCCGAGGCGTACGCCCGGCACGGCGTCACCACGCTGGTCTTCGACAAGCGCACCGACGGCTACTCGATGACCCACCGGGACTACGGGCAGCTGGCCGAGGACGCCCTGGCCGCCGTCCGGCTGCTGCGCGCCCGGCCGGAGGTCGCGCCGGACCGGGTCGGCCTGTGGGGCCTGTCCGAGGGCGCCTGGGTGGCCTCGCTCGCCGCCACCCGCTCCACCGAGGCTACGTACCTGGTCGCCGTCGGCGCGGTCGGCCTCACCCCCGCTCGCCAACAGGCCTGGGCGTACCGGGGCTACCTGCGCCACGCGGGCGTCCACGGCTCGCTGATCGACGCGCTCTCGGACACCTCCGTCCGGCAGCTCACCGCCGCCGGACTCTTCCCGCAGGCCGACTACGATCCGGTGCCGGCGTGGGAGCGGGTCCGGCAGCCGGTCCTGGCCGAGTGGGGCACCCTCGACCGCGAGGCCGCCCCCGAGGAGAGCGCGACGATCATCCGCCGGGCCCTCGACCGCGGCGGCAACACCCACTACACGCTGCGGACCGTCCCCGACGTCCGGCACAACCTGCACCTCACCGCGGACGACGGCTACGACCGGCCCGACCGGCTCCCGGCGGACTACGCCGAGGCCGAGTCCGCCTGGATCCAGCGGCTCGCCACCGGCCTGCCCACCGCCTCCGCCGACCCGGCCCCGCAGCAGGACACCCGCAGCCGCGCGCTCGATCCGCTCCCCTGGTACGAGTCCACCTGGGTCGAGGCCGTCGCCACCCTGCTGTGCCTGACCGGCTTCGCGGGCTACGCGCTGACCGGCGCCGCCCGCCGCCTGCGCCGCCGGCCGCGCCCCGCCGTCCTGCCCCGGGCCGCCCGCTGGGCCGCCCTCACCGGGACGGCCGCCCTCCTGGGCGCCCTCGGGTACCTGCTCCTCCTGACGGTCACCGCCGCGATGTTCCCCGGCCCGGTCCTGTTCGGCCGCCCGGTGGTCTGGCTGGCCGTCCAGTTGCTCGCGCTGTTCGCGCTCGGGTCGGCCGCCGTCGCCGCGGCCGGCGCCCGGCGGGAGCGGGCCGCCCTGGCCGCCGCCCCGGCGGCCGACCGGGTCCGGCTGGGCGCCCTGCTGCTGGCCGGGGTGGTCTTCCTGCCCTGGGCCCTGTCCTGGGGGCTGTTGCTGCCCTGACCCGTCACCGCGGTGGCCTCCTACCGCCGTGGCCCCCTGACCGCGGCGACCTCCTGCCCCCGTGGCCTCCCACCGCGGCGACCGCCCGCTCCCCCGCCCGGGGGAGCGGGCCCGCCCGGTTTCAGCCCGGGTGAGGACGCCACCGCCCGCGCACTCCGGGAGGGTCGGAGCCGGTGGCGGACGGACGGCGTCCGCCCGGGCCGGAGGCGGAACCATGGGCGCACGGACGATCGCGGCACGACTGCACGGCACACCGGCACCGGGCGTACCCCGCTGGGCGGTCCGGACCGGCTACGCGATCACCCTGGCGGTCCTGCCCTCCTGCCTCTGGCGGATCGGCGGCTTCATCCTCGGGCTGCCGCTGCTCGACCACGGCCCGACGCCCCCGGAGCAGGACCCGGCCTCGTTCGACGGCGGCTGGGCGTACATCCTCGCGCTCAGCGTGGTCAGCGAGGCACTGGCGCTCCTCTGCTTCGGACTGGTCGCCCGCTGGGGCGAGGTGTGGCCGCGCTGGATCCCCGTCCTCGGCGGCCGCCCGGTCCCGGTGCTCGCCGCCGTGGTCCCGGCCGGGCTGGGCTCGGCGGCGCTGATGGTCTTCCCGTACGCGATGGTGATGTTCTCGCTCGGCCTGACCATCCGGGGCGACAAGGACGGGATCATCACGCACGGCTGGCAGACGGTCGTGTTCTGGGCCGGCTACCTTCCGCTGGCCGCCTGGGGACCGCTGCTCGCCGTGCTCACCGTGCACTACTACCGTCGGCGCAGGGCGGGTTGAGGCTCCTTCCCCGCTCCGGCACCTTCCTTGCTACCTTTCCCCGTTCCGCCTCCTTCCCCGTTCCGGCCGCTTCCCCGTTCCGGTCATGCCGGGTACGGCGCGGCGGCCCGCGCGTTCTTCAACGCGCCCGCCCACCAGGACAGCTGGTCGAGCAGGACCTTGGCGTAGCCGGGCGCCTGCGGGTCGTTCGGGCGGCCGTCCGCCCAGGCGGTGAAGTAGTTCGGGAAGGCCAGGCCGTCCCGGATGGTCACCGCGTGCAGCTCGGTCAGCACGTTCTCCAGGTGCAGCACGGCGTGCCGGCCGCCGGCCGCGCCGCCGTAGCTGACGAAGGCGACCGGCTTGGCCGTCCACTGGGTGAAGTGCCAGTCGATCGCGGCCTTCAGCGAGGCCGGGTAGCTGTGGTTGTACTCCGGCGTGACGACGACGAAGGCGTCGGCGCCCTCCAGGGCCTCGGTCAGCTTCGCCATCCCGGCCGGACGCGGATAACCGTCACCCGCGAACTTCGGTGAGGCGGCGGGAAGTTCGAGCGGCAGATCGACCTCGGCGAGGTCCACCGTCTCGACCTCGAAGCCGCCGTGGGAGGCGGCCTGCTCGGCCACCCACGAGGACACCACCGGGCCGAACCGGCCCTCCCGGACGCTGCCGAGGATGATCACCAGCTTGTGCGTGTTCGTCTCCATGGCGACCACTCTCCGCCCGCCGAGCGGCCGCAACCAGGCCGTGCCCAGGCTGGCCCCCGCAGGGCCACCCTCCGCGCGACGATCAACCGTACGCTCGCCACATGGGCACACCACTGGGGGACTTCATCCGCGCCAAGCGCGACAGCATCCAGCCGGAGACGCTGGGCCTGCCCGACCACGGCCGCCGCCGCTCGCCCGGCCTGCGCCGCTCCGACCTGGCCGTCCGGGCCGGCATCAGCGTCGAGTACCTGACCCGGCTGGAGCAGGGCCGCGACCGCAACCCCTCCACCGCCGTGGTCAACGCGCTCGCCGACGCCCTCAGTCTCGACCCCGCCGAACGCAACCACATCCGCTACCTCACCAAGATCACCGGCGGCGCGTGCACCGGCCACGCCAGACCCGCCCCCGCCCCGCGCGAGCTGCGCCCCACCGTCCGCGAGACCCTGCGCCTGCTCGAACCGGGCATCGCCGCCGTCACCAACCGCCTCGGCGACGTCCTCGCCCACACCAGCGGCTACGCGGCCGTCCTCGGCGCGGCCGGACTGCTCGACGCCCCGGCCCCGAACCTCACCCGCTACGTCTTCACCGACCCGCGCGCCCGCACCCTGTTCGCCGACTGGGACGACATCGCCGACGAACAGGCCTTCGACATCTGGCTCGGGCCCTCGGTCGAGTCCGCCGAATGGCTCAGCACCGAACTCGCCCCGCTCGCCGGCCCCGAGTTCACCCGCCGGATCGGCAACCACCTCGTCCCCCGCCGGGGCCCGCTCCGCCTCCGCCACCCGTCCGGCCCCGAACTCCGGCTCCACCGCGAGACCCTGGACCTCACCGACGACGCCCAGCAGCTCCTCGTCCTGCTCCCCGCCGACGACGACACCGCCGCCCACCTCGACCGCCTGCTCGCCCCGGAGCGGCCCCGGCTGCGCGCGATCTCCTGAAACCCCCACCGGCCACCCCGCCGGCACCGGTCACTCCGCCTGCCGCGGTCACTCCGCCGGCACGCACAACGGCGCCGCCCGGTCGGCCGACTCCGAGACGGCGTCCGTGGCCGCCCGGACGAAGGCGCGGACCCGGGCGGTGGTGTTGCTCTCCAGCCAGACCGGGCCGCGCTCGATCGGGGGCGCGTCGTGGATCGGCACGTACGCGACGTCCGGGCGCGGGTAGTAGCGGCGGGAGTGTTCGCCGACCGGGAGGACGCCGCGGCCCATCGCGACCAGGCTGAGCATCTCGGAGAAGGTGCCGCCGGACGGCCCCTTGGGCACCGGGCGGCCGGACGGGGTCCGGCCGGGGGTGCGGTCGCGCTTGAAGCCCGCCGAGGTGACCTCCGGGTACTGCACCACCGGATGGTCCGCGAGCACCTCCAGCGACACCGACCGCTCGCCGGCCAAGGGGTGCCCGGCCGCCACCGCCAGGACCCGCCGCTCGGTCAGCAGCACCGGCCCGCGGGCCATGCCGTCGAACGGGTAGGAGGCGATCAGGACGTCGATCGAACCGTCCACCAGGCTCGCCCGGGAGTTGGAGAGCTGCACCTCCCGCACGTCCACCCGGCAGTCCGGGTGCCGCTCGCCGAACAGCGCGACCGCCTTGAGCAGCACCGGCGCCGTCCACTCGCCGAGGAACGCCACCCGCAGCTCCCCGGTGACGCCCCGGTTCGCGTCCTCCGCCCGGCGCAGCGCCGCCTCCATCGCCGCCACCACCGGGACCAGGTCGTCCGCCAACTGCCGCCCCACCGGGGTGAGTCGGACCGACCGGCTAGTGCGGTCGAACAACTGCCCGCCGATCCGGCGCTCCAGCTTCTTCACCACCTGGCTGACCCGCCCGGTGGTCAGGTGCAGCCGCTCCGCGGTCCGGCCGAAGTGCAGCTCCCCGGCGAGCGCGAGGAAGACCTCGATCTCCAACCGCTCCAGCATCCCGCCCCGCCCCTCGATCGTTGAATCCGGCTCAACGATCCTACGGCGATCGCGCATTGATCACCCGCGCGGCCGAGAGGATCGTTGAACCCGTCCCCGACAGCCCCACCCGAGCGGAGCCGATCACCCATGCGCGTCGTAGCCTTCGACCACCTGGTCCTCAACGTCGCCGACGTCGAGCGTTCGCTGGCCTTCTACGCCGGCCTCCTGGGCCTGGAGCCCGTCCGCGTCGACGAGTGGCGCGCCGGCAAGGTGTCCTTCCCGTCGATCCGGGTCAGCGCCGAAACCATCATCGACCTGGCCCACGGCCCCCGGCACGAGTCCAACGTCGACCACTTCTGCCTCACCGTCGAGCCCCTCGACTGGCAGGAGGTCATCGACGCGGGCACCTTCACCGTCCTGGAGGGCCCCGTCCCCCGCTACGGCGCCCGCGGCACCGCCACCTCCGTCTACGTCCAGGACCCGGACGGCAACACCGTCGAGCTCCGCTGGTACCCCCAGGACGCGGCCAACTGACCGTCCGCCCCCAGCGCGGCCAACGGACCGCGCCCCCGCCCCGGGCCCACGGGGGTGGCCCGGGGCGGGCACGCCGGAAGCGCCGCGCCCGTCAGTTCCGGCCGGCGAGGTGCTCGACCAGCCGGTCGAAACTGGAGTTGAGCCCCGCCTCGGCCTCCGGGCCGCGGAACATCTCCGGCACCCCGGTCTGGTGCAGCACCACCCGGGTGCCGCCCCCGTCGAGCCCGGTGAAGGTGAGGGTGGAGCGCATGCCCGAGCCCTCCTCCACCATCGCGAAGAACTCGCCGACCCGGATCTCGGTGATCTCGGCCTTCAGCGGGTACCGGTCGCCGGTCGCGTCGATCACCATGGTGCTGTCGTAGCGACCGCCCTCCTTCGCCTCGACGGTCACGGTCTCCAGCGGCACGTGGGTGCCGACCGGACCCCAGAAGCGGACGAACTGCTCCGGCTCGAAGTACGCCTCGAACGCGGCGGCCGGGGCGCCCGGCAGCTCGCGGGTGATGGTCAGCTCGCCCAGGTTCTCGGTCATCTCGGGATCTCCTCCGTGGTCACGTCCGTCGCTTGCACAGGGGTAGACCCCGGGCGTCCCGGAAACTCATCGCTCCCCGCGAAGATTCTTCGACGACTTCATCCCACCGGTGTTCTCCATCGACGACTTCATCCCACCGGTGTTCTCCATCGATGGAGAACGGCTTCAGCCGTGAACCCGGCCGGGCGCGACGACGACCACCGGCCGGCCGAGCAGCAGCTCCGCCGCCGGGGTGTGGTTCCCCGTCGCGGAGGCTCCGGCCATCGCCGAGGCGGCCGTCGTCTCGTCGGTGCCGGGCGGCACCACCAGCAGGAGGAAGTGGTCCTGGAGGCCCCGGGTGACGCTGATCGTCCCGTCGCTGCCGGCGAACCAGTTGATCCTGACCATCAGGCCGTTCGCGGCGACGGACCGGGGCACACCGTCCCAGGCCTCGGTGTCGAGGCCGACCCGCAGGATGCGCCCGAAGTGGGCGCCGAGCGCGGTGATCAGGTCCGGCAGTTCGGCGAGGACCTCGTTCGAACGCGGCCACCAGGCCCCGTCGAAGACACCCTCCCGCGACATCGTCGGCTCCAGCTCCAAGCGCGGCAGCAACGGGGCACCGGGCACCGTCCACGGCCCGGGGGAGGAAGGAATGGGAAGGGGGATCGGCATCATCTGAGGCCGCCCGTCCGGTCCACGAGGGACCCGTCATGACCCAGGGCGACGTCGACGCTGATGCCGGTGTCCGAAATGTCCTCGGTTGCTCCCCACGCTACTCCGCCGTAGCCTCCGCCGGGCCGACCACCGCAGGAGTAGCCTCGGAGGCATCCAGGGCATCACGTATCCCGGTCCCCGTTCCGGCTTCGTTCTGGGTGCAGGACAGCCCGGCAGACCCCGCCCCGGCGGGCGGCCGGAGACGGGAACGGTGAACGCCGTGACCACTCACTCGCCCGTGACCACTCACTCGCCCCAGCCCGCCCGGCCCGGCCACGGCCTCACGGTCGCCGACGCCATGGAACCCTGCGACTACCAGATAGCCGACGACAGCACCGTCGACCGGGCCGACGACATCCTCCGCGGCGCCCACCTGGACTACCTCCTCGTGCGCGGCCACGACGGCCGGTGCGAAGGGCTGGTCACCCGCACCGGACTCCACCCGTTCCTCACCCGCTCCTGGTACACCGAGCGGACCGCCATCAGCGCCACCACCCACCAGCGCGGCCCGTTCGCCTGGCCGACCATGGGCCTGACCCTGGCCGCGATCGCCATGCGGATCAAGCACCTGGCGGTCTGGCCCGTCGTCGACGAGGACGGCTACATCCTCGGCGTGCTCACCGCGGACCGCACCACCGACCTGCTCGCCGCCGAGCCCGCGTGACCCACGGCGGCATGTTCATCGGCCCGTCGGCTCATGGCGGGCGCGAACCGGGGCAAGCAGCCGACGCAGCACCGTCGGTGTGTGTCCCACGTGCTCGCGGACGATGCGGGTCAGGTGCGCCTGGTCGGCGAAGCCGAGCTGTGCTGCCAGGGCGGCGAGGCTGGGTTCGCCCTCGGCGATCCGGTCCATGGCCCGGGTGACGCGCACGCGGTTTCGGTAGCGGGTCAGCGAGACGCCCGTCTCCCTGGAGAACACCCGGCTCAGTCGGTAGGGCGACACCTCCAGCAGCGCGGCCAGTGCGCAGAGCCCTCCGGCCTCCGGGGCCTCTTCGATGATCGCCCCGCGCGCCGCGGCGGCCAGCGCCCGGTCGGCCGGCCGGGAGCGGAAGGTCGGCTCACCGGCCGCGGCCGCGACGAGGCGGAGCAGTTCCTCCGCCAGCGCGTAGTCGATGTCGCCGGTGGCCGCGGCGGCCACCAGACGGCGGTGGGCGAGATCGACGCGCGCGTCGACATACACCGTCGTCGCGGCGGGCGGGCGCCCGAGGAGGGAGGGCTCGAAGCTGACCGACGTGCAGACGTCGCCGCCGGCCGGATGGGCGAAGCGCTCCTGTTCGCCGGGCGCGCCCAAGTAGGCCGTGGTCCGGTCCAGATCGATGTCGGCGCCGTCGGCCGACCGTCGGAACCTGCCGCGTCGCACCAGCACCAGGCGGTGGTCGTCGCGGGTCTCCGGCTGCGACCACCGGGCGTGGTCGGAGCGGCACCCCACCACGGCCACGGTGAACTCCGGCCGGGCGGCGAGGGTCGATGCGGACAGCATGCCGCGAACGGTATCCGCCGGGTACGACAGAACGGCCCGCAAGGATCTTCAAGACCTCCGGCGCCATTGCCCCGGATGCTGGGGCTCACGTGATGACACGAAGGGAGCCATCCATGGCCGTTCACGCGGAGCTCACCGCGATCACCATCGACTGCGCCGATCCCCGGGCCCTCGCCGAGTTCTACCGCAAGGTCACCGGCTGGGACCTCGGGCAGGCCGACGACGACTTCGTCCAACTCGGCAGGGGGCCGGTCCGGTTGGCCTTCCAGCGGGTCGCCGGCTACCGGGGGCCCGGCTGGCCCGACGCCGCGAAGCACGCCCATCTCGACTTCACGGTGGCCGATCCCGAGGTCACGGTGAAGGAGCTGCTCTCGGCGGGGGCGACCAAGCCGGAGTTCCAGCCCGGCGAAGGCGAGTGGACCGTTCTCGCCGACCCCGAGGGCCACCCGTTCTGCATCGCTTCGGCCTGACGAGGAGTCGATCACCCATGGCCTCGATCCACAAGGAAATCGTCATCGATGCCCGCCCCGAGGCGGTGTGGTCGGTGCTCAGCGACTACGGCGCGGTGCACGAGCGGCTGGCGCCCGGGTTCGTCACCGACACCCGGCTGAGCTCGGACACGCGCACCGTCACCTTCGCCGACGGCACGATCGTGTTCGAACGGCTCGTCGACCTCGACCACGAGGCGATGCGGGTCGCCTACACGGTCGTCGGCGGCAGCCTCCATCCGTCCCACCACCACGCGTCCATGCAGGCCCTTCCGGAGGCCGGCGGCCGGACGAGATTCGTGTGGCACACCGATGTCCTGCCCGACGCGCTGGCCGCACCGATCGCCGAGTCCGTCGAGCACGGTTCGGCGGTGATCCGCCGCACGCTGGAGGCCGCTTCATCGGCCGCGCCCGGACCGGCACCCGTCCCGACCGAACCCCGATGAGCAGCCACGACATCGTCCGGGCCGCCTGGAAGGCGTTCGCCGGCCACGACGCCGACCAGATCTCCGCGGTCTTCACCGAGGACGCCGAGTGGCTGGCACCTCCGGGAAACGCGACGGCCACCGCGCTGGACCGCCCCAGTCACATGGTCGGCAGGGAAATGATCACGCGTTTCCTCGCCGAGGACTTCTCCCGCCTGTTCGTCAGGGACGTCGACGTCACCTTCCACGGTTTCCACGCCGACGGCGAGCGCGTGATCGTGGAGGAGACCATGACCGCGACGCTCGCCAACGGCAATCACTACGCCAATGACTACTGCCTGGTCTTCGAACTCCGTGACGGGCTGATCCACCGCGTCCGTGAGTACATGGACACCGCGCGCGGACACCGCATGGTCTTCGGCGACGCCGAGAAGTAGCCGAGGACGGCGAGGACGGCGAGGACGGCGAAGCGCCGCCCCGAGGTGATCGGGGCGGCGCCCAGGCGTCCCGGGTCAGTCGACCAGGGGCAGGTAGACCTTGTTGCCCTGGGCCGCGAACTCGGCGGACTTCTCGGCCATGCCCGCCAGGGCCTCGGCGTCGAACTCGGTGTCCACGGCGGTGGAACCGTCGCCGTGCTCGTCGCGGATCTTCTGGGAGATCTTCATCGAGCAGAACTTCGGGCCGCACATCGAGCAGAAGTGCGCGGTCTTGGCGGGCTCGGCGGGGAGGGTCTCGTCGTGGAAGGCGCGGGCGGTCTCCGGGTCGAGGGCCAGGTTGAACTGGTCCTCCCAGCGGAACTCGAAGCGGGCGTCGGAGAGGGCGTCGTCCCAGGCCTGGGCGCCGGGGTGGCCCTTGGCCAGGTCGGCGGCGTGGGCGGCGATCTTGTAGGTGATCACACCGGTCTTGACGTCGTCCCGGTTGGGCAGGCCCAGGTGCTCCTTGGGGGTCACGTAGCAGAGCATCGCGGTGCCCCACCAGGCGATCATCGCGGCGCCGATGCCCGAGGTGATGTGGTCGTAGCCGGGGGCGACGTCCGTGGTCAGCGGGCCGAGGGTGTAGAACGGCGCCTCGTCGCAGATCTCCTTCTGGAGATCCATGTTCTCCTTGATCTTGTTCATCGGGACGTGGCCCGGGCCCTCGATCATCACCTGGACGTCGTGCTCGCGGGCGATCCGGCCGAGCTCGCCGAGGGTCTTCAGCTCGGCGAACTGCGCCTCGTCGTTGGCGTCCGCGATCGAGCCCGGGCGCAGGCCGTCGCCGAGCGAGAAGGTGACGTCGTAGGAGGCCAGGATGGAGCAGAGTTCCTCGAAGTTGGTGTAGAGGAAGTTCTCCTGGTGGTGGGCCAGACACCAGGCCGCCATGATCGAGCCGCCGCGCGAGACGATGCCGGTCTTGCGGCGCGCGGTGAGCGGGACGTAGCGCAGCAGCACGCCGGCGTGGACGGTCATGTAGTCGACGCCCTGCTCGCACTGCTCGACGATCGTGTCCCGGTAGACCTCCCAGCTCAGCTCCTCGGCCCTGCCGTCCACCTTCTCCAGGGCCTGGTAGAGCGGCACGGTGCCGATCGGCACCGGGGAGTTGCGCAGGATCCACTCGCGGGTGGTGTGGATGTTGCGGCCGGTGGAGAGGTCCATGACGGTGTCCGCGCCCCAGCGGGTGGCCCAGGTCATCTTCTCCACCTCCTCCTCGATCGAGGAGGTGACGGCGGAGTTGCCGATGTTGGCGTTGATCTTCACCAGGAAGTTGGTGCCGATGACGGCCGGCTCCACCTCCGGGTGGTTCACGTTGACCGGGATGACGGCCCGGCCGCGGGCCACCTCGGCGCGCACGTACTCCGGCGCCAGGCCCTCGCGCAGCGCCACGAACTCCATCTCCGGCGTCACCAAGCCCCGCTTGGCGTAGGCGAGTTGGGTGACGGCGACGCCACCGCGACCGCGCAGCGGGCGACGCGGCCGGCCGGGGAAGACCGCGTCCAGGTTGCGCAGGTTCCCGCCGCGCGGCGAGGTGTGCTTGATCCCGTCGTCCTCGGGGCGCGGCTCGCGGCCGTCGTACTCCTCGACGTCGCCGCGCTGGCGGATCCAGGCGTCCCGCAGGGCGGGCAGGCCGCGCCGCACGTCGGGCTCGAAGGACGGGTCGGTGTACGGGCCGGAGGTGTCGTACAGCGGGACGGACCCGCCGTTGGAGAGCCGCACCTCGCGGTACGGAACGCGCAGGTCGGGACGCGACCCCTCGCGGTAGGACTTGCGCCAGGCCGGGGTCGGGTAGCCGGTGCGCTCGCTGCTGGGGGCGCCCTGGGCAGACTGCGGCTGTGCTTCGAACGTGGTCATCTGACCTCTACTCCCTACGCCGGCATTACCCGGTCAGGTTCCTGCGGTCGACGCAGCCGTCGGTCCGTCCGTCGACGTCCCGGTCAGCGTCCTCTCAGCCCGGTGCTCCGAGCTCCCGCGTCGCAGGCGGTGTTGCCTGCACACGACGCCCAACACCGTAGCGAGCCGATCGCCGCAGGTCCAGAGCGCCCCACGAGCCGGTCACCCCGCCCCGTCGAGCGACCGGTGTCGTCGTCGACCTCTTCGGCTACTACCGCAACCAGTAGCCGATCGGATACCGGAGAACGGCCGAGGCCCGGTCCCCCTCTCGTGGGGGGCCGGGCCTCAGGGCGGCGTTACGGGGTGGTGGGTCAGCTCTTGGCGGCCTTCTTCACCAGGACCACCACGGCGGCGGCGATGCCGACCACCACCAGCAGCTTGATCACGATCGAGAGCAGGGCGCCGACGACGCCGAACACGAAGGCGACGATGTTCCAGGCCAGCACCAGGACCAGCACCGGGATGACGATGTTGCGCACCCAGGAGGGCAGCGACTTCCAGAGCTCAGCCATGTCGGTTCCTCTTCTCCCCTCGGGTCGGCCGCCGTCCGGTGCCGCATCCCGCTTGCTTTCGGTACTTCGATCGTACGGTGGCGCGAGTGCCGGAACGAGGCCCAACGGCCCGGAGAGAACCCCGAGATCACCCCGAGCCCGACCCCCCGGGTGACCCCCGAGAATTCGTCCGGCGGCGTACAACCCCCGGCGTTCCCAAGCGTCCAACCAGTGCCGGAAGAACGCCCGTCCGGTGCCATCGACCAGGGGGGAACCTGATCATGCGGGCCAGAACAGCCGTGTCCACAGCCGCTCTCGCGGCGCTCAACCTGACCGTGGCGGCGCTCGCCGCGGTCCCGGCGGCCGCGGCACCGGCGGCCGTGACCGCTGCCGCCGACGTGACCGCACCGGCCGGGTTCGTCGGGATGTCCCCGACCCGGATCCTGGACACCCGCTCCTACGACCAGACCCCGTCGCACGACCACTTCGGACCGCTCAAGGAAGGCGAGTACTACAGCACCCCGGTGTCGCAGCGCTGCGGCAGCCACCCGCCGATGTACTGCGGCTCCGCCGTGCCGACCGACGCCACGGCCGTGGTGGTCAACCTCACCGTGACCGACCCGACCGCCGACGGCTTCGTCACGCTCGCCGCCAAGGCCGGCCCGGCCGGCACCAAGCCCGCCACCTCCAGCATCAACTTCAAGGCCGGCCAGACCATCTCCAACCTGGTCACGATCGCGGTCGGTCCGGTCGGCCGGGGCGCCCCGTGGATCAACGTCTACAACAACGCGGGCACCGCCCATGTCGTGCTCGACGTGGTCGGGTACTACCGGACCGCGGCGCCCGACAAGTACGGCCCGCTGACCCCGACCCGGATCGCCGACAGCCGCAGCGACGGCACCGGGCGGCTCGGCGGCGACGCGGTGCGCAGCTACCAGGTCGCCCGCCCCGAGCTGGGGACCGCGGACGCCACCTCGGTGGTCCTCAACGTCACCACCACGGACGGCTCCTGGGACAGCTTCCTGACCGCGTACCCGAGCGGGACGCAGCGGCCCGCCTACGGCTCGAACGTCAACTTCCCGGTGGGATCGACGGTCGCGAACCAGGTCGTGGTGCCGGTCGGCGCGGACGGGCGGATCGACGTCTACAACCGCGCCGGCTGGGTGCACGTGATCGTCGACGTCGTCGGCTACTACGGGCCGTCCGGAAGGGGCCTGTTCAGCGCGCTCACGACGCCGGTCCGCAACCTCGACACCCGGATCACCGGCGGCAAGCTCCAGCAGGGGGCGACCACGGCCGTCCAGGCCGTGCCCGCGGACGGCTCCGTCCCGAACGTGCTGGGTGTCGAGGCCAACGTCACGATCACCGACGTGACCGACTCCGGCCACCTCACGGTGTTCCCGGGCGGGGGCCAGCCGCCGAACACCTCCACCGTGAACGTCGAACCCGGGCAGACCGTCGCCAACTCGGTGACCACCGGGGTCACCGGCGGGGGCACCTACTCGGTCTTCAACCACGGCGGCCCGGTGAACGTCGTCGCCGACCTGACCGGCTACTTCGTCACCGGCTGACCCGGCACCGCCCGCCCGTCGTCCGCCCGTCGTACAGGTGCCGTGCGGACGGCGGACGACCGGCGGACGCACCCGCGCGGCTTCAGACCGGCCAGCGCTCTCCGCGCCAGGCCGCGTCCCAGAACATCCACTCGTAGCGCGAGGTGGTCACGAAGTGCTCGACCACCTTGCGGCGCTCGGCCGCGGACAGCTCCTCACCGAGCCGGTCGGTGAGCGCCAGCACCCGCCGGACCACCGACTGGAAGGCCTCGTCGCCGTAGGTGGCGATCCACTTGCTGTACAGCGGGTCGGGCGAGCCCTGGGCGAGCAGCGCCTCGCCGACCCGGGCGTAGATCCAGTAGCAGGGCAGCACCGCGCCGACCGCCTCGGCGAAGGAGCCGCCGTAGACGGTGGCCAGCAGGTAGCTGGTGTAGGCCCGGGTGGTGGGCAGCACGGGCTCGGCGGCGGCCTCCTCGGCGCTGCCGCCGAAGGCGGTCAGGAACTCGGCGTGCATGCCCTGCTCGGCGGCGAGCGCGCCGACCGCGTCGTCGGCGAAGGCCCGAACGTCCTGCTCGCCGGGCGCCTTGGCGGCGCAGACGGCGAGCGCGCGGGCGTAGTCGCGCAGGTAGTGCGAGTCCTGGACGACGAAGTGGCGGAAGGCCGCGCGCGGCAGGGTGCCGTCGGTGAGCCCGGCCAGGAAGGGGTGGGCGAGGATCTCGGCGTACACCGGCTCGATGGCCGCCCAGAGTTCTTCGGTCAGCGTCTTGGTGCTCATGACGCCGACCCTAACCGGCGGGGCGCTCAGTCCTCCGGCGGGGAGAACACCACCAGGACGCGCAGCTCCTCGGTGATGTGGTGGAACCGGTGCGGGGTGCCGGCCGGCACGTACACCACGGTGCCGCGGCCGACCGTGGCGGTCTCGGCGCCGACGGTCAGCTCGGCCCGGCCGCTGATCACCTGGTAGATCTCGTCCTGGTCGTGCGCGGTCTGGGTGTCGGTGTCGCCGGGGGCGAGCGCGTACAGCCCGGCGGACATCCGCGGTTCGCGCAGGAACCGCAGGTACGCACCGTCGTTGGCCGCCCGTTCGGCGTCCAGTCCGTCCAGCCGGAAGAGCTTCACCGCCGCCGTCCTCCCTCGTTCTCGGGCCCGTCCGTCCACCTCCCGGACCAGGGGCATTCAACACCACCCCGCCGTCCGGTGGTTCCGCCGGGACGGGGGTACCTGTCAGGCTTGGGCGGCATGAAGGGTTTCGTCATCAAGACACTGATCAACGCGGCGGCCATCTGGGTCGCCGCCTGGATCGTCAGCGGCATCCAACTCGCCGAGGGCAACGCGGACTGGCAGCACAAGGCGCTGACGGTGCTCGGCGTCGCCGTCGTGTTCGGCGTGGTGAACTGGCTGATCAAGCCGGTGGTCAAGCTGTTCTCGCTCCCCCTGTTCATCCTCACGCTGGGTCTGATCACCTTCGTGATCAACGCCCTGATGCTCCTGCTCACCTCCTGGGCCTCCGGGAAGCTGAGCCTGGACTTCCACGTGACCAACTTCGTTTCCGCGCTGGTCGGTTCGCTAATCATCAGCCTGGTCTCGTGGGGCCTGCACCTGGCCCTGGACGACGACTGACCGGCGCCGCGCGGACAGCCGAAAGGGGCCCGCACCCGGGTGTTCCACCGGGTACGGGCCCCTTCGCCGTTCTCGCCGCGCGGCCTGTCGGCGCCGGACCGCTCACCCCGCGTTCTCGCGCCCCTTGAGCAGGTCGGCGAGCTGGGCGTCGATGTCCCGCCCGGTGAACTCCTGTCCCATCGGCACCAGCCGGTCGGTGCGCGCCAGGAAGGCGATCAGCGGCGCGGACGAGGCGCACAGCAGGGCGTCGCCGTCGGGGGAGCGCAGCACGATGCGGACCTCCGAGAGCTCGTCGCCGACCGGGCGGATGTGCACGTCGCCCTCGCCCGCCGGCCCGCTGATCCCGTCGAGCAGCAGCTCCCGCGCGAAGTACCAGGTGACCGGGGCGTCTCCGGGGAGGTGGAAGGTGAGCCGGACGGCGTACGGATCGTCGGCCTCGTACGCCAGGTCCACCGGGAGGCGGAAGGAGAGCTCGTGCGAGACCACGAGGTTCATCACCAGGTGACCCTGGACTGTGCTGTGCTGCATGGCGCCAGTACCTCTCGTTCTGCCCGCGCCGTCGGTCTGCTGGCCCGATGGCGGCCGGACATGTTTTCGACGGTTTTTGTGACGGTTTATGCAACCAATCCACGTTCGATCATCATCGTCCCGTTTGGGGATGTAGCGGACAAGGTGTGCTTTTTCAAATGGTGAACGAGCCGAAGCTGGTCCAGACCAAGTGGTGTCAGGAGATGAACGCCGGGCTCATCGCCCCCACCCCGCGCCGCAGTTGGCGGGCGGCGGGCCCCAGCCGGTCGGCCTGGTCGACCGGGAGCGACAGGGCCATGGTGGCGACCACCGGGCCTATGGTGATCGGGACGGCCGCGCAGACCGTGCCGAGCACGTACTCCTGCCGCTCCAGCACGGGCATGGTCGGCCGCAGCGAGGCGAGCCGGCGCAGCACCGCGCTCTCACCGGTGAGGGTGGACGGGGTGAGCCCGGCCGGCGGGTGGCGGGCGAGGTGGTCACGGCGTTCCTCCTCGGGCAGTTGGCCGAGCAGGCACTGGCCGATGGCGTGCGCGTGGGCGGTGGCCCGGAAGTCCGCCCAGGGCTCGACGGCGGGCCGGCTCGGGCCCTCGACCACCTCCACCACGTGGACCTCGCCGTCCCGGTAGAGCGCGAAGTAGACGGCGGCGCCGAGTTCGTCCCGCAGGGACTGCATCCGCGTCCGCAGGTCGGGATCGCCGGGCCGCGCGCCGGGGCGGGCTATGCCGTCGAGCGCCTCCCCGTGGAAGAAGCGCCCCTCGGAGCGCCGCAGGTAGCCCTCGTGGGCCAGGGTCCGCAGCAGGTGGTAGGCGGTGCCGAGGGGCAGTCCGGCGGCCCGGGCCAGCTGCTTGGCGGTCGCGCCGTGCCGGAAGCCGCCGACCGCCTCCAGCAGCCGCAGCGCCCGCTGGACGGAGCCGATCAGGGTGGGCCCGCGGTCCGCGGCCGCCCGCCGCGACCCGGCCGCCCCGGACTCCCGCGCGATCCTGGGCTCCCGGGCGGTCCCGAACGGCCGCGTCCGCTCGGACGGCTGCGACTTCCCGCAGGACTGTGCCTTCCCGAGCGGCTGCGTCTTCCCGGAAGGCCGTGCGATCCGATCCATGCCACCCAACCCCCAGCCCGAGTCCCTCGTACAGGTCCGTGCCCAGAACGGGCATGCGGAGCGAAACCTCCGATTTGCCCGATAGCTGCTCATTGCAGCACAGCGGGGCCCCGAACGGATGCACCCGACCGGGTCGGCGTTTCGACCCGTTCCCGGTGTGTTTCGCCCTGTTCCCCGGGTTTCGCCCCCGCCCCGGCGCGGGAGAATCCCGCACAACGCGCCAGTCCCGGAGGTGGCCATGGGCCCCGAGAACCGCACTCCGCCGCCACCGCGCCCCGTCGTGAAGCGCACCGCGCGGGCGATCCTGCTGGAGCTCGACCCGGACGATCCGTACGGCCCGGCGTCGATCGTGCTGATCCGGCGGGTCCGGCCGGATTCGCCGCACCCGTACTGGATCACCCCCGGCGGCGGGGTCGAGCGCGAGGACCGGACGGTGGTCGAGGCGCTGCACCGCGAGGTGGACGAGGAGCTCGGCGGCAAGGTCGTGGACGTGGTGCCCGCCTTCGTCGACACCATCAGCCACACCATGCCCCAGCCACCGGCCGGGGGTGCCGCCGTCGACGACGGCACCCTGCCGCACCCGCACGGGGTCAAGGTGCAGCACTTCTTCGTCTGCCGGCTCGCCTCGATGGACCTCAGCCGGCGGCACGGGCCCGAAGTGACCGACCCCAACGGCGAGTACGAGGTGGTCCGGCTGCCGTTCACCCGCGAGGGCGTCACCTCGGTCAACGTGGTCCCGCCCCGGCTGCGGGCGTACCTGGCGGCCAACATCGAGGGCATCCGCGCGCTCCTCGCACCCGACCTCGGGTGATCAACCCGCGGTCGGGTCGCCGACCGGGTCGTGCCGGATCCGCTCGGCCGGCACCCCGGCCCGCAGCAGTGCCCCGACGCCCGTGCGCACCATCGCGGCCGGCCCGCTGAGCACCGCCTCGCGCCCGGTCCACGGGCCGAACCGGCTCACCACCTCGGGCAGTTCGCCGGTCAGCGGCCCGCCGGGCAGCAGGCCCCCGGGCAGCAGGACACCCGCCGGGGCGCCACCGGACAGTACCGGACGGACCGTCAGCCACCGGTTCCGCGCGGCCAGTTCGCGCAGCTCGCCCAGCGCGTACAGCTCCTCGGCCCGGCGGGCGCCGTAGAACACCTCGACCCGGCGGCCGGGCACGCCGTGCTCGACCGCCTCCTCGACCAGGGCACGGATCGGCGCGATGCCGGTGCCCCCGCCGAGGCAGAGCAGGTCCGGTCCCGCCGCGTGGTCGACGGTCATCGAGCCGGCCGCCGGACCGAGCCGCAGCACGTCCCCGGGCGCGGCCCGGTGGACCAGCGCGTTGCTCACCCAGCCCGCCTGGACGGCCTTGACGTGGAAGGTCAGCAGCCCGTCCGGGCGGGGCGCCCCGGCGAAGGAGTACTGCCGCCAGACCCTCGGCCACCAGGGCGTCTCCAGAGCGGCGTACTGCCCGGCCCGGAACGGGTACGCCTGGTCCGGACGGACTGTGATCGCCGCGACGTCCCGGGTGCGGCGCTCGTGCCGGACGATCTCGCCCTGCCACCAGGGCGGCGAGGTCCGGGCGTCCTCCTCGGCGGCCTCGATCACGGCCGAGGAGATCATCCGGTAGGCGCGGCGCCAGGCCGATTCGGCCTCGGCGTCCCAGTGGCCGCCCGCGTACCGGGCCAGCGTCGCCACCAGGCACTCCTCCACCGCGGCGTCGTACCCGGTCAGCGTGCCGTACCGACGGTGGTCTCGGCCGAGCCCGGTCAGCGTGGCGCGCAGGGCCACCGGCTGGTCGATCTCGCGCACGACGGCCAGCAGGGTGCGGAACAGCCGGTCGCGGTGGACGTCCATGGCGGCGGGGAAGGAGGGGCGGAGCTCGGGGTGGCGCAGGAAGAGCAGCGCGAAGAAGTGCGCGGTGGCCCGGTCGGCGTCCGGCCCGACGGCGGCGAGGCCGGCCCGGACCAGCGCGACCTCCCGGCCGGTGAGCGGCGGTCGGCCGGCGGTCCCGTCCTGACCCGCAGCGGGAAGGCCGACGGCGGGGAGCCCGGCAGCGGGGAGCGCGACGGCGGGCGGTGCGGCCGGGAGCTGCCCGACGGGGGTCCGCACGCCCCAGGCCTCGGTCCACCGGTCGCCCGGCCCGGCCCAGTTGAGGCCGGGCGCGTCGGCGAACAGCGGGCGGAAGGAGGTGGGGTCCGGAGCGAGGACGGCGCCGAAACCGGAAGCGGGGCCGGAACCGGAAGCGGGGCCGGGGCCGGTGGCGGGGCCGGTGGCGGGCACGGCCGGCGGGTGCGGCGGCCGGGCCGGGATCACCGGCCGGACGGGCTCCAGCAGCGACACCGGCGGCAGCACCGCCGTCGGCGCCTCCGCCGCCGGCAGGGGCGGCAGGGGCGGCAGGTCCAGCGGGCCCAGCGGTGTCGACGGCCGGACGGCCACCTCCCGCGCCACCTCCCGCGCCGGGGCCCGCCCGGGCGCGCCCGTCGGCAGGCCCGGGACGGAGGCGGCCCCCGCCGAGCCGTGTCCGGTGCGGACCAGGACTGTCCCGCGGGACTTCACCGCTACGTTTCGAGTACCCAAGAGAATCGTTTCGCCTCCGGCCGGCTGCGCCACCACTCGGCTTGTCCCTACTGGCGCCAGGGCAGCGTGGCACGGCCGGAGCGCTCCTCCGACGAATCGCGCGAAGCCCGGACATCCGGGCCGGGGACGCGCTACTCTCCCCGGTCCACGGTCGCCCTGGGTGCCCCTCCGCGCACCCAGGGCGACCATTCCCGCCACTTTCGGCGGCCGGGATCAGAGCTGTCGCAGCAGCATCCCCGGCTGCTCCACGCAGTCGGCGACGAACCGCAGGAAGCCGCCCGCCGTCCCGCCGTCGCAGACCCGGTGGTCGAAGGTGAACGACAGCTGGGTCACCTCGCGCACCGCCAACTCCCCCTGGTGGACCCAGGGTTTGGCCACGATCCGGCCGACCCCGAGCATCGCCGCCTCCGGGTGGTTGAGGATCGGGGTGGAACCGTCCACGCCGAACACCCCGTAGTTGTTCAACGTGAAGGTCCCGCCGGTCAGTTCGGCCGGGGTGAGCGCACTGCCGCGCGCCGCCTCGGTCAACCGGGCCAGCTCCTCTCCGAGTTGTTCGGTGCTGCGGTTCTGCGCGTCCCGGACCACCGGGACGACCAGCCCGCGCTCGCCCTGCGCGGCGAAGCCCAGGTGCACCGCCGAATGCCGGACGATGCCCGAACCATCCTCGGTCACCGAGGAGTTGAGCTCCGGGAAGCGCGCCAGCGCGACGGTGCAGATCCGCGCCAGCAGCGCCAGCACGCTCACCTTCGGCCCCGGCGTGGCGTTCAACTGCCTTCGCAGCGCCATGAGTTCGGTGGCATCCGCATCCACCCAGCAGGTCGCCGCCGGGATCTCCCGGTGGCTGCGGCTCAGCTTCTCGGCCACCGCCTTGCGCAGTCCGCGCAGCGGGACCACACCGTCCCGCACGGCCAGCCCGGCGGGCGCCGGAGCGGCCACCCTGGCCGCGACCGCCCGTTCGACGTCCGCACGCATGATCAGTCCGTCCGGCCCGCTCCCGGCGAGCGCGGTCAGGTCGACCCCCTGCTCCCGGGCCAGCCGCCGCACCAGCGGCGAGATCACCGGCACCACCGCGGGCCCGGTCGGCACCGCCGGAGCCCGCACGGCCACCGCACCGGCCACCGCACCCGCCGGCGCACCGGCCGCAGCACCCGCCGAAGCACCAGCACCAGCAGCGGCACCGCCACCGGCCACGACCGGGGCCGGCACCGCGGCCGGCCCCCCGACCCGGCGCCGGCGCCCGCCCCGGCCCGGCTCGGCGACGCCGTACCCGACCAGCGGCCGCTCCACCTCGGAGGCCGCGGGAGCGGCGACGACGACCGGCTCGTCCGGAGCCTGCGGACCGCTCCCCGACGACGACGGCCCCACCGCGACCGTCACCAGCGGCGCGCCCACGGCGATCTCCTCGCCCACCTCGCCGTACCGCGCGGTGACCACCCCACCGTACGGACAGGGCACCTCCACCACGGCCTTGGCGGTCTCCACCTCCACCACCGGCTGGTCGACGGCGATCACCTCGCCGACCTCGACCATCCAGCGCACCACCTCCGCCCCGGTGAGACCCTCACCGAGGTCGGGCAGCCGGAACTCGCGCACGACGGGCATCATCCTCGGTCCTCCCACTGGAGCCGGGCGACCGCGTCCAGGATCCGGTCCACCCCGGGCAGGTGGTGGTGCTCCAGCATCGGCGGCGGGTACGGGATGTCGAAGCCGGTGACCCGCAGCACGGGCGCGGCCAGGTGGTGGAAGCAGCGCTCGGTGACCCGGGCGGCGATCTCCGCGCCGGTGCCGCCGAAGCCGCTCGCCTCGTGCACCACCACGGCCCGGCCGAGCGAGCGCACCACCCGGCAGACCGTCTCGTCGTCGAAGGGCACCAGGGTGCGCAGGTCCAGCACCGCGAGGTCCCAGCCCTCGGCCTTCGCCGTCTCGGCCGCCTCCAGGCAGACCGGCAGCGAGGGGCCGTAGGTGATCAGCACGGCGGAGGTGCCGGTGCGCCGCAGCACCGCCCGGCCGATCGGTTCGACCGGCGTCGCCGGGTCGAAGTCGGCCCTGCCCCAGTAGAGCCGCTTGGGCTCCAGGAAGACCACCGGGTCGTCGGAGGCGATCGAGGCGCGCAGCAGCCCGTACGCGTCGGCCACCGTTCCCGGCGTGACCACGTGCAGGCCGGGGGTGCTGGTGTAGTACGCCTCGGAGGCGTCGCTGTGGTGCTCGACGCCGCCGATGCCGCCGCCGTACGGGATGCGGACGGTGATCGGCAGCGGCATCCTGCCGGCCGTGCGGTTGCGCATCTTGGCGACGTGCGAGAACAGCTGCTCCAGCGCCGGGTAGGCGAAGGCGTCGAACTGCATCTCGACGACCGGGCGCAGCCCGTACATCGCCATGCCGATCGCGGTGCCGAGGATGCCGGCCTCGGCCAGCGGGGTGTCCAGGCAGCGCTCCGGGCCGAACTCGGCGGTGAGCCCGTCGGTGATCCGGAAGACGCCGCCGAGCGCGCCGACGTCCTCGCCGAGCACGTGCACCGCCGGGTCCTCGCGCATGGCGTCCCGCAGCGCGGAGTTGAGCGCCTGGGCCATGCTCGACGGGCGGGCGTCGGAGGGGCGCCGCGATGGGGGTCCCCCCGGCCGGAGGCTGGGGGAGGCCCCGCCGAGGGTGGGCGCGGGCGACGGGTGGGAGGTGCTCACCGGTCCGCCACCTCCGCCTCGGCGGCCAGCTCTTCGGCCAACTGGGCTGCCTGCTCCCGTAGTTGTGGGGTCGGTTCGGCGTAGACGTGGGCGAACAGCGCCATCGGGTCCAGGGCCGGGTCGGCGTGGAACTCAGCCCGCATCCGGGCCGCCAGCGCCTCGGCCTCGTCGGCCGCCTCCCGCACCAGCCGGTCGTCCAGCACGCCGAGCCCGCGCAGCGCGCGCTCCATCAGCAGGATCGGGTCGTGCTCGCGCCAGGCGGCCACCTCGGGCTCGGTGCGGTAGCGGGTGGCGTCGTCGGCGTTGGTGTGGGCGTCGATCCGGTAGGTCAGCGCCTCGACCAGGGTCGGGCCGCCGCCGGCCCGGGCCCGCTCGACCGCCTCGGTCAGCACCGAGTGCACGGCGGGCGCGTCGTTGCCGTCCACCAGCCGGCCCGCCATGCCGTAGCCGACGGCCTTGTGGGCCAGGCTCGGTGCGGCGGACTGGGCGCTGAGCGGGACGGAGATCGCGTAGCCGTTGTTCTGCACCAGGAAGACCACCGGGGCGCCGAGCACGGCCGCGAAGTTCAGCGCCTCGTGGAAGTCGCCCTCGCTGGTGCCGCCGTCGCCGAGCATCGCCAGCGCGACCACCGGCTCGCCGCGCAGCCGGGCGGCGTGCGCCAGCCCGACGGCGTGCGGGGCCTGGGTGGCGAGCGGGGTGCAGAGCGGGGCGGTGCGGCTGGCCCGCGGGTCGTAGCCGGTGTGGGCGTTGCCGCGCAGCAGGGTCAGCGCCTCCAGCGGGTCGACGCCCCGGGAGACCACCGCGAGGGTGTCGCGGTAGCTGGGGAAGAGCCAGTCGTGCTCGCCGAGCACCAGCGCGGCGGCGACCTGGCAGGCCTCCTGGCCGGTGGACGCCGGGTAGACGGCGAGCCGGCCCTGCTTGGTCAGGGTGGTGGCCTGCTGGTTGTAGCGGCGGCCGACGACCAGCCGGCGGTAGAGCTCGCGCAGCAGGGCCGGGTCGTACTTCTCCAGGGCCGGGGTGCCGAGCGCCCGGACGGGGGACGGGTCCGGGAGGAGGGGCGCCGGGTCGGTGCGCGGAGCGGTGGCCCCGGGCAGCCAGCCGGGCACGCTCGTGTGGTGTCTGTGGTCGAGAACGGTCATCTCGGGGCACCTCCAGGGGTGGCGGGGGCTCCCTACCGATTGTTCGGTCGTCTGTTCATCTTGACCAGAAGCGTGACAAGGTGGTGGACATTCGGCCTGTTCGGCGGTCGACTGGTGGCAGTGTGTCCAATCGGTGGGGGTGGGGGGTCATGTCTGCTGAACAGATGTCCAGACTCGATCAGGTCGACCGGTCGATCCTTCGGCTGCTGCAGCAGGACGGTCGCGCCTCCATCCGCTCGGTGGCCGAGCGGGTGCACGTGTCCCGGGCCAACGCGTACGCCCGGATCTCCAGAATGGTCGAGGACGGCATCATCCGCGGCTTCACTGCCAGGGTGGACCACGAACGGGCTGGTCAGACCGCGTCCGCGTACGTCACCCTGAAAATCGTCCAGAACTCCTGGCGGACGGTGCGCGAACGGCTGCTGGAGCTGCCCGGGGTGGCGCACATCGCGCTGGTCGGCGGGGACTTCGACGTCCTGCTGCTGGTGCACACCGCCGACAACCAGGCCCTGCGGGAGCTGGTGCTGGGCAGCATCCAGTCCATTCCCCAGGTGCTCGGCACCCGGACCATGCTGGTCTTCGAGGAGACCGACCAGGTGCCGCCGATCTGACCGGCCGGGCCGCCGGTCTCACCGACCGGCCCACCGGTCGGCCCGCCGCGGCGGGCCGGGCCGGTCAGCGCGCCCGCAGCCCGTCGAAGGCCAGGTGGACCACCGCGTCCGCGACCCCGTCGGCGGCCTTGAGCCCCGGCCGGTACCACTCCACGATCGAGTTGATCATCCCGAACAGCAGCCGGGTGGCCAGCCTCGGCTCCACGTCCGCGCGCAGCGCGCCGTCCGCGACCGCCGCCCGCAGCAGCTCGGCCACCTGGTGGTCGAAGTCCCGCCGGCGCTCCAGCGCCCACTGCTCGGTGGCCGTGTTGCCGCGCACCCGCAGCAGCAGCGTCACGTACGGCAGTTCCTCCAGCAGCACCTCGGCGGTGCGCCGCACCACGTGCTCCAGCCGCTCCACCGCCGGGCCCCGGACCGCGGCCGGCTCGACCAGGATCGCGAACAGCCCGTCCAGCGCCCGCCCGACCGCCAGCCGCAGCAGTTCCTCCTTGCCGCGCACGTGGTGGTAGATGGAGGACTTGGAGATCCCCGCCGCCCGGGACAGGTCCTCCATGGAAGTGCCGTCGTAGCCGCGCTCGTTGAACACGTCGACGGTCACCGCGAGCAGTGACTCCACGGTGTAGGCGGTGCGCGTGGTGTGATCGGCCATCCTCCGAGTATCCCCGGCCGCCCCCCGCGTTACGCGATCGGGTCCGACTGGTCCACACCAGCCCGGAAAGGCAGGCCCTAGAATCTCCGGACGATCCGTCCACGTCCAGAGCACTGGGGTCCACGGCTGATGAACGCAATACCGGCAGTCGCCTCCGACATGCCAGAGCAGCGCAGCGAGGAGCCGGCGGACACCGGGCGCACCTGGCAGGAACGCGGCCGCCGGCTGGTGGTCCGCTACGGACCGGCCGTGTGGTGCTACGCGGTGCTGAAGCTGATCGGCTTCACCGTCTTCATGAAGCTGCTCTCCTTCGCCGGCGACTACGCCAAGAAGCCGGCCCGGTTCGGCGGCGGCGCCAACCCCTGGGACGTGCTGGCCACCTGGGACGGCTGGTGGTACCAGCAGGTGGCGCAGTTCGGCTACCACCCGGCGCTCGTACCGATCCCCAACGGTCCGATCGGCTACACCATCGAGCAGAACTCGGCCGCCTTCTTCCCGCTCTACCCGGGCCTGATGCGGATGGTCTCGGAGACCACCGGCCTCGGCCTGTACGGCGCCGGGATGCTCGTCTCGGTGGTGTCCTCGCTGTTCGCCGCGGCCGGCATCTACGCCGTCGTGGAGAAGCTCACCTCGGACGCGCGCTCGGGCGTGATCGCGGCCGGCATCTGGGCGATCGTCCCGGGGTCGGGAGCCGAGTGGGCCGTCTACTCGGACTCGCTGTTCGTCGCGCTGGCCGCCTGGGCCTGCTACTGCGTGATGACCAAGCAGTGGATCGCCGCCGGGGTGATCACCCTGGTCGCCGGGCTCAACCGGCCCACCTCCGCGGCCCTGATCGGTGCCGTCGGCCTGGCCGCGATCGTCGAGCTGTACCGCCGGGAGAGCGGCGTCCTGCGCCCGCTGACCGCGATGGTGCTGGCCCCGGTCGGCCTGCTCGGCTACGTCGGCTGGGTGGGCTGGCGGACGGGCGAGTGGGGCGGCTACTTCCGGATCCAGCAGGACGCCTGGATGCACTACTTCGACTGGGGCCAGGGCACCTGGCACGCGATCCGCGGGGTGATGCTGGGCCGCAGCGACTACCCCTACGGCTTCCCGGTGCCGGACCTCCTCGCCACCCTGATCGTGTTCAGCCTGCCGGTGCTGATCGTGCTGCTGGTCCGGCTGCGCCCGCCGCTGGTGCTGACCGCCTACACGCTGGCCACGATCGTCTCGGTGCTCGGCAGCCTCGGCATCTTCGGCAACGTCTCGCGCTACCTGATGCCCGTGTTCCCGCTGTTCATCGCGCTGGCGGTGGCGATGCGCAAGCTGAGCCTGCCGGTGCTGGCCACCGTCCTGGGGACCGGCGCGGTCGCCTCCGGCTGGTACGCCGGGTACGTCCTCTTCGAGCTCGGCGTGCCGTAGACCCGGACCACCCGAGCCCACGGGGGCGCGTCCGCCATGGACGCGCCCCCTGTGCGTTCCCGCCGGATTCCCCCGCTGCACCCCCTTGAGCCGACCGATCGTTCGGTTACTCTGTGACGTGTCCCGTCCTGCTTTTCGAGGCCCTCCGAGGAGCGCACAGATGTCCGCAGCGGTCACCCACCCCCTCGTCAGCGAGCTGGTCGAGCGCCACCAGGCCACCCTGGACGCCGCGCTCACCGCCGCCACCGAGCGCGACTACTGGTCGCCCTACCCCGAGTTCCCGAAGGCCTACGGCGAGAGCGGCCCGGCGGACGGCAAGGCCGCCTTCGACGCCCTGCTCGGCAAGCCCTTCGCCCTCGACGGCCACCCCACCGACGGCGACCAGGTCGGCGGCGAGGCCTCCCCGTACGGCGTCGAGCTGGGCATCACCTACCCGCACGCCGCCCCGGACGCGCTGATCGCCGCGCTCACCGCCGCCCGCCCCGGCTGGGCCGCCGCGACCCCGCTGGAGCGCGCCGCCGTCTGCCTGGAGATCCTGCACCGGATCAACGCCCGCTCCCACGAGTTCGCCCAGGCCGTCATGCACACCACCGGCCAGGCCTACGGCATGGCCTTCCAGGCCGGCGGCCCGCACGCCCAGGACCGCGGCCTGGAGGCCGTCGCCTACGCCTACGCCGAGCAGACCCGGCTGCCCCGGCAGGCCGGCTGGACCAAGCCGCAGGGCAAGCGCGACCCGCTGGTGATGACCAAGGAGTTCACCGTCGTCCCGCGCGGCCTCGCGCTGCTGATCGGCTGCAACACCTTCCCCACCTGGAACGGCTACCCGGGCCTGTTCGCCTCGCTGGCCACCGGCAACCCGGTGCTGGTCAAGCCGCACCCGCGGGCCGTGCTGCCGCTCGCGCTGACCGTGCGGATCGCCCGCGAGGTGCTCGCCGAGGCCGGCTTCGACGCCGATCTGGTCTGCCTGGCCGCCGAGCACGAGGGCGGCACCGTCGCCCAGGCGCTCGCCGTCCACCCGGCGATCAAGCTGATCGACTACACCGGCTCCACCGCCTTCGGCGACTGGCTGGAGGAGCACGCCAAGCAGGCGCAGGTGTACACCGAGAAGGCCGGCGTCAACGCGGTGGTGATCGACTCCACCGACGACTACAAGGGCATGCTGGGCAACCTGGCCTTCGCGCTCTCGCTCTACAGCGGCCAGATGTGCACCACCCCGCAGAACGTGCTGATCCCGCGCGGCGGCATCGCCACCGACCAGGGCGACAAGTCCTACGACCAGGTGGTCTCCGACCTGTCCGGCGCCATCGAGGGCCTGCTGTCCGACGACGCCCGCGCCGCGGCGATCCTCGGCGCCGTGGTCAACCCCGGGGTGCTCCAGCGCTCGGCCGCCGCGGCCGGCGGCGAGTACGGCGAACTCGCCCTCGCCCCGCGCGCGGTGACCTCGCCGGACTTCCCCGGCGCGACCGTCCGCACCCCCGCGCTGGTCAAGCTGGACGCCGACAAGCCGGACGACCGCGCGGTCTTCCGCAGCGAGTGCTTCGGCCCGGTCTCCTTCGCCGTCGCCGTCGAATCCACCGCCGCCGCCGTCGAGTTGCTGCGCACCACGGTCCGCGAGAAGGGCGCCATGACCGCCTCCGGCTACACCACCTCGCCCGCGGTGGAGGCGCTGCTGGTCGAGGCCGCGCTGGACTCCGGCGTCTCGCTCTCGCTCAACCTCACCGGCGGGGTCTACCCCAACCAGACCGCAGCCTTCTCCGACCTGCACGGCACCGGCGCCAACCCGGCCGCCAACGCGGCCTACTGCGACGGCGCGTTCGTCGCCAACCGGTTCCGCACGGTGGAGATCCGCCGGCACGCCTGAGCCGTCCGACCCGTACCCGGATCCCGGCGGTCACCCGCCGCCGGGACCCGGCGGTTCACAGCCCCGACGGCGCCCGCGATGATGGAGGCTGGGAGAACGCCGGGAACGGCGTCCGACCGCCCTCCGAGGAACGGGAGCTGAATACATGGCCGTGAAGCCGACGACCGAAACCGACGTCCTGATCGTCGGTGCCGGACCGACCGGACTGCTGCTGGCCGGCGACCTCGCCGCCGCCGGGGTCGGCGTCACGGTGCTGGAGAAGCGGGCCACCGAGTCCAACCTCACCCGAGCCTTCGCCGTGCACGCCCGCAGCCTGGAGCTGCTGGACGCCCGGGGCCTGGCCGAGGAGCTGATCGCCACCGGCCGTCCGCTCGCCGAACTGAGGATGTTCGACCGCTTCGGCGTCGACCTCGGCTCGCTGCCCACCCGCTTCCCGTTCGTCCTGATCACCCCGCAGTACAACGTCGAGCGGGTGCTGCTGGAGCGCGCGGAGCACGCCGGCGCGACCGTGCTGCGCGGCGCCGAGGTCACCGGGCTGCACCAGGACGCCGAGGGCGTGACGCTGGAGACCCGGGACGGGCACAGCCACCGCGCCGCGTACGCGGTCGCCACCGACGGCGTCCACTCCACCGTCCGCGACCTGCTGGGCATCCCGTTCCCCGGGGAGTCCGTGGTCGACTCGGTGGTGCTGGCCGACGTCCGGCTGGACCGCGAGCCCGCCCAGGCGATCACCGTCGGCGCCAACCAGGCCGGCTTCGCCTTCATCGCCCCGTTCGGCGACGGCTGGTTCCGGATCATCGCCTGGGACCGCGAGGAGCGGTACCCGGACGGCACCACCCCCACCACCGAGCAGCTCACCGACCTCACCCGGGCCATCCTCGGCGAGGACCACGGCCTGCACGAGGTGCGCTGGAGCTCCACCTTCCACAGCGACGAGCGACAGGCCCCCAACTACCGCTCCGGCCGGGTCTTCCTGGCCGGCGACGCCGCGCACTGCCACTCCCCGGCCGGCGGCCAGGGCATGAACACCGGCCTCCAGGACGCCGCCAACCTGTCCTGGAAGCTCGCCGCCGCGCTCCGGGGCCACGCCACCGACGCCCTGCTGGACACCTACCAGACCGAGCGGCACCCGGTCGGCCGGACGGTGCTGCGCACCTCCGGCGCGCTGATCCGGCTGGCGCTCGCCGAGTCCGCCCCCACCCGCGCCCTGCGCGGGGCGCTGACCGCGCTGGGCGGCCACCTCGACCCGGTCACCGAGCGCGGCGCCAGGCTGGTCTCCGGCATCGGCATCTCCTACCCCGCCCCCAAGGACGCCCACCCGCAGGTCGGCAAGCGCGTCCCGGACCTGCGGCTGACCGCCCTGAGCAAGCCCGTCGAGGGCGCCCCCGCCGCCCCGGAGCGGCTCTACGAGGCGCTGCGCGCCGGGAAGTTCGTCCTGGTCAGCAATGACGAGCTGGCCGCCGCCGAGCCCTGGACCGACCGCGTGGTCTGCGCCGCCCCCGCCGACCCGCACGGCAAGCTGCGCGACACCGTCCTGCTGATCCGCCCGGACGGCTACGTCGCCTGGGGCGCCGTCGACCCCGGCCAGGGCGAGCTCCGCACCGCCCTCACCGACTGGCTGGGCAGCCCGGCCTGACCGTCCCGCGGGCGGGCGCGCGCCGAGTCGCGCGTCCGCCCGCACTGCTCCGGCCCGCCCGCCGACCCGCCGGTCAGTCCGTCAGCCCGCAGGCCCGTCAGCCCCGGGCCTTCACATAGTGCCGCGCCGCCTTCGCCCGGTTCCCGCACACCGCCATCCGGCACCACCGCCGGCGGCCGTTCTGCGAGGCGTCGAAGAAGTGCAGGATGCACGCCTCGTGCGCGCACTGCCTGATCCGGTGGGCCCCCTCGCCGAGCAGCGCGAGGAAGCCGTCCGCCGCCAGCCAGGGCGCCAGCCACTGCGGCCCGTCGGCCTCGATCCGGTCCTCGGCCCCGCCCGGTGCCGCCGTGCGCCGGATCCGTCCGCGCGCCAGCACCGCGTCCAGTCCGTCCCGCGCCGCGGCGCCCAACTCGCCTTGCTCGCGGGCGTCCCGGGCGGCCGACAGGATCGCCTCGCGGGTCTGCCGGATCGCTGCCAGGCCCGCCTCGTCGGCCGCGCAGCGTCCGCCCAGCCCGGCGGAGGAGAGCCAGATCGCGTACCCCTCGACGTCGGTGAGCAGGTCGTTGACGGGCGTTCCGGCCCAGCGGGTGTTGAGCAGGTCGAGCGCGAGCGGCTCGCCGATCAGCGGTCGCGGGTCCCTCGGGTCGGGCTGCGCATCGGTCATGGCTCTCCCTCGGCTCGGTCCGATTCTACGTCCGCCCCCCTCGGCCGAACCGGGCCGGACCGGCCCCGGAATCCCATCCATTCACTGTATGGAACCGCCGAGTTTCCCACTCTCCACAGTTGACTGTTTTTTAGCAACGAATTGCCCGGCCATGAGCCAATTCGCACACGGGTTCTGTCATGTTCGAGCCAGCGTTCTCGACCCCCTGAACGCCTGGCCCCTTGCCGGCCCCCACAGCCGGCCAGAGGAGGATCCGTTGCGTCCCCGCTCCCTTGCCCTCGCCGCGGCGATAGCCGTGCTGCCGCTGACCGCCGTCTCGCTCGGTGTCTCCACCGCGCAGGCCGCCACGCCCAACGCCACCCCGCGCGTCGCCCTGCCGAACACCGTGAACCCCGCGGTGGCCCACTCGGAGAAGAAGGGTGACGTTCCGGCCGCGCAGCAGATCGCGGTGTCCGTCAGCCTGAAGCTGCGCGACAGCGACGCCCTGGACCGCTTCCTCACCGCCGTCGCCACCCCGGGCACCCCGGAGTACGGCCACTACCTGACGCCGGAGCAGTTCACCGCGCGGTTCGGCCCGACCCAGGCCGCCGTCGACCAGGTCAGGACGTACCTGGCCCAGCAGGGCCTGACCGTCGGCGAGGTGAGCGCCAACCGCCAGGTGGTCAACGCCCACGGCACCGCCGCCCAGGTCTCCCAGGCCTTCGGCACCCACGAGAGCTCGTACCTGGACCCGCAGCTGCAGCGCGCCTTCTTCGCCAACGACGCCGCGGCCTCGATCCCCTCCGACCTGGCCGCCGTGGTCCAGGGCATCAGCGGCCTGGACAACCACGCGGTGCGCAAGAACCGCATCGCCACGCCGAACGCGGTCACCCCGAACGCGGCGACCGCCACCCCGAGCGGCATGGCCCCGACCCAGTACACCGGCGCGTACAACCTCAACAGGACCGGCGCGGACGGCACCGGCACCACGGTCGCGCTGTGGGAGTTCGACGGCTACAGCAAGACCAACCTGACCACCTACGACTCCCAGTACGGCCTGTCCGGCCCGGCCGTCTCCACCGTCTCGGTGGACGGCGCCAACTACGACTCCGCCCCCGGCCAGGGCCAGGGCGAGGTCGAGCTGGACAGCGAGATCGTCCGCGGCGCGGCGCCCAAGGCCACCCAGCTGGTCTACGAGGCGCCCAACAGCGACCAGGGCGAGATCGACATGGCCAACAAGATCGTGACCGACAACAAGGTCTCGGTGGTCTCGATCTCCTGGGGCTCCTGCGAGCCGGACACCACCGCCGCCTCGATGACCGCGGTCGACAACGCCTTCAAGCAGGCCGCCGCCCAGGGCATCTCGATCTTCTCCGCCTCCGGCGACGACGGCTCCCGCGACTGCACCCGCTCCACCAGCGGCTCCTCCGTCAAGGCGGTCGACTTCCCGGCCTCCAGCCCGCACCAGACCGGCGTCGGCGGCACCAACCTCAAGGTCTCCAGCGGCAACGCCTACTCCTCGGAGAGCGCCTGGAGCACCGCCGGCGGCGGCGTCTCCACCGTGTTCGCCAAGCCGAGCTGGCAGACCGGCACCGGTGTCAGCGGCACCATGCGCACCGTCCCGGACGTCTCCTCCAACGCCGACCCGGCCAGCGGCTTCGCGATCTACACCGCCGGCAGCTGGCAGGTCTACGGCGGCACCAGCGCCGCCGCGCCGCTCTGGTCCGGCTACGCGGCCCAGTTCAACCAGAAGGCCAAGACCGCCGGGCAGCCGGTCCTGGGCGAGGCGAGCCCGCGGCTGTACTCGGTCGCGAACAGCAGCGCCTACGGCAGCACCTTCCACGACGTGACCACCGGCGCCAACCAGGACTTCTCCGCGAAGGCCGGCTACGACCAGGTCACCGGCTGGGGCTCCCCGGTCGCCGACGCGCTGACCACCGCCCTGCTCGGCGGCGGCACCACCCCGCCGTCCGGCGGCTGCACCGCCGCCCAGCTCGTCACCAACGGCGGCTTCGAGACCGGCACCGCCTCCCCCTGGACCACCTCCAGCGGCGTGGTCGACAACAGCTCCTCCCAGGCGGCCCACTCGGGCAGCTGGAAGGCCTGGATGAACGGCTACGGCTCGGCCCACACCGACACCATGTCGCAGACCGTCTCGATCCCGGCCGGCTGCGCCTCCGCCAAGCTGACCTTCTGGCTGCACATCGACACCGCGGAGACCGGCACCACCGCGTACGACAAGCTGACCGTCCAGGCCAACAGCACCACGCTGGCGACCTACTCCAACGCGAACGCCGCCGCGGGCTACGTCCAGCGCACCCTGGACCTGACCTCCTTCGCCGGCCAGACCGTGACCATCAAGTTCACCGGCACCGAGGACTCGTCGCAGCAGACCAGCTTCGTGATCGACGACGTCGCGCTGAACGTGAGCTGATCACCGACCGGTAGCACCACCGAACCCCCGCCGGGGCGGAGCCGTCATGGCCCGCCCCGGCGGTGTCCGTCCGGGCCCGCCCACGGCGGTGTGCGGGCCCAGGTCGGCGGCTCGTGTTTCCGGACTGTTTCAAGATCGCTAACCCTTCGGTCCACCTGCCGTGACCACTGTCATACGCACGACTGATGACGTAGCCTCTCGACCGTGCATAGGGTTCCCCAAAGCTCGGTGAAGCCGCTGGCGGCGCGCCCCGGCGCCGGCCCGGTCCCGCCGAACTCACCTGGTGGGGAGGGTCACCGCATGGCCGCACAGCAACCACAGGACGCCGCGCGACTGCGGCTGGTCGGGTCGCACACGGAGCGCCCCGGACCGGCTCCCGCCGGCGCCCCCGCACCAACGCCCGGCCGGCTCGCCCCGGTCGGCGGCTTCGCGGACACCCTGCACCTGGCCATCGAGGCCAGCGGCCTCAGCCTGGACCGCATCCGCGCCGCCCTCGCCGGACGGGGTGTCAGGGTCAGTGTCACGACCCTGAGTTACTGGCGGCGCGGCCGCAGCCAGCCCGAACGGGCCAGCTCGCTGCGCGCCGTCCACCTGCTGGAGGAACTGCTCGGTCTGCCGCACAGCGCGCTCTCCTCCCTGCTCGGCCCGCCGCGCCCGCGCGGCCGCTGGGCCGCCGCGGCCAACACCTGCCACCTCGGACTGGAGGACGTCTGGCCGGGCGAGCAGGAGATCGCCAACATCTTCGCCGAGCTGAACGCCCCGCCGGCCGGCGAGCTGGAGCGGCTGAGCATCCACGACTCCTACTACGTGGACGCCGAGCGGCGCGGCAACCTGCTGCGGATGCGCCAGGTGGTGCGCGCCACGGTCGGCGGCGTCGGCCGCTGCCTGGTGGTGCACATGGCCGACGAGGAGGCGGCCGGCTGTCCGGAGATCACCTCGGTGCGGCACGGCCGGCTGGGCCGGGTGCGCCGCCGCCCCGAGGCCGGGCTGATCGTCGCCGAGCTGATGCTGGACCGCCCGCTCGGCCTCGGCGACAGCACGGTCTTCGAGTACGAGGTGGAGATCCCGCCCGGCGGCCCGACCATGGAGTACAGCCGCCGCTTCGCCAGCCCGGTGCGCGAGTACGTGCTCCAGGTGCACTTCGACCCGGCGGCCGTCCCCGCGCACTGCGAGCGCTACGACCGCGAGCCCGGCGCCGACGTCGACCACCGCCGCGAACAGCTGTGGATCGGTGCCTCGGCGAGCGCCCACGTCCTGGCCCCGGACCAGCAGCCGGGCCACATCGGCATCCGCTGGGAGTGGGCCTAGCCAGGGGCCGGGCCTCCCTCCTTCCGAGCCCCGTCGGGACCGTCAGGCCCGGCGGGGCTTTCGCGCGCCCGCCGCAAAACCTAACCGTTCCACCGCCGTTCACTGGTTGACGCTGCATCACCTAACTCCTACTCTCATGAGTACCGGTTAGGCAGCAGCCTCGCCGGACCCCGAAGCCTCCGGGAGTGACCAGGCATGTCCGCCACCACCCAGCTCCGCACCCTGCAGACCGGCCACGTGGGACTGAACGTCACCGACCTGGCCCGCTCGCTCGACTTCTACCGCGCCGTGTTCGGCCTGGAGGTCACCGCCGAAGGCACCGACCCCGAACGCCGCTACGCCCTGCTCGGCCGCGACGGCCGCCTGGTGGTGACGCTCTGGCAGCAGAGCGCGGGCACCTTCGCCACCACCGGCCCCGGCCTGCACCACCTCTCCTTCGAGGTCGAGAGCCTCGACGAGGTCCGCGCCACCGAACGGCTGCTGCGCGGGCTCGGCGCGGAGTTCGCCTACGACGGCGTCGTCCCGCACAGCGAGGGCTCGTCCTCCGGCGGCATCTTCTTCACCGACCCGGACGGCATCCGGCTGGAGGTCTACACCCGCACCGGCGTGGACGGCACCGAGGCCGAAGCCCCCACCGCCGATGCCCCGACCTGCGGCTTCTTCTAGAACGCGCCCCGACCACCGCCAGGGAGCCGACCATGACCACCAGCACGCCGTACCACCCCGGCGAGCGGACCGTCCAGGCCCGGGCCGACCGGACCGGACGGGCCGACCACGCCGGCCGGTCGATCCGCCGCACCGTCCCGACGGTCGCCGCCCGCTTCCTGACCGAGCGCCGGATGCTGGTCGTCGGCGCCGCCGACCGGGACGGCCGGGTCTGGGCCACCCAGCTGGCCGGCCCGGCCGGCTTCCTCTCCGCCCCGGACGAACACACCCTGGCCGTCGCCGCCCTCCCGGCCGGGGCCGACCCGCTGGCCGGGGCCCTGGACCGCCCGGCGCGGGTCGGCACCATCGCACTGGACCCGGCCGGCCGGCGCCGGATGCGGCTCAACGGGCGTTCCGTCCCGGACGGCCGGGGCGGGCTGCTGGTGCACGCCGAGGAGGTGGTCGCCAACTGCCCGAAGTACATCCAGCGCCGCACCCCGACGGACCGCCCGGCCGCCGGCCCGCCCCGCACGGTCGCCACCGGTCCGGCGCTGACCACCGCGCAGCGCCTGGCGGCGGCCACCGCGGACACCTTCTTCATCGCCAGCACCGGCCCGGACGGCAGCGTGGACGCCTCCCACCGCGGCGGCCTCCCCGGCTTCCTGCGACCGGTGGCACCGGACCGGCTGCGCTGGCCGGAGTACCCGGGCAACAGCATGTTCCTGACGCTCGGGAACCTGGAGCTGGACCCGCGCGCCGGCCTGCTGCTGCCCGACTGGGAGACCGGCGGGGCGCTGCTGGTGACCGGCGAGGCCCGCGCCGACTGGTCCGAGGAGGCCCGGCAGGGCGTCCCGGGCGCCGAACGGATGGTCGAACTGACCGTCACCGGCGTCGTCGAACTGGTCGACGCCACCCCGCTGACCTGGAGCGACCCCGAGTACTCGGCCGCCATCCCGCGCTGACCGCGCCTCACCTCCCCTGGGCCCTCCCGCCGATCGACGCAACGCTCGGGAGCCGAACGGGTCTCACCCGTTCGGCCTAACCCACCGTGACTCATCCCGCCCGCTTTGGGACTTTGGTCCGGATAACACGCGGAATAGTCCGGGAAAGAGGCGGAGCATGACCCTGACCGACCCCCTGTCCCCGCTCATCGAGTTCGACGACGTCGAACCGGCGGAGGACTGCATATGCGGGGGCTGCAACGCCCGCCGACGCGCACGGCTGCACGCCGCGCCGGTCCACGAGGGCGGCCACGCCGCCGCCCGCAGCGTCCGCCGCCGGGCCGCCGTCCTGATGGCCGCCGTGGGCACCGCGATAGGCGGCGGAACGGCCGCCGCCGGCTCCGCCACCGCGGCCCCCGCGCCCGGCCCCACCCCGGGCGGCAGCAGCAGCGCCCGGTCACAGACCCCCCAGGGCGAGGTCAGCGGCCTCTACGGCCAGGCCCCCGGCGCCCGCGCCTTCGCCGCCCCGCGCACCGCCGCGGCGCCGCTCACCCGGGCCCAGATCATCCAGCGCGCCCAGACCTGGGTCGACCAGGGCGTGCCGTACAGCATGAGCCGCTACTGGTCGGACGGCTACCGCCAGGACTGCTCCGGCTTCGTCTCGATGGCCTGGGGCCTGGGCAGCAGTCAGACCACCTGGACACTGCCCGACTTCGCGGAGCGGATCGGCAAGAACGACCTCCAGCCCGGCGACGTCCTCATCTACAACAACCCGGCCAACCCCCAGGCCGGCTCGCACGTGACGATCTTCGGCGGCTGGACCGACTCCTCCCGCACCAAGTACGTCGCCTACGAGCAGACCGGCCCCGCCACCAAGAAGCGCTCCACCCCGTACGCGTACTGGAACAACTCCGGCGGCTACGTCCCGTACCGCTACACCGGCCTGTCCGCCGGCGGCAACGGCGGCGGCGGCACCTCCTCGACCGCCTTCCCCGGCACCGCCAAGTTCGGCCCCGGCGCCAACAACGCGTACGTCACCGAGCTCGGCCAACTGCTGGTGCGGCGCGGCGGCGCCGCGTTCTACTCCGAGGGCCCCGGCCCGCGCTGGGGCGAGGCCGACCGCCGCGCCGTCCAGGCCTTCCAGCAGGCCCAGGGCTGGCGCGGCAACGAGGCCGACGGCATCCCCGGCAAGGACACCTGGGACTACCTGGTCAACGGCAAGGGCCGCGACATCGGCGGCGGGAGCGGCACCCCGCTGCCGCCCCCGCCGCCCACCACCGGCGGCTCGGCCTTCCCCGGTGCGCGGTACTTCGGCCCCGGCCAGAACAACGACCACGTCCGTCTGCTCGGCGAACAGCTGGTCCGCAAGGGCTTCGGCGGCTCGTACGGCGTCGGCCCCGGCCCGCGCTGGACGGAGAGCGACCGCCGCGCCGTCCAGGCCTTCCAGCAGGCCCAGGGCTGGCGCGGCAGCGAGGCCGACGGCTACCCGGGCCCCGACACCTGGCGCCGGCTCTTCTCCTGACGGCCCCGCCGGGGCGCGGTGCCCACCCGGGCACCGCGCCTCAGCGCCGCCCCGACATCCAGTGGAAGAGGCCCATCCCGACGCTGGTCGCCAGGTTGAAGCTGGACACCCCCGGCTGCATCGGCACCGCCACCAGGTGGTCGGCGCGCGCCTTGAGCTCCTCCGACACGCCGTGCCGCTCGGTGCCGAAGACCAGCAGCGCCTCGTCGGGGAACGGCACGTCCCGGATGTCCGCCCCCTCCGGATCCAGCACGTACAGGGGCCCGTCCGGCAGTTGCTCCGGATCCAAGCGCTCGACCGCGGTCGCGAAGTGCAGTCCCGCGCTGCCCCGCAGCACGTTCGGGTGCCACGGATCCAGGTCCCCGGTGGTCACCACCCCGGTGGCACCGAACCCCGCCGCCAGCCGGATCACCGCCCCGACGTTCCCCAGGTTGCGCGGATTCTCCAGCACCACCACCGGCGCCGCCCGCGGCCGACGGGCCAGCACCGCCCGGTTCGCCCGCGCACCGGGCCGCACCGCCGAAGCGGCCACCCCGGTCGGGTGCAACCGCGGCACCAGCCCCCGCAGCACGGCCTCCGGCACCTCCACCGCGAGCCCCTCCAGTGCCGGCACGACATCCGGCGCCAGCTCACCCGCCAACAGCAGCAGAGCCGCCCGGTCGGCGGTCAGCACCCGCCGCACCTCGCCGCCGAACCGCAGCGCGTGCTTCAGCGCGTGGAACCCGTCCAGCAGCACCGCCCCCGGCTCCCGCTCGCCCGCCCGCCAGGCCCGCACCAGCTCGTCCTCGTCCATGGCGGTCACTCTGTCACCCGCCCCGGAACCGGCTCACCGGGCCGCCCGGCCGCGGCGATCACCTCGTCGAAGCCCAACGCCCGCCCCGGCGGTCCGTCCGGTTCGCCGGCCAACCCGGCCAGCGCGAGGTCCAGGTGCCGGTGGACCAGGGAGCCGTCCGCGTCCAGCGCCGCCAGCGCCCCCGGCAGCGGACGGGACACCCGGACGCAGAGCAGCACCAGGTCCCCCATCCCCACGCCGGGGCGCAGCCGCCCGGCCTCCCGCGCGGCCCGCAGCAGCCCCTCGACCGCCACGACGGTGCCCCGGCGAACCGCCACCAGCTCCTCGTCCACCACCAGGTGCTCCAACAGCACCACGATCGCCGCCCCCATCCGCAGATCGGCGGCGGCGTGCACGAAGCGGCGCAGCGCCAGGTACGGATCCGGCTCGGCCGCCCGCGCCTGCTCGGCGGCCTCGGTGAGCCGGGCCAGCAGGTCGGTGACCAGCTCGCGGACCAGCGCCTCCCGGTCGGGGAACCGCCGGTAGAGCGTGCCCGGGCCGACCCCGGCCCGCCGCACCACCGCGTCCAACGGGGCGTCCGGGCCCCGCTCCAGGAACACCTCGCAGGCGGCGTCCAGGATCCTGCGCCGGCTGCGCTCCGCGTCGGCCCTCATCCACAACTCCCTAACCGGAGAAAATCTCTCCCCCTATGCTAGCGTCACCAGAAGCGGAGAAAATTCCTCCGCCTTCTCGCCCTCTTCAAGGAGCGACGCCATGCAGCCCGGCCTCACCATCCGCACCGAGATCGACGGCACCCCCCACCCCCGGGAGGCCGTCCTCGCCTGGGAACTCGACCGCGCCCGCGCCGCCCTGCGCCTGCTCAAGCAGCGCCTCGGCGACGACCGGACGCGCGAACTGCTCACCCCCGACACCACCGCCGCCGACACCGCCCTGGCCGGCTGGGCCCGGGCCTCCGCCGGCCGCCGGCGCACCGCCGTCACCGAACTCACCGCCACCGGCATCGACGCCGACGCCTTCCTCACCTGGTGGCAGGCCCGCCTGCAGGACGGCGACCGTGCCGCCCTGCTCGCCGCCAACCCCGAGCACTACCTCGCCGACTCCACCGGCGAGCAGGTCGAGATCATCGAAACCATCGGCACCGGCCCGGCCCGCTTCTTCCTCCACTTCCACCACGACCTCCCCGGCGACGACACCTTCCCGGTCCGCATCGGCGGCACCGGCACCCTCGCCGACGGCACCGAGGTCCTCCACGTCCTCCACGAATTCGCCGACACCCCCGACGGCCTGCGCATCCGCCTCACCGTCCAGTTCCCGGAAGCCGCCCCCGACCTCCTCCCCACCGGCCACCAGTGGCACTTCGCCTGCGAGTTCACCAACTGGCTCCAAGCCGCCCACGCCGCCTGACCCCAACACCCCACCCCACCGAGAGGAGCACCCCCACCCCCCACCGCGAAAGGCGTCCCACCACCCCCACCGAGAGGAGCACCCCCACACCGCGATCGGGCCCCTCCCTCCCCCGCGAGAGGGACGCGCTGCGGAAGGGGGCGGCGCAGGGGGTGGGTGCGGAAAGGGGCGTGACGGGTGATTTTCAGACTGCCAACGACGCCC
>NZ_JBICVH010000020.1:0-244892 GCF_043198905.1 Kitasatospora sp. NPDC048715 | reverse complement strand
GGTTACATTCCGAACCCGGAAGCTAAGCCTTACAGCGCCGATGGTACTGCAGGGGGGACCCTGTGGGAGAGTAGGACGCCGCCGAACAATTATTCTAGAGAAGCCCCCGCCGGGTGAACCGGTCGGGGGCTTCTCTGTTGTAGGGTCAACATGCAATTGTCGTAGTACGGGACAGGAGGCCCCCGGGTGGAGGTCCAGGAGACGCGGGTCCAGACCGATCGCGTCCTCACCATCCCCAACATGCTGAGCATGGGCCGGCTGGTCGGTGTTCCGCTCTTTCTCTGGCTCATCCTGTGGCCGGTGTTCGACGGGCCCAACAATGACGGTTGGGCGCTGTTGATCCTGATGCTGAGCGGGATCAGCGACTACCTGGACGGGAAGCTCGCCCGGCGGTGGGGGCAGATCAGCCGGGTGGGGCAGCTGCTCGATCCGCTGGCCGACCGGCTCTATGTGCTGTCCACGCTGGTCGGATTGACCTGGCGTGAGATTCTGCCGTGGTGGCTCACCGCGATCCTGTTGGCCCGTGAGGTATTCATCGCCGCGCTGCTGCCGATTCTGAACCGGCACGGCTACGGACCGCTCCAGGTGAGTTTCCTGGGCAAGGCGGCGACCTTCAATCTGATGTACGCGTTTCCGCTTCTGCTGCTCGGCAGCGTGGACAGCTGGATCGCCCGGCCGGCCGAGGTGGTGAGCTGGGCGTTCATCTGGTGGGGGACGACGCTGTACTGGTGGGCCGCGATTCTTTACGCGGTTCAGGCGCGGCGGATCGTCCGGGCCAGCACCGCGGGCTCCGCGTCCACAGTCTGAGACGTGATCTGAGAGAAGCCCCACGCCTCATCGGTGCGTCGGACGATACCTTCCGGGTAGAGAACCTTCTGGAACGCTTTGATGGACCTGTTGGTCCACCACCGCGAAGGAGGACGCACCCGTAATGAAAGCCGTTGTAATGGCAGGGGGCGAGGGCACCCGACTCCGCCCGATGACCTCCAGCATGCCGAAGCCGCTGCTTCCGGTCGCCAATAGGCCGATCATGGAGCACGTGCTTCGGCTGCTGAAGCGGCACGGCCTCTCCGACACCGTCGTCACCGTGCAGTTCCTGGCGTCGCTGGTCAAGAACTATTTCGGTGACGGCGAAGAGCTGGGCATGCATCTGACCTATGCCCACGAGGAGACGCCACTGGGCACTGCGGGGAGTGTCAAGAACGCCGAGGACGCGCTCAAGGACGATTCCTTTCTGGTGATCTCCGGTGACGCGCTGACCGACTTCGATCTCTCGGAATTGATCGACTTTCACCGCAGCAAGAACGCTCTGGTCACCGTCTGTCTCACGAGAGTGCCGAATCCACTGGAGTTCGGCATCACGATCACGGACGACGAGGGGAGGGTCGAGCGCTTCCTGGAGAAGCCGACCTGGGGGCAGGTCTTCTCCGACACGGTGAACACCGGTATCTACGTGATGGAGCCCGAGGTCTTCGACTACGTGGCGGCGGGTGAGTCCGTCGACTGGTCGAGTGACGTCTTCCCACAGCTGTTGAAGGAGGGCAAGCGGGTCTACGGTTACGTCGCCGAGGGCTACTGGGAGGACGTGGGCACCCACGAGAGCTACGGCAAGGCCCAGGCCGACGTCCTGGAGGGGAAGGTCGACGTCGAGCTGGACGGATTCGAGATCTCCCCGGGCGTCTGGGTCGCCGAGGGTGCCGAGGTGGATCCGGACGCGGTGCTGCGCGGGCCGCTGTACATCGGGGACTACGCCAAGGTCGAAGCCGGGGTGGAGATCCGCGAGCACACCGTGCTGGGCAGCAACGTGGTCGTCAAGCGCGGCGCGTTCCTGCACAAGGCGGTGGTGCACGACAACGTCTACGTCGGGCCGCAGAGCAACCTGCGGGGCTGCGTGGTCGGCAAGAACACCGATGTGATGCGGGCCGCGCGGATCGAGGACGGCGCGGTGATCGGGGACGAGTGCCTGGTCGGCGAGGAGTCGATCATCGGGGCGAACGTCCGGGTCTACCCGTTCAAGACCATCGAGGCCGGCGCCGTCGTCAACACCTCGGTGATCTGGGAGTCGCGCGGCCAGGAGCACCTGTTCGGGGTGCGCGGCGTCTCGGGCATCCTGAACGTCGAGATCACCCCGGAGCTGGCCGTGCGGCTGGCGGGGGCGTACGCGACGACGCTGAAGAAGGGCGCCACCGTCACCATCGCGCGTGACCACTCGCGTGGTGCGCGTGCGCTCAAACGGGCGATGATCTCGGGGCTCCAGACCTCCGCGATCGACGTCCGGGACCTGGAGAACGTGCCCATGCCGGTGGCCCGGCAGCACACGGCCCGGGGGAGCGCCGGCGGGATCTTCCTGCGGACCACGCCGGGTGTGCCGGACTCGCTGGACATCCTCTTCTTCGACGAGCGCGGGGCGGACCTCTCGCAGGCGGGCCAGCGCAAGCTGGACCGGGTCTACGCACGTCAGGAGTACCGGCGGGCGTTCCCGGGGGAGATCGGGGACCTGACCTTCCCGTCCAGCGTCTTCGACTCCTACGCGGGCAACCTGCTGCGGACGGTGGACACCACCGGGGTCCGGGAGGCCGGGCTGAAGGTGGTCGTGGACACCGCGCACGGCAGCGCGGGCCTGGTCCTGCCGAGCATCCTCGGCCGGCTCGGGGTGGAGGCGCTGACCGTCTCCACCGGGCTGGACGAGGCCAGGCCGACGGAGGACGCGGAGGAGCGCAGGGCCGGGCTGGCCAGGCTGGGCGAGCTGGTCGCCTCCTCGCGGGCGGCCTTCGGCGTCCGGTTCGACCCGGTGGGCGAACGCGTCGCGTTCGTGGACGAGCTCGGCCGGGTGATCGACGACGACCGGGCGCTGCTGGTGCTGCTGGACCTGGTCGCGGCCGAGCGGCGCAGCGGGCAGGTGGCACTGCCGGTGACCACGACCCGGATCGCCGAGCAGGTCGCGGCGTACCACGGCACCCAGGTCATCTGGACCACGACGACGCCGGACGACCTCGCGAAGGCGGCCTCCGCCGAGGGCACGGTGTTCGGCGGGGACGGGCGCGGCGGTTTCGTGGTGCCCGAGTTCAGCGGGGTGCTGGACGGCGCCGCGGCGTTCGTCCGGCTGGTCGGCCTGGTGGCGCGGACCCAGCTCACGCTGAGCCAGATCGACGCGCGGATTCCGCAGGCGCACATCCGGCGCCGGGACATCGCGACGCCGTGGGCGGCCAAGGGCATGGTCATGCGCTCGGTGGTGGAGGCGGCCGGCAGCCGTCGGCTGGACACCACCGACGGCGTCCGGGTGGTCGAGGCCGACGGGCGGTGGACGCTGGTGCTGCCGGACCCGGCCGAGGCGGTCACCCACCTGTGGGCGGAGGGCCCGGACGACGAGGCCACCGAGGCGCTGCTGGACGAGTGGGCGGCCGTGGTCGACGGAGCGGGGCGGTGAGCGGCCGGGGTTGAGCACTGCCTGAGGCTCGGAACGGCCTCGAACGGCGGGGCGCGCGGTGTGATCCGTGCGCCCCGCTGTCCGTTTTCACACTATTCGGAACAATCCGTCACTTTCCGTCATGTGTGCAGCGTGTGTGCAGCTCAGGGGCCGTGCACGGGGCCCGTCGGCGGCGTGGGACGATGGTCTCCATGCCAGCGACGCCGACACCGAGTGCCCCGAACGGACGGTACAACCGTCCGGACGCCTCGATGTCCTTGCTGACCAATGTGATGGACCACAGCCTCGACGAGGGCTACGCGGAGGCGGCCGCCGCGCGCGGCGGAGCCCGCGACAGCCGGATACCCGGCACCTGGCAGGGGCTGCTCACGCTCGGCGCCGGGCTGGCGCTGGTCGGCGGGGTGGTGACGGTGGGCGCCGTGAACGCCCACAAGGCCGAGCCGTCGCTGGCCAAGGAGCGGGACGCGCTGATCCACCGGATCAACGACAGCAACACCTCGGCCGACCAGTTGCAGAAGCAGGTGCAGGAGCTGCGGCTCAAGGTCGACAGCACCCAGCAGCAGGCGCTCGCCTCGGGGGACGGCGATCCCGGTGGGCTGAGCGGGGCCGTGGGCCTCGGCCCGGTCGCCGGGCCGGGCCTGAAGCTGGTCCTGGAGGACGCCACGGGCACGGGCGCCGGCGGCAACGTCGACCCGCGGGCCGGGCAGGGCTTCTCCAACAGCGGACGGCTGCGGGACCGTGACCTGCAGCTGGTGGTGAACGGCCTCTGGGGATCCGGGGCCGAGGCGATCGCGATCAACGGCCAGCGGCTGACCGCGCTGTCCGCGATCCGGGCCGCCGGCGAGGCGGTGCTGGTGGACAACCGGCCGCTGGTGCCGCCGTACAGCATCCAGGCGGTCGGGGACGGCTCGAAGCTCCTCACCGCCTTCGAGAAGGACATGGCCGGGCAGTACCTGCGGCTGCTCCAGGAGCAGTACGGCATCAAGTCGACGCTCTCCGTGCAGAAGAACCTGACGCTGCCGGCGGCGGTGGGGGTGACGCTGCGGACCGCGCAGCCGGTGACGCCCGAGACCTCGCCCGCGGCCTCCCCGACGACTCCGGGCGGTACGCCGCCGACCGGAGCCGGAACCCAGGAGAGCCCCGCCGCGTCCGTCTCACCATCGGCCCCGTCCTCCGCATCGGCCTCGTCGGCCGGGCCAGGCGGAACTCCCACCACCAAGCGGCGTCCGTCGACCGGACCCACCAAGACCACGACAGGGACAGGAGCAGCCAGACCGTGATTGCCGTACTGGGTCTTGTGATCGGGGTGGTCGTCGGCCTCTTCGTCCAACCCGAGGTGCCGGACGCCGTCGTGCCCTACCTGCCGATCGCGGTGGTGGCGGCGCTGGACGCCGTGTTCGGCGGCGTCCGGGCGATGCTCGACGGGATCTTCAACGACAAGGTGTTCATCGTCTCGTTCCTGTCGAACGTGGTGGTCGCGGCACTGATCGTCTTCCTCGGTGACCAGCTGGGGGTCGGCTCGCAGCTGTCCACCGGTGTGGTCGTCGTCCTCGGCATTCGCATCTTCTCCAACGCGGCCGCGATCCGGCGCCATGTCTTCCGTGCCTGAGCCGCGCCGCGAGGAGGCGGTGGCGGCGGAGCCGGAGGCGGCGGCGGTCGGTCCGGCCGCCGGGAAGCCGGGCGGGGAACCTCGGGAGGTCGTCGGCATCGAGGCGGCCGTGAAGCCCGCCGAGAAGGCCGTGGGCACCCCCGGGCCGGAGATGGACGGGGAGTCCGGTCCGGAAGGCTCGGAGGACCCGGCCGTGGCCGCCGGGGGGACCGCCGCCGAGGAGGCCCCGGAGGAGAAGTCTGACGCTAAGGCTGAGCTTGAGGCCGATTCGGCGCCCGAGCCGACGCTGCGGCTCACGAAGGTCGTCGGGCCGGCACCTGCGGCCGGGACGAAGGCCGGGACGAAGCCGGAGGCGAAGGCCGGACCCGTCGCCGAGGCGAAGCCCGAGCCGGTACCCGCGCCCGGCGCCGAGCCCGAGCCCGAGCCCGAGGTCGAGTCCGAGTCCGAGCCCGAGTCGGAAGCGGCGCCCGAGCCCGAGCCCGCTCCGGACCGGAACACCGGCCGGCGGCGGCTGAAGGCGGCGCTCTGGCCGCCGCGGCTGTCGCGCGGCCAGCTGGTGGTGGCGCTGCTGCTGTTCTCGCTCGGCCTGGGGCTGGCGATCCAGGTGCGGTCGACCAACGACCACCACAGCCAGCTGCGCGGGGCCCGCCAGGAGGACCTGGTGCGGATCCTCGACGAACTGGACAGCCGTCAGCAGCGTCTCCAGCAGGAGAAGGCGGAGCTGGAGCAGTCCCTGGCGAAGTTGGAGAACAGCTCCAACCAGGCCAAGGAGGCCCAGGAACAGACCAGGAAGAAGGTGACGGAGCTCGGTGTGCTCGCCGGTACCGTCAAAGCCACTGGTCCGGGCATCGTACTCACGGTCGATGATCCCCAAGGGCAGGTGAAGGCAGATATGCTGCTGGACACCCTGCAAGAACTTCGAGCGGCGGGGGCGGAGGCGATTCAGATCAACGACGTGCGCGTGGTGGTCAACACCTACTTCACCGACCTGTCGGGCGGTGGAGTGCAGATCGACGGGAAGAAGGTCTCGCAGCCCTACCGCTTCACGGTCGTGGGGAACCCGCAGGATCTGACACCCGCGCTGAACATCCCGGGAGGTGTCGTCCGCACGCTGGAGAGCCACCAGGCGCGGGCGACGATCGCCCAGCAGCAGAAGGTGGTCGTCGACGCCCTCGTGGACCCGAAGTCGCCGCAGTACGCCAAGCCGGCTCCGAAGTGACGGGGCGCCCGGCGAACGGCCCGTCAAGGGCGGGCGGCACCCGCCGGGGGACGCCGCCGTCACATGGGCGAGACTGGTTCGCACCAGTACGCTCCGGAGCAACAACCGCAGTACCGACCGCCGGAGTACCGCTCCGGCGATCCCGAGCCGCAACGACCGGGCTCGCAGCATGTCCGAGGTTCTCACCCTGCCCCGCGGGCGGGTCTGTCACACGCAAGGGGATTCGCCCGTGAGTTTCTTCTCGAAGTTGTTCGGTCGCAACAAGGGCCGTGACGCGGCCGCCGTCGAGGCGCCCACCGCGCGTCACCGCCGACCGGAGGACGAGCCCGCAGTGCCGGGCATGCGTCCGGCCCCCGAGGCCGCGCCGTACGCAGGTCAGCAGCTGTACCGGGACGGCGGCGCCGCCCAGTACGCGGGGAATCCGGCGGGCTACGGCGCGTCGGTTGACCCCTCCGGCGAGCCGCGCATAGGTTTCCCGTCAGGACCCTCAACCTCTGGTGGAGGGTTTGCCCCGGATCCGTACGCCGGGCACAACCCGTCGGGTGTGCCGCGCCAGGAGGCTGTGAACATGGCTGGCCCCACTCCGTGCCCCAGGTGCGGCAACCAGAACCCGGCCTCGGCCCGGTTCTGTTCCAACTGCGGCACGGCGCTGCGCGGCGGCCTGCTCCCGGAGGGGGCGGCGGAGACCACGTCGACCATCTCCATCTCCGGCCTGGAGTCGTACGACCCCACCACCACGACCGGCACCGGCGCCACGCCGGCCCTGTCGGCCGAGGTGCTGTCGGCGATCGACGCGCTGCCGCCGGGCTCGGCCCTGCTGATCGTGCAGCGCGGTCCGAACTCCGGCAGCCGCTTCCTGCTGGACTCGGACATCACCACGGCGGGTCGTCACCCGCAGGGTGACATCTTCCTGGACGACGTCACGGTCTCGCGCCGCCACGTGGAGTTCCGCCGCACCCCGGCCGGCTTCAGCGTCGCGGACGTGGGCAGCCTCAACGGCACCTACGTGAACCGGGAGCGGATCGACGAGGTGTCGCTGAACAACGGCGACGAGGTGCAGATCGGGAAGTACCGGCTGGTGTTCTTCGCCGGCCACAACCGGGGGTACTGAAAGCGACGTCGGCAGGAGCCCGAGTGAATACGAATACCCCTTCCTCTTCTCTCGGGGCGGCCACCCCCACCCCGTCCGGTCCGCAGGCGGACCGCGGCGGGCGCGGGGTGGTCGCGGGCCCGCGGCAGCCGCTCCGGAGCGAGCGGCCCGCCGGGCGGCGGCGCGGCGGTGACGAACTGCTGAGCATCGGCGCGGTGCTGGCCTTCCTGCGCGACGACTTCCCCGAGGTCACCATCTCCAAGATCCGCTTCCTGGAGGCGGAGGGGCTGGTCGAGCCGCAGCGCACGCCCTCGGGGTACCGCAAGTTCAGCCCGGCCGACGTCGAGCGGCTGGCCTACGTCCTGCGCATGCAGCGGGACCACTACCTGCCGCTGCGGGTGATCCGGGAGCACCTGGACGCGATCGAGCGCGGCGAGAACCCTCCCGCGCTGCCCTCCGCCGCCGACACCCGGCCCGGGCCGCTGGAGGAGGCGGACCGGGAGCTGGTGGCCGCCGGCGAGGTGCCCTCCGGCGTCCGGCTGGGGCGTGCCGAGCTGCTCGCGGCGGCCGAGGCGGGGGAACCCGAGCTGGCCGAGTGGGAGTCCTACGGGCTGGTCGCCGCGGGCCCGGACGGCGGCTACGACGGCGAGGCGCTGCAGGTGGCCCGACTGGTCGCGGAGCTCGGCCGGTACGGGCTGGAACCCCGGCACCTGCGCGCGATGAAGGCCGCGGCGGATCGCGAGATCGCGCTGGTGGAGCAGGTGGTGGCGCCGCTGCGCCGGCACCGGAACCCGCAGACCAGGGCGCACGCGGAGGCCACCGCCCGGGAACTCGCGACCCTGTCGGTGCGGCTGCACGCGGCGATGGTCCAGGCCGGTCTGCGGTCCCGCGGATAGCGGCCGTGGTATTCCGGCGGCACCGGCTGCACCGCGCTGACCAGCGGCGTCGGCTCTGCGCTTTCATATCCGGGAGCGGAGCCATAGGGTTGCGTGTGTGAATGAGCTCGACGTCGTGGGTGTCCGAGTGGAGATGCCTTCCAACCAGCCGATCGTGCTGCTGCGGGAGGTCGGGGGAGATCGCTACCTGCCGATCTGGATCGGCCCCGGCGAGGCGACCGCGATCGCCTTCGCCCAGCAGGGCATGACGCCGGTGCGCCCGTTGACGCACGACCTCTTCAAGGACGTCCTGGAGGCGCTCGGCCAGCAGCTCACCGAGGTGCGGATCACCGACCTGCGGGAGGGCGTGTTCTACGCCGAGCTGGTGTTCTCCGGCGGGGTCGAGGTGAGCGCCCGGCCGTCCGACGCCATAGCGCTGGCGCTGCGCACCGGCACGCCGATCTACGGGAGCGAGGAGGTGCTCGCCGAGGCGGGCATCGCGATCCCGGACGAGCAGGAGGACGAGGTCGAGAAGTTCCGCGAGTTCCTCGACCAGGTGTCGCCCGAGGACTTCGGGGGCAGCGGTCCGCAGTAGCGGGGACCGGCCGTGCGGCCATGTGGCCGACCGTTTTGCCAAAAACCGTCCATCTACCCACACTAGGGGCACGAAAAACCACTCTCCTGAGTGATGTGGTTTGTCTGGCCCGGCGTGGCGATCGTTGACGGGTCATAGGGGACTGCCTACCGTCAGGAGTGGCTGTCCGGGTGGCCGATGCCCGCAGTCGGGTTGCCCGCAGCACAAGTGGACGGAGGCAGGCATGAGCAGCACCGGCGATGACGCGGCCGTGGGAGGCCGGTGCGCCGTGCACATGCCGCGCACCGCTCGCACCGTCACGGATCTCCCCCGGATGGGCAGGTTCCCGGCCGTACAACCGGGCCAGCCGGCCATCGAGCGGCTGGCCCCGACGTCCGACCTGCTCGGCTTCCGCGGCCCGACGGCCTGCGCGGCGGCCGGCATCACCTACCGCCAGCTGGACTACTGGGCCCGCACCGGACTGCTGGAGCCCAGCGTCCGCACCGCGTACCCGTCGACCAGCCAGCGGCTCTACAGCTTCCGCGACATCCTGCTGCTGAAGATCGTGAAGCGGCTGCTCGACGCGGGTGTCTCGCTGCAGAACATCCGGGTGGCGGTCGCCCACCTCCAGGCCGCCGACCAGGCCGACCTGGCCGGGCTGACGCTGATGTGCGACGGCGCGACGGTGTACGAGTGCACCACGCCGCAGCAGGTGGTGGACCTGCTGAAGGGCGGTCAAGGAGTCTTCGGCATCGCGGTGGGAGCGGTCTGGCGGGAGCTGGAGCTCACCCTCGGCCGGCTGCACGCCGAGCGCACCGACACCGGCGAGACCCTGGTCGGGCACGACCCGGCCGACGAGCTGGCCCAGCGGCGCAACCGGGCGGTCTGAGCAGGCGTTCGACGGGGCCGCGGGCCCGGACGGGGAACCGTTCGGACCCGCGGCCTCGTCGTGTTGCCTGGTTGACGGGATCGAGGGAGGGCACGTGGAGGTCGGCACCGGGATAGCGGGGCTGCTGCGGCGCAGGGCCGGGCTGCTGAGGACGCGGCTGCGGCAGCGGCGGACGCAGCGCAGGGTGTTCCAGGTCGCAACGGTGCTCTGCTCGCTCGCGCTGGCGCCGAGCGCCTGGGTGTGGTTCGCCGCCGGGGACCGGGTGGGCACCGTGGAGAGCGCGCCTTCCGCGCCGGTCGCCGTGGTCTTCGGCGCCGGGCTGTACCAGGGCAAGCCCTCCGCGTACCTGGAGCACCGGCTGGTCGCGGCGGTCGACCTGTACCGGGAGGGGAAGGTGCAGGCGATCCTGGTGACCGGGGACAACGGGCGGGTCGAGTACGACGAGCCCGACGCGATGTACACCTACCTGACCGAGCACGGGGTGCCCGAGGACCGGGTGGTCCGTGACTACGCGGGCTTCGACACCTGGGACTCCTGCACCCGGGCGCGCCGGATCTTCGGGGTGGACCACGCGGTGCTGGTCAGCCAGGACTTCCACGTCCGCCGCGCGCTGGCCCTGTGCGAGGCGGCGGGCATCCGCTCCTACGCCGTCGGGGTGCCGGAACTGCACGACGCGACCTGGCTGTACGGCGGGCTGCGGGAGGTCGCCGGGGCGGGCAAGGCGGCGGCCAACGCCTGGCTGCGGCCGGACCCGCTGTTCCTGGGGCCCCAGGAGGACGGCATCCCGAAGGCGCTGGCGGAGGCGGCGAAGCGGTAGCCCCCGGGCGCGGGCCGTCCGGCCGGGTTCGCACGCACTGTCGGACCCGTGCGCGATGATCGGCGGGTGCGATCTCTGCCGAGCATCATCCACCTCGACATGGACGCCTTCTTCGCGGCGGTGGAGCAGGCGGCCAAGCCGAGCCTGCGCGGCAAGCCGGTGGTCGTCGGCGGGCTCGGCGGACGCGGGGTGGTCTCCACGGCCTCGTACGAGGCGCGCAGGTTCGGGGTGCACTCGGCGATGCCGATGGCGCAGGCGCGCCGGCTCTGCCCCAACGCCGCCTTCCTGTCGGGGCGGTTCGAGGCCTACCGGCAGAACAGCGAGATCGTGATGGGGCTGCTGCGGCAGCTCTCCCCGCTGGTGCAGCCGCTCAGCCTGGACGAGGCCTTCGTGGACCTGGAGGCCGGTCCGTACGGACCGGCGCTGCTGGAGGCGGACCACGAGACCGGCGAGCGGCTGGTGCTGGCGCTGGCGGAGGACCTGCGGGCGGACATCCAGCGGCTGACCGGGCTGACCGGATCGGTCGGGGCGGCCGGGTCCAAGCTGATGGCCAAGATCGCCTCCGAGCAGGCCAAACCGGACGGGCTGGTGATGGTCGAGCCCGGGCAGGAGCGGGCCGTGCTCGGCCCGATGCCGGTGCGGGCGCTGCCCGGGATCGGGCCGGCCACCGAGCAGGTGCTGCGCCGGGCCGGGCTGAACACGGTGGCCGACCTCGCGGAGGCGGGGGAGGCGGAGCTGGTGCAGCTGGTCGGGCGGGCGCACGGCGCGGGGATCTTCCAGATGTCCACCGGGCTGGACGAACGGCCGGTGATCGCCGACCAGGACGCCAAGTCCGTGTCGGTGGAGGACACCTACGAGGTGGACCTCGCCGACCGGGAGCGGGTGCTGCGCGAGGTGGAGGCGCTGGCCGGGCGGTGCGTGCGGCGGCTGCGGGCGGCCGGGCGCTCCGGGCGGACGGTGGTGCTCAAGGTCCGGCGGTTCGACTTCTCGACGCTGACCCGCTCGGAGACGCTGGGCGGGCCCACCGACGACGAGACGGTGATCACCGCGACCGCGCGCCGGCTGGCCGAGCAGGTCGACATCACCGGCGGGGTCCGGCTGCTCGGCGTGGGCGTCGCCCAACTCGCCGACTACACCCAGGAGGACCTGTTCGCCCAGGCGCTGCGGGAGGAGGCCGCGGAGCACGCGGAGGCGGCGGCCGAGACCGAGGAGGCCGCGGAGGAGCCGGAGGCCGTCGTGGTGCGGCGCTGGATGCCCGGGCAGGACGTCCGGCACGCGGAGCACGGGCCGGGCTGGGTGCAGGGCAGCGGCGTCGGGAGGGTCACCGTACGGTTCGAGACGCCGTGGAGCGAGCGCGGGCGGGTGCGGACCTTCGCGGTGGACGACCCGGCGCTCGAACCCTCCCGGCCGCTGCCGCTGCGCCGGGACGAGGGGGCGGACGGAGCGCCGGACGAGGGCGGCGGTCCGGCGGAGGGCGCCTGAAGCGCGAAGCGGCCCCACCCGGTGGGGGAGTACCGGGTGGGGCCGATCACCGTGCCGGACCCCGTACGTTCGTGATGCCCTCGCGACGTACGGAGGCCGGGGCCCCGCGCCCTGTCCCTGAGCGCGGGGGCCGGACGCCCTGTCAGGCGTCGGTCTTGACCAGCTCGGGGCTGGAGTCCTGCTGGGCCGCGCCGCCGGCGACCGTCGCGGTGGCGGCCGCGGTGCCGCCGCGGATCAGGAACGGGACGACGCCGGCGACGGCGCAGACCACGGCTGCCGTCCAGAACGCGTGCTTGTAGGCGTCCAGGGTGGGCAGGGAGAGCGGGATCTGCGGCGGCAGCTTCATGGTGTCGCCGGTCAGGATGGCGGCCATGACGGCGGTGCCGATCGCGCCACCGACCGTGCGCAGCACGGAGTTCATGCCGTTGGCGATGCCGCTCTGCTCGACCGGGACGGCGCCGTTGATGTAGGCCGGCATCGCGGCGAAGGCGAGGCCGACGCCGAGACCGAAGATCGCCGAGGCGGTGTAGATGTCGCCCTCGTGCCCGTGGCGCACGGCCAGGTAGGCCATCGCGACGGCGCCGAGGACGCCACCGAGGACCAGCGGCAGACGCGGGCCGCGACGGGCGATCAGCAGGGCGCCGACCGGGGCGGCGACCATCGAGCCGATCGCGGACGGCAGCAGCAGGAGGCCGGCGTGCAGCACGCTGGCGGTGAAGCCGTAGTGGGTCAGCTTCTCCGGGGTCTGGGCGAAGTTGCTGATGACCATGAAGGAGCCGTACATGCCGAAGCCGATGAGCAGGCCGGCCACGTTGGTGAAGGCGACGGCCGGACGGGCCATCATCTTCATGTCCACGAGCGGGTGCGCGACCTTGGTCTCGATGATCCCCCAGACCAGGGCGACCACGGCGGCGACGGCGAACAGGCCGAGCGTCTTGTTGGAGGTCCAGCCCCAGTGGTTGCCCTGGCTGACCGCGACCAGCAGCGCGGAGAGCCAGCCGGCCAGGGTGAGGGCGCCGAGCGGGTCGGCGCCGCCCTCCTTGTCGGTGACCGGGTCGGTCGGGACGCGGAAGGCGACCAGGGCGATCGCGATCAGGCCGAAGACCAGGCCCATCCAGAAGATCGACTTGTAGTCCCAGTGCTCCAGCAGGAGGCCGGTGGCGACCAGGCCGAGGCCGGAGCCGACGCCCATCGAGGCGCTGATGGCGGCGACGCCGCCGGTCACCTTCCGCTTGGGCAGCTCGTCCCGGACGATGCTGATCGCCAGCGGCAGGACGCCACCGCCGGCGCCCTGGAGGACACGGGCGACGACCAGCCAGGTGAAGGAGTGGGTGCTGACCGCCAGCGCCGAACCGGCGACCAGGCCGGCCAGCGAGATCAGCAGCATCGGCTTGCGGCCCCGGAGGTCGCCGAAGCGGCCCAGGAGGGGAGTCAGCACGGCTGCGGAGAGCAGGTTGGCGGTCATCAGCCAGGTGATGCTGGACGCGGAGACGCTCAGTTCCTTGGCCAGCGAGGGCAGGATCGGGACGACCGCGGTCTGCACCACGCTGAACGACAGCATCGCCAGGATGAGGGCCGGCAGGACCCGGGCGCTGCTCTGCTTCTCGGCCGCGGTGGTGGGCTGTGGTGCCTCACTCACGGTTGCTTCCTCCCGTACATAGTGAATGAACTGAAGTAACCATGCAGGGAGATACTTCAGAGTGTCAAATATCGAGTGGTTAAGCTTTGGCAAAGACGAACGGTCGGGTACGCGACAAGGGAGGTCGGGTGCCCGGTCGGGCGCGCGACCAGGGCCCCGGACGGTGTCCGGGGCCCTGGTCGCGGGGCGTTGCCCCCGCGGTCAGACGAGCGGTCGCAGGCCGGCCGGGCGGGGCGCCTCGTGGGCCATGTCACGGGCCGCGTCGGGGGACGCGCCGGAGGGCGGGGCGGCGGAATGGGCGGGGGTGGCCGAGGCGGTGGGCCGGGTGGCGGTGGCGTCGTGGACCTCGACGTTCTCGCGGCGGAGTTCCTCCCGGACCACCTCCTCGGTCGTGTACCGCTCGACGATCAGGCGGACCCGCTCGACGGGGGCGAGGTACTTGCGCACCACCGCGCGTTCCTCGCGGAGGGTCACCTCCTCGACGGCCTCGGAGATCTCCTTCTCGGTGAGCGTGGCGCGCTCGGCGTCGCTGATCGGCGTCCGCTCGACCCGGACGCGCTCGCGGACCACCGGGATGCGGCGCTCCACCTGTTCGGTCGTCACGTACTTGCGCAGCTTCGCGGTACCGAGGGTGTGCCACTCGGTGGTGATCTCCAGCCGCTCCTCGCGGCAGGTGATCTCGACCGGGCTGCTGGGGGCGGACGAGGAGGCGTCGGCGTTCGCGGCGGCGGTGACGTTCGCGGCCGCGGCGGTGGCGGCCGCCGGGGCGGGCGTGGGGGCGGGCGTGGCGGCGGGCTGCGGCTGCGGCTTCGGCTCCACGACGGGGGCGGCGGAGGCGGTGCTGGCGGCGGGTGCGGCGAAGCCGGGCTCGGCCGGCGGGGAGGCGGTGGGGGCCGCGGGGGTGCTGAGGCTCCGCAGCTCGGCCTCCGGGGCGGTCCTGGTGGTGTCGGCGGCAACGGGCGCGGCGGCAACGGGGGGCCTGGTCGGTGCGGACTCGGGGGAGTGCTCGGGCGACCGCTCGGGTGACCGCTCGGGGGTGTGGAAGGTGAGCGACTTGGCCGGGGCCGCCGCGGTCGTCGTGGCGGCCGCCGCCGCCGTGGTGCCGAAGTCGAGGTCGGGCTGCCTGGGCCGGCTCCCGTTCTCGCCGTTCGGGCGGCTGTCCATCGGGGTGTCGAGCCCGTAGTAGCGGTAGAGCTGGAGCTCCTGGGCGGGGGACAGGTGCTGGCCGACGCCGAAGTCCGGCGACTCCTTCACCAGCGACTTGTCGTACGGCACCCGGAGCTCGTCGCCGGCGAACTCGCTCGTGGTCAGGGGGACGAAGGCGTCCCGGCCGAAGATGCCGGTCCGGACCGCGGCCCACTCGGGCCGGCCGGTGGCGTCGTCCAGGTAGACCTCGTCGACCGTGCCGATCTTGTCTCCGTTGCGGTCGACGGCTTTGTGGCCGATGAGGTCCCGGGGGTCGATGTCCGTCTGCACTTCTTTCCTCCCGCGCGCTGAACCTGCGGAACTCCCGCAGGAAGGCGGCCGGAGCACCCGATTCCGTCCGCCACTTCACACCAAAAGCCATGAATCGGACGAGCGCGACCCCGGGTGCGCCGTACGGGGTTGGCACTGGACCGTCCGGGGGACGCGCGTAGACCTCCAGTGACCAGACACACCCGTGATCGGGGGGCCTCCCGCTGGTACCCTGGGCGGCGACCGCAGAGCCCGCTCGGGAGAGTCTCCGATCACGAAAACCGCTGGTCGGAGCGCCGAAGGAGCAACTCCTCCCCGGAATCTCTCAGGCATCCGTACCGTGTGGGGTAGGTCACTCTGGAAAGCAGGGCAGGAGCGTCGGCACGGAAGCCGGCGATCACCACCCTCACCGACGGTGCAAGCCGGCGGAGCGCCCACAGCGCTCCGTGCGGGTGAAGCTCTCAGGTCCCGATGACAGAGGGGGAGGCCTGTTGGGTCCGCGCGCCCAGGCTCGTCCGCTGCCCGCAGCGGTGGAGCCGGCCGGCGTGCGTACCCCCGCCGGTCCGTGACCAGGAGGCCTCGACCACCATGAACGCCCAGCCGAACGCGGGACGCCCCACCGGCGCCTCGACCCTCACCGAGCTTGAGCTGGCCAGCCCCTTCGAGAACCGCCACATCGGCCCCGACGCCGCCGCGCAGGAGAAGATGCTGGCGTCCGTCGGCTACGGCTCGCTGGACGAGCTCGCCGGGACCGCGGTGCCCGAGGCGATCCGCTCCATCACCGCCCTGGACCTGCCCGCGGGCCGGTCCGAGGCCCAGGTCCTCGCCGAACTGCGCGAGCTGGCCGGCCGCAACCAGGTGCTCCAGCCGATGATCGGCCTGGGCTACTACGGCACCTTCACCCCGCCGGTGATCCTGCGCAACGTCATGGAGAACCCGGCCTGGTACACCGCCTACACCCCGTACCAGCCGGAGATCTCGCAGGGGCGCCTGGAGGCGCTGCTGAACTTCCAGACCCTGGTCTCCGACCTGACCGGCCTGCCGACCTCCGGCTCCTCCCTGCTGGACGAGGGCACCGCGGCCGCCGAGGCGATGGCGCTGGCCCGCCGCGTCACCAAGGTCAAGGGCGGCGTCTTCCTGGTCGACGCCGAGACCCTGCCGCAGACCGTCGCGGTGATCAACACCCGCGCCGTGCCGACCGGCGTCGAGGTCGTCGTCGCCGACCTGTCCGAGGGCATCCCGGCCGAGATCGCCGAGCGCGGCGTCTTCGGCGTGCTGCTCCAGTACCCGGGTGCCACCGGCGTGGTCCGCGACCTCACCCCGGTGATCGAGCAGGCGCACGGCCTGGGCGCGATCGTCGCCGTCGCCGCCGACCTGCTCGCGCTGACCCTGCTCAAGTCCCCGGGCTCGCTGGGCGCCGACATCGCCTGCGGCACCTCGCAGCGCTTCGGCGTGCCGATGGGCTTCGGCGGCCCGCACGCCGGCTACCTGTCGGTGCGCGCCGAGTACGCCCGCTCGCTGCCCGGCCGCCTGGTCGGCGTCTCCGTCGACGTCGACGGCAACCGCGCCTACCGCCTGGCGCTGCAGACCCGCGAGCAGCACATCCGCCGCGAGAAGGCCACCAGCAACATCTGCACCGCCCAGGTGCTGCTCGCCGTGATGGCCTCGATGTACGCCGTCTACCACGGCCCGGACGGCCTGGCCGACATCGCCCGCCGCACCCACCGCTACGCCGCCGCGCTCGCCGAGGGCCTGCGGGCCGGCGGCGTCGAACTGCTGCACGGCGAGTTCTTCGACACCGTCACCGCCGTCGTCCCGGGCCGCGCCGCCGAGATCGCCGCCGCCGCCCGCGCCAACGGCATCAACCTGTTCCAGGACGGCGCGGACCGGATCTCCGTCTCCACCGACGAGACCACCACCCGCGAGCACCTGGTCGGCGTCTGGGCCGCGTTCGGCGTCGAGCCGGTCGAGGTCCCCGAGACCGCCGACGCGCTGCCCGCCGCGCTGCTGCGCGAGGACGAGTACCTGACCCACCCGGTCTTCCACAGCCACCGCTCGGAGACCGCCATGCTGCGCTACCTGCGCCGCCTGTCGGACCGGGACTACGCGCTGGACCGCGGCATGATCCCGCTGGGCTCCTGCACCATGAAGCTCAACGCGACCACCGAGATGGAGGCGGTGACCTGGCCGGAGTTCGGCCAGCTGCACCCCTTCGCGCCGATCGACCAGGCCCAGGGCTACCTCACCCTGATCCGCCAGCTGGAGCAGCAGCTGGTCGAGGTGACCGGCTACGACGCCGTCTCGATCCAGCCGAACGCCGGCTCGCAGGGCGAGCTGGCCGGCCTGCTGGCCGTCCGCGCCTACCACCACGCCAACGGTGACACCCAGCGCGACGTCTGCCTGATCCCGTCCTCCGCGCACGGCACCAACGCGGCCTCCGCCGTGATGGCCGGCATGCGGGTGGTCGTGGTGAAGACCCTGGTCGACGGCGACGTGGACGTCGAGGACCTGAAGGCCAAGATCGAGCAGCACCGCGACAACCTGTCGGTGCTGATGGTCACCTACCCGTCGACCCACGGCGTGTACGAGACCCAGATCACCGACATCTGCGCCCTGGTGCACGAGGCCGGCGGCCAGGTGTACGTGGACGGCGCCAACCTGAACGCCCTGGTCGGCCTCGCCAAGCCGGGCAAGTTCGGCGCGGACGTCTCCCACCTGAACCTGCACAAGACCTTCTGCATCCCGCACGGCGGCGGCGGCCCGGGCGTCGGCCCGGTCGCGGTGCGCGCCCACCTGGCGCCGTACCTGCCGAACCACCCGCTGCAGGCGGAGGCCGGCCCGGCCACCGGTGTGGGCCCGATCTCGGCCGCGCCGTGGGGCTCGGCGGCCATCCTGCCGATCTCCTGGGCGTACGTCCGGCTGATGGGCGGCGAGGGCCTCAAGCGCGCGACCCAGGTCGCGGTGCTGAACGCCAACTACATCGCCAAGCGCCTGGCGCCGCACTTCCCGGTGCTCTACACCGGCCCGGGCGGGCTGGTCGCGCACGAGTGCATCATCGACCTGCGCCCGCTGACCAAGGAGACGGGCGTGACGGTGGACGACATCGCCAAGCGCCTGATCGACTACGGCTTCCACGCGCCGACGATGTCCTTCCCGGTGGCCGGCACGCTGATGATCGAGCCGACCGAGTCCGAGGACCTGTACGAGATCGACCGGTTCTGCGACGCGATGATCACCATCCGGGCCGAGATCGACAAGGTCGGCTCGGGCGAGTGGGCGGCCGACGACAACCCGCTGCGCAACGCCCCGCACACCGCCGCCACGCTGGCCGGCGACTGGGCGCACGGCTACTCGCGGCAGGAGGCGGTCTTCCCGGCGGGCGTGAACCCGGCGGACAAGTACTGGCCGCCGGTGAGCCGGATCGACGGCGCGTACGGCGACCGCAACCTGGTCTGCTCCTGCCCGCCGCTGGACGAGTACGGCGTCTGACCGGACCGGGCCCTCGGAGGTCCGACCCGCACGACAGGGCCCCGGCGGAGTTTCCGCCGGGGCCCTGCCCGTGGTGCTGTCGAGTCGGCGGCTGCCCCCGCCGTACGGCCGGACGGGTGGTCAGGCCGCGTGGGCGACGGGGCGGCGCGGGGCGATCACCCGGCCGTCGGGCAGCAGCTCTCCGGTGTCCTCGAACAGGACGACGCCGTTGCAGAGCAGGCTCCAGCCCTGCTCCGGATGGCGGGCCACCGACGCGGCCGCCTCGCGGTCCTCGGACTCGGCCGATGGGCACTCAGGACGGTGCTGGCACATACGCGTACCCTCGCTTCGCTCTGCGATCCTCCCCGTGGTGCGGTCGCCGGAGGCCGTGCCGTCCGGAACCGCCGCGGTGGTCGGATCCTGTCCGCACGCCGGCCAAGTGTGGACCGGCGTTCAAGTGGGTAGGACAGGGGGTCCTTCCACGCTGGTTCCCAGTGTCGGCATCCCGGGACCCGCGCGCAGGGATTTCGTGACATGCGCCACAACTCCCGGGTAGAGATCACCCGTTCAGGTGGGGCCGACGGGAAAAGGCGCACCAGTGGGTCAGTCGGGGCATGGCCCGATGAGGCCATGCCGGATGGCCCGGACGGGTGGTCGCCGTTCGGGTGAGGAGCCGCGGGGGCGGGTGCGCCGGCAGGGCCGGGGGACCGCGGGGCGCCGTGCGGGCGCGCGGGTACGGCCTCGGGCCGCCGGGCGGGTGGGCCCGGCGGCCCGAGGGGGCGTCGGTGGGTCAGGAGGAGCCGAGCAGCAGCGGCCTGGCGAGCGGGGCGCGGGCGAGCAGCGGCAGCAGTTCGGCGGCCGGGCAGGCGCGGTGCGCGGTGACGCCGAGCGGGGCCGGGGCCAGCGGGATCAGCAGGTCGGCGGCCGGGTCGCCGTCGGGGCCGTGCAGCCACAGCGCCGTGGCGTACTGGCCGGGGAACGTCAGCAGCCGGGGCTGTTGGCGGGTCCGGGAGGTCTGGGCGAGCTGCCAGGCCTCGCGCAGCGCCCGGACCGTCGAGTCGAGGTAGGGGCCCGCGGTGAAGTGGGAGAAGGTGTGGCCCTCGGCGCTCTGCACCACCTCGGCGGCGGCGGCCACCTCGGCGCCGTCCTTGATCAGGAAGCGCCAGCCGGTGCGGCGGGCGGCCGGGAGCTCCGGGCGCCCGCCGGTCAGGACGTGCACCGCGAGGGGGTGGGCGGGGAGCAGCGGGCCGGTCGGATGACGCAGTGCTGCGGCGGCGGGCTGGCGCAGTGCGGTCTCCGAGTCGAGCGCGCCCAGGACGGCGCGCAGTGCGCTCGGCGGGGGCTGGGGGGTTTGCAGAGTCATGGCGGGGTCCGCCTCTCCAAGCGAGATCGGCGTGCGAGTGCGGCATACCGGCGTGGCGGGCGACGCGTCTTCGGTGACGGGGGCCCGGTCGTGTCCGGTTGTGCAGGATCGCGGTGCCGGCGCGGTCGCCGCCGTCGACGAGGGCCTTCGGGGCGAGGCGGACCGGCCGGAGCGCTGTACCAATTCGAACAGATGCACAGGGTGATCTGTTTATCACAGGCTGTGGCGCCGGGCAAGTCTACAGTTCGTCTGATTTTCCGTCAGATGCCTTGCAATGCAAGCCAGTACGCGCATTCGGGTATCGATCTTCGAGGTGGGCATGATGCTTGCACGGTCGGTCGACCGGGTGCTCGACGGGTGACTCTGGAGGAGGGGACCGTGGGCGAGAAGGTCGTGGCGACTCGCGCGGAACTGGCGGACCGACAGCTGTACCGGCGCAAGCTCCACGCGTGTCTCGAAGCGCTCGGACGGATGCTCCGCGAGGACCGCTTCGACCGGCCGCGGGCGGTGATGGGCCTGGAGATCGAGCTCAACCTGGCCGACGAGCAGGGCCTGCCGGCCATGAACAACGCGCAGGTGCTGAGCGCGATCGGCTCCAGCGACTTCCAGACCGAACTGGGCCGCTTCAACATCGAGGTCAACATCACGCCGCACCGGCTCTGCGGGCACGTCTTCGAGGAGCTGCGCGAGGAGATCGACACCGGGCTGCGCTACGCCGACCGGCGGGCGGCCGAGGCGGGCGCCCGGATCGTCATGGTGGGCATCCTGCCGACCCTGGAACACGCCCACACCGGGCTCGACGCGATGAGCCACAACCAGCGGTACAGCCTGCTCAGCGACCAGATCCTGGCCGCCCGCGGCGAGGACATCGCCCTGGACATCGAGGGGGTCGAGCGCCTCCAGCTGGAGTCGATCACCATGGTGGCCGAGGCCGCCGCCACCTCGCTCCAGCTGCACCTCCAGGTGACCCCGGAGCGGTTCTCCTCGGTGTGGAACGCGGCCCAGGCGATCTGCGGGCCGCAGCTCGCGCTCGGCGCCAACTCGCCGTTCCTGTTCGGGCGGGAGCTGTGGCGGGAGACCCGTCCGGTGCTCTTCCAACAGGCCTGTGACACCCGGACGGCGGAGCTCAAGGCGCAGGGCGTGCGCCCCATCACCTGGTTCGGCGAGCGCTGGGTGGACTCGGCGTACGACCTGTTCGAGGAGAACCTGCGGTACTTCCCCGCGCTGCTGCCGATCTGCGACGACGAGGACCCGCTGAAGGTGCTGGCCTCCGGCGGCGCGCCCAGGCTCGCCGAGATGCGGCTGCACAACGGCACCATCTACCGCTGGAACCGCCCGGTGTACGACATCGCGGGCGGGGTGGCGCACCTGCGGGTGGAGAACCGGGCCCTGCCGGCCGGGCCCACGGTGGCCGACACCCTGGCCAACGCCGCCTTCTACTACGGGCTGGTGCGGGTGCTCGCCGAGCAGCCCCGGCCGATCTGGACCCGGCTCCCGTTCGAACGGGCGGACGAGAACTTCCAGCAGGGCGCCCGGTACGGCATCGACGCGGTGTTCCAGTGGCCGCGCTCCGGGCGGGCCGGGCGCGGCGGCGGGCTGCAGACCGTGTCCGCCGTCGACCTGGTGCTGAACGAGCTGCTGCCGATGGCCCACCAGGGCCTCGACGAGTGGGGCGTGGAGCCCGCCGACCGGGACCGCTACCTGGGCATCATCGAGCAGCGCTGCCTGCGCCGCGCCAACGGCGCGTCCTGGCAGGTCGCGACCTTCCACCGGCTGCGCGAGCAGTACGGCATGGACCGGCCGGCCGCGCTCGCGGCGATGACCAGGCGCTACGCCGAACACATGCGCGGCGGGGAGCCGGTGCACACCTGGCCGGTGGGCTGACCCCCGGAACCCGCCTCCCCGCCGGGGCGTCCCGGCGGTTGTGTCAGGATGATCGCTCCGGCGGTCGGCCGACGGCCGGAGCGACCGCCCCTCCGCTGGAGCCCCCGTGACCACCGTCCCGACCGCGCCGGAGACCGCGAAGCCCACCCGTCGGCTGTTCGGCGCGGAACTGCTGATCGTCCTCGGCCTCTCCCTCGGGGCCAGCGGGATCAGCGCGCTGATCAGCTTCACCGGCTCGCTCACCGAACCGCTCAAGCTCGGCCAGCAGGTCGCCACGCTGAACGGCTCGCGGGCGCCCGGGCGGCCCTGGCTGGACCTGGTCTGGCAGCTGTACTACATCGGGCGCGGGCTGATGCCGGTGGTGCTGGTCGGCTACCTGCTGGTGCGCGAGGGCGTCACGCTGCGGGTGCTGGGCTTCGACCTCGGGCAGAAGCTGCGCGACCTGGGGCGGGGCGCCGCCGTCGCGGCCGCGATCGGCGGGTCGGGGCTGGCGCTCTACCTGGCCTCGCAGGCGGCCGGGTACAACCTCACGGTGGCGCCGTCCGGGCTGCCGGACGTGTGGTGGCGGGTACCGGTGCTGGTGCTGTCGGCCTGGCAGAACGCCGTCCTGGAGGAGGTCGTCGTCCTCGGCTACCTGCTGCGCCGGGTGGGGCAGTTGGGGTGGTCGTGGCCCGCCGCGGTGGTGGCGAGTTCGGTGCTGCGCGGCTCGTACCACCTGTACCAGGGGGTCGGCGGGCTGATCGGCAACATGGTGATGGGCGTGGTGTTCTGCCTGCTGTACCGGCGCTGGGGGCGGGTGATGCCGCTGGTGGCGGCGCACGCGCTGATCGACACCGTGGCCTTCGTCGGGTACGCCCTGCTGGCCGGGCACGTCAGCTGGCTTCCGACCCCTTGAGCGAGAGCGCCTGGCCGCGCGGCGGACGGGCGAGCAGCCGGTCGACGTGCCGGCGTTCCAGGCCCTGGCCGGGGTCGACGGGCAGCAGCAGGCGGTCCCGGCGCCACTGGGAGCGGCGGACCAGCCGCGGCGGGATGACGTCGTCCACCCAGGCGAACGGCCGGCCGTCGGCGTAGCGCAGCAGCGGGGCCCACTTGGCGGCGGAGAACAGCTCCATCAGCGGGACGCGCGGGTCGCCGGGCTGCGGGACGTAGCCGGTGAAGGTGACCACGGGGAGCGGGTCCAGGCCGATCGCGGGGGCGATGTGGGTGTTGGCGTGCTCCTCCCAGGTGGTGGCCCAGACCAGGTCGTACGTTCCGGCGAGCTCGCGCAGCCACGCGCCGTGCCGGGCGGACAGCAGGACGGTGTAGCCGAACAGGGTGTGGGCGTCGAACCCGGCGTCCGGGTGCGGGCAGACCGGGTTCAGGACGCCGTCGACGTCCAGGAACAGCAGTGGCTTCGGCACCGGTGGCCCCTCGGATGCGGTGGTGTTTCCTGCCTGTTCGGACGACCCTCGCACACCTCCGGTTGCCCGCGGGCGGGCGCACGCGGGGCGCACGGGGCGCTCACGGGGTGGGCGCGGGCTCGCCGACGGGCACCGGTGCGTCCGACGTGCTCCGACGGCTCAGCCGGCGGACCTGCGGGTCCAGCAGGACGACCGCGCTGAGCACCAGACAGGCGACGGCGCACGCCCAGAGCGCGCCGGACAGGCCGAGCGCCACGGCCGCGGGGCCGGCCAGCGCCGTGCCGACCGGGGCCAGCGAGTAGGAGCCGAGCTCGTCGTACGCGGACACCCGGGAGAACATCTCCTCGGGTATCTCCTGCTGGAGCGCGACCATCCAGTTGACGCTGAAGACGGTGACGCCGGCGCCGGACAGGAACATCGCGACGACCAGCAGCGGCAGCGGCACCTCGGCGGCGAGGGCCACGGCGGGCACGCCGAACAGGAAGACCCCCCAGTTGCCGACCAGCAGGATCCGGCGGGGCCGCCAGCGGGTCATCAACACGCCGGCGGCCACCAGGCCGACGCCGTAGGCGGACATCGCCAGGCCCCAGGCGCCCGCGCCGCCGAGCCGCTCCTTGGCGGCGGTCGGCCCGTACACCGACTCCACCGCGTTGATGCAGGCGACCAGCACGGAGAACTGGAGCACGATCACCCAGAGCCAGCGGCGGGAGGCGAACTCCCGCCAGCCCTCGCGCAGATCGCGCAGCATGCTGGTGCCGGTGGACGCGGGGCCCTGCTCCGGCTCCAGGAAGAAGCGGAGGGCGGCGGCGGCCAGGAAGCACAGCGCGTCCAGGGCGAGCACCCAGCCGGGGCCGACGGCGGCGGTGAGGGCGCCGCCGAGGGCGGCGCCGCCGATCTGGGAGGCGTTGAGGCCCATCCGGAAGACCGCGAAGGCGCGGGCGGCGTGCTCCTGCGGGACGGCCTGCATGATCATGCCGCCGGAGGCGGGGGAGTAGAGGGCGTAGCCGGCCCCGCCGGCCGCGGAGAGCGCCAGCATCTGCCAGAGCCGGACCTCCCCGGTCAGCACCAGGGCGGCCAGGACGGCCTGGGAGACCCCGCTGAACACATTGGCGGCGACCATGATCAGGTGGCGCGGCAGCCGGTCGGCGAGGGTGCCGCCGACCACCATGAGCAGCACGGTGGGCACCAGCCGGGCGGCGGTGACGTAGCCGACCTCGGTGGTGGTGCCGCCGGTGCCGAGCACGGCGAAGGCGGTGGCGATGGGGGCGCCGGCGTTGCCGAGGCCGCTGATCACGGTGGCGGCGGTCTGGATGCGGAAGTTGCGGCTCGCCCAGGCGAAGCGGCGCGGGGACGGGAGTGGGGTCGGCACCCGGAGACTATGCCGTGGGGCCGTACGGGTGTCCATCCGGTTTACCCGCCCGGAGGCCCGGAGCGTGGGGTTTCGGCCGAGACGGCCCGATCGGCCGAGGCGCCCCCCTCAGCCGAGGTGGCCCCAGAGGAAGGTGAGGGTCCGGCGCCAGGCGATCCGGGCCTGGAGCGGGTCGTGGGTGCCGATCAGGTTCTCGTCGTTCATGAAGGCGTGCCCGGCCGGGTAGAAGTGGATCTCCGGGCGGACGTCGGTGGCCTCGCCGATCCGGATCGCCGCCTCGTCCACGGCGGCCATCGGGATCGAGCCGTCCAACTCGCCGAAGTGGCCGAGCACATGGGCGGTCAGTCCGCGGTAGTCGAAGTCCGGATCGGGCGGCAGGCCGTAGAACGGGACCACGGCGGCCACCTTGTCGCCGGCCCGGGCGGCCAGCAGCAGGGCGAAGCCGCCGCCCATGCAGAAGCCGACCACGCCGACCGCGTCGCCGACCACGCCGTCCAGGGCGAGCAGGTGGTCGACGGCCCCGGCCAGGTCCTCCACCGCCCGGTCGACCGGGAGCTCGCGCTTGAACCGGGCGGCCTCGGCGCCGTCGTGGGTGGTGGCGCCGCCGAACAGGTCGGGGGCCAGGACGGTGAACCCCTCGGCGGCGAAGCGGTCGGCCATGTCGGCGATGTGCGAGGTGAGCCCCCACCATTCCTGCACCACCACCAGGCCCGGCCCGACCCCCTGAGGCGGGCGGGCCAGGTAGCCGTGCGCGGTGCGGCCGTTGCTCGGGAAGGTGACGTTCTGCCGGGAGCCGCCCTCGTCAGGCATGGCTTCCTCTCGGTGGGTCGGGCCGCGTGCGGCGGGTGTTCGGCGGGGCGGGCCGGGTCAGCCCATCTCCTCCAGGGCACGGCCCTTGGTCTCCTTGATGCAGAAGACCACGAACGGGACGGAGAGCAGGGCGAAGGCCGCGTAGATGACGTACGTCGCCGAGAGGTTCCAGTCGGCGAGGTCCGGGAAGCTGACGGTGATCGCCCAGTTGGCGATCCACTGCGCCGAGGCGGCGACGGACAGCGCCAGCGCGCGGATCCGGTTGGGGAACATCTCGCCGAGCAGGACCCAGACCACCACGCCCCAGGAGAAGGCGAAGCAGAGCACGAAGACGTGCGCCGCGATCAGGGCGACGGTGGCGTGGGTGTTGTCCAGGGTGGCGGTGCTGCCGGTGCCCTCCCGGTAGGAGAACGCCCAGGCGGCGGTGCCCAGCGCGGCCGCCATGCCGATCGAGCCGGCCAGGGCGAGCGGCTTGCGGCCGATCCGGTCCACCAGGGCCATCGCGATCACCGTGCCGATCACGTTGATGATCGAGGTGGAGAGGCTGATCAGCAGCGAGTTGGACTCGTTGATGCCGACCGACTGCCACAGGAACGACGAGTAGTAGAAGATCACGTTGATGCCGACGAACTGCTGGAACACCGAGGCGCCGATGCCGACCCAGACGATCGGCAGCAGGCCGAAGCGGCCGCCGAGCAGGTCCTTGAGCCGGGGCTTGTGGGCGGACTCCAGCACCGCGCGGATCTCCGCCACCCGGGCGTCCAGGTCCACGCCCTCGCCCTCGACCTCCGCCAGCACCTTGCGGGCCTGCTCCTCGCGGTGGTCGGCGATCAGGAAGCGCGGCGACTCCGGGATGGCGAGCGCCATCAGCCCGTACACCAGGGCCGGGATGGCCTCGACACCGAGCATCCACTGCCAGGCCTGGATGCCGCCGAGGTGGTTGGTGGACTCGCCGCCGGCGGCCTGGTTGAGCGCCCAGTTGGCGAGCTGGGAGACGGTGATGCCGAGCACGATCGCCATCTGCTGGAAGGAGGCGAGCCGGCCGCGGTAGGCGGTCGGGGCGACCTCGGCGATGTAGGTGGGGGCGATCACCGAGGCGATGCCGATCGCGATGCCGCCGACCACGCGCCAGGCGGCGAGGGTCTCGATGTTCGGCGGGAACATCGAGCCGATGCCGCTGGCCGCGAACAGCGCGGCGGCCAGCAGCATCGTGCGGACCCGGCCGAGGTGGTCGGCGAGCCGGCCGGCGAGCACCGCCCCCACGGCCGAGCCGAGCAGGGCGATGGCCACCACGAAGGCGGTGGTGCCGTGGCCCACCGCGAAGTGCTTCTGGATGCCCGTCACGGCACCGTTGATCACCGCGCTGTCGTAGCCGAACAGGAAGCCGCCCATGGCGGCGGCCGCCGAGATGAACACCACGTGGCCGAGGTGGGCCTCACCGGCCGCCCGTTGGCTGTTGACTGAGGACACGCGCGCTCCCGGGGGTCGACGGGCCCGCTCCGACGCCGAGTGGGCAGGGCTCGTCTCACATTCGAGCAGCGCGGCGGCCGACCTGCCCGAGTTGGCGGCCGACCGGGTGATCCGGGGTCAGCCGGTGGCGTGCGGCCCGTCGGTGCGCCGTCCGGTGGTGCGCGGGAGGTCGGAGCGCGGGGCGTTGTCCGGGGGGCCGGCGGGGCCCTGCGGTGCGGTGCGCGGCCCGTCGGTGCGCCGCCGGTGACGGCGGAGCAACTGGGCGCGGGCGGCGGCGTACTGGTCCCGGCCGCGCCCCGGGCCGTCGGCGCGCTCGGCGAGCCGGTCGGCGATCGCGTACTGTGCCTCGGCCGGCTTCTTGTCGTCGTACTTGAACTTGGCCCGCACCTCGTCGACGGTCAGCCGGAGCGCGCGCAGCCCGGGCAGCTGCCGGGCCAACTCGCCCTCGCCGGGCACCACCCGGACCTCCGGCGTCTCCGGCTGGAAGTGCGCCAGCTGGCGGTTGAGGATCTCCGCCTTGCCGGCCGCGGACTCCACCACCTCGGCGGTGCAGTGGAAGTGGACGGAGGCGTAGTAGCTGGTGGGTGTGCCCGGTGCGCCGCGCCAGTGGCCCGGCGCGAAGGCGTAGCCGTCGGTGACCGCGAGGGTGACCTTCGGGTCGGCCCGGACGGCGGCCAGCAGCGGGTTGGGCGCGGCGAGGTGGAGCAGGATCTCGCCGTGTTCGACGTCCAGCAGGAAGTGGGTCGGGACCAGCACCGGGCCCTCGCCGGGGCCGCCGTTGGCGGCGAGCAGGCCGAAGTCGCGGCCCTCGGCGAGCCAGGCCCGCCACTCGGCCTCGTCGCCGCGGTCCCAGGATCTGATCAGCACGGGTGCGCCTCCCGTCAGCGGGGGTAGCCGCGCAGGTGCGCGGGGAGCGGGACGGTGGTGCCGGGGTGCGGCTCGGGGGTGCCGTGCACCGCGGTGACCGGGATCAGGCCGGACCAGTACGGCAGGTCGACGTCCTCCGGGTCGTCGTCGGCGCCGTCCTCGCGGGTCTTGGCCGAGACCTCGTCCAGCTCCAGCCGGAGGACGGCGGTGGCGGCGAGCTCCTTGGCGTTGGCCGGACGGACCTCGGCGGAGCGCCCCGGTATCGCGTGGTCGACCAGGGCGGCGAGCGCGACGTCCAGCTCCTCGGGGTCGGTGACCTGGTGCGCGGTGCCGTGGGCGACCACCGAGCGGAAGTTCACGGAGTGGTTGAACGCGGACTTGGTCAGCACCAGCGCGTCGACCTGGGTGACGGTGACGCAGACCGGCATGCCCTGCTCGCCGGAGGCGTTGCGCATCGGGCGGCTGCCGGTGGAGCCGTGGACGTAGAGCCGGCCGCCGACCCGGGCGAAGATCGTCGGCAGCACCACGGGGGCGCCGTCGACCACGAAGCCGAGGTGGCAGATGTAGGCACTGTCGAGGATGGCGTGGATCGCCTCCTGCTCCCAGGTGGCCCGGTCCCGGTAGCGGGTGGGGGTGGTCCTGGCGGTGCGGGAGTAGCTGGGCGACCCTTCCGGGGTGGCTGACATGACATCCTCTATGTACTAGTGCATAATTTGCTTTGTGCTAGGAGACTATCCGCTGAAGGGTCGACGCGCCAGCGAAATCGCGGCCCACATCGAGCAGGGCGTGAGCAGCGGGCGACTCGCCCCCGGAACCGCCCTGCCCCCGCTGCGCGACCTCGCCGCCGAACTGGGGGTCAACCCCAACACCGTCGCCGCCGCCTACCGGCTGCTGCGCGACCGCGGCGTGATCGAGACCGCCGGCCGCAAGGGCAGCCGCATCCTGCCCAGGCCCGCGCTCACCCCGCGCGACCAGATCCGCATCCCCGTCCCGCCGCACGCCCGCGACCTGTCCACCGGCAACCCCGACCCGGCCCTGCTGCCCGACCTCGCCCCGGCCCTCGCGGCCGCCGCCGAGTCCGCGCGCACCGACCCGGTGCTGTACGGGCACGCCGACGTCGACCCGCAGCTGCTCGCGCTCGCCCGCGCCTCCTTCGAGGCCGACGGCCTGCCCGGCGGCCCGATCGCCGTCGCCTCCGGCTCGCTGGACACCATCGAACGGATCCTCGAGGCCCGGCTGCGCCCCGGCGACGCGGTGGCCGTCGAGGACCCGGGCTGGGGCAGCCTGCTCGACCTGCTGCCCGCGCTGGGCCTGAAGCAGGTGCCCGTCCGGCTGGACGACGAGGGCCCGCTGCCGGAGGCGCTGGCCGCCGCGCTGGCCGAGGGCGTCCGGGCCGTGGTGGTCACCAGCCGGGCGCAGAACCCGACCGGGGCGGCGCTAACCGCGCGGCGGGCCGAGGCGCTGAAGGCCGTACTGGCCGAGCACCCCGGGGTGCTGCTGATCGAGGACGACCACGGGCACGGCATGGTCGACCAGCCGTACCACCCGCTGGTCGGCCCCGGCACCCGGAACTGGGCGGTGGTGCGCTCGGCGGCCAAGGCGTACGGGCCGGACCTGCGGGTCTCGGTGGCGGTCGGCGACGCGGAGACGATCGGGCGGGTGGCCGGCCGGCTGCGGCTGGGCGCCGGCTGGGTCAGCCACCTGCTGCAGCGCACCGTCGCGGAGCTGTGGCGCGGCGACGCCGCGCCGGCGGACCGGGTGGCCGCCGCGTACCGGGCCCGGCGCGACGCGCTGCTGGGCGAGCTGGCGGCCCGTGGGATCGCGGCGCACGGGCGGAGCGGGCTGAACGTCTGGGTGCCGGTGCCGGACGAGACCTCGGTGCTGGCGGCCCTGGTGCAGCGCGGCTGGGTCGCGGCGCCCGGCGCGCGGTACCGGATCCAGTCGCCGCCCGGGCTGCGGTTCACCACGGCGCGGCTGGAGGCGGCGCAGGCGCGGGAGCTGGCGGAGGACCTGGCGGCGGTGCTGGGGGCGGGCGGGGGCGGGTCGCGGCTGGTGTGAGCCCGTGGGCCGGTGCGCCGTGGGCCGGGTGGGGCAGGTGTGGCGGGTGTGAACCCCGGGCGGCATCCGGTCGTCGCCCGCCCGCCTGGTCTGAACCCGGCGGTAACAAAAGCGGAAACCTCCCGCAGATGCCTAGCGGTGGCGAGCGCGGGCATGTCATCTTTCATCGCGCCACCGGCCGGCGGCCCACCCTCACCCAGGCATCCTCCCGTTCCCCATTCCTCGGGAGGATCGAGCCGCAGGAGTTCCGCAGTGCCCGAGAACTGTTCGAGCATGACCCGCAACACCCGCAACACCCGCAGCACCCGCAGTACCCGTCGTCCCGGCCGGCGGCTGCTGGCCGCAGCCCTCGCGCTCCCGCTCGTCGTCGCGGGCCTGGCCGTCGCCTCGCCGGCCTCCGCCGCACCGGCCGCCGTGCCGTCCGGGCCCACCGCCAGCGTCACGCTCGGCGACAGCTACATCTCCGGCGAGGCCGGCCGCTGGAAGGGCAACTCGGCCGGCACCAGCGGCAGCCGCAACGGCACCGACCGGGCCTGGACCGGCAGCGCGTACGACGCCTCGCGGGTCTACGGCGCCACCGCCGCGAGCGGATGCGACCGCTCGGACGTCTCCGAGGTGCTCAGCGCCTCGACCGGGGCCCAGAACGAGATCGACCTGGCCTGCTCCGGAGCCGTCAGCGCGAACGTCTTCCGCGCCTCCAACGGCGGCCAGTCGCTCAAGGGCGAGGCCCCGCAGGCCGACCAACTCGCCACCGTGGCACGGCAGAACAACGTCAAGCTGATCACCCTGTCGATCGGCGGCAACGACCTGGGCTTCTCGGACGTCATCTCCACCTGCGTGAAGGACTACCTGGTCTGGTACTCCTACTGCCACTACTCCGCGCAGTCCCAGATCGACGACAGGATGCCCGCCGCGATGGCCGGGGTCGGCAAGGCGGTCGACGAGGTCCGCGCGGTGATGGCCGACGCCGGCTACGCGCAGTCGGACTACCGCCTGGTGCTGCAGTCCTACCCGTCGCCGATCCCGCGCGGCGCCGAGATGCGCTACCCGGAGAGCGGCTGGACCCGCTCCAACACCGGCGGCTGCCCGTTCTGGGACGGGGACGCCGACTGGGCCCGCGACTCCATGGTGCCGCAGATCTCCCGGGCGCTGGCGGGCGTCGCCGCTGCCAAGGGCGCGCAGTTCCTGGACCTGTCGGACATGCTGCAGGGCCGCGAGGTCTGCTCGACGGCCACCAAGCAGCCGACCGCGAGCACCGGCCCGTCCGCGACCACCAGCGAGTGGGCGCGCTTCCTGGACGGCGGGCTCAACTCCACGCAGGGCGTGCTGCAGGAGTCGATGCACCCCAACTACTACGGCCAGCAGGCGGTCGGGCGCTGCCTGACGCTGCTGTGGGCGCGTCCGAGCGGTGACTACGCGTGCCGCAACACGGCCGGGCAGGACGCGGGCGGGATGTACCTCACCGCTCGGTGACCGCGCGCCCGACGGCGCGCCGACCGCGTGACACGGCGCCCCCGCAGCCTCGGCCGCGGGGGCGCCGTACGGCCGTCGCTCAGCCCTTGGCGAGCAGCGACTGGGCGTGCGCGCGGACCTGGTCCTTCGTCAAGTACGCGTCGGTGTACTCGAAGTCCTGCAGGCGGGCGGGCTGGCGGGCGAGGAAGCCGGTGCGGACGAAGTCGTCGCCCGCGGTCGCGTTGAGCAGCCAGTTGGCGCCCACCCGGAACTTGGCCGCGTTGGTCCGCATCGCCATCAGGTGGTAGCCGCGCGCCACCAGCTGGGCGGGCACCCCGCGCAGCTCCACGCCGAGCGGCTTGGAGACCGCGTCCTTGCCGCCGAGGTCGACGACCAGGCCCAAGTCCTTGTGGTAGTACGGCTCCAGGGGGCGGCCGTGGAGCGAGGCGATCAGGTTGTTCGCGACCGCGCGGCCCTGGCGGGCGGAGTGCTGGGCGGTCGGCGGGCAGACCGCGCCGTCGCCCTTGGCGAGGTCGGGGACGGCGGCGGCGTCGCCGATCGCGAACACGCCCTCGAACTGCGGCACCCGCATCTCCGCCGTCACGGCGAGCCGGCCGCGGACCGTCTCGGCGTCCAGGGTGCCGATCAGCGGGCTCGCGGCCACGCCGGCGGTCCAGATCAGGGTGCGGCAGGGGAGCACCCGGCCGTCGGTGAACTTGACGGTCTCGGCGCCGACCTCGGCCACCGAGACGCCCAGCGACACCTCGATGCCGCGCTCGCGCAGCACCTCCAGGGCGGCCTCGCCGAGCGGATCGCCCAGCTCCGGCATCAGCTTCGGGGCGATGTCGATCAGGTGCCACTTGATCTGCCGGGCGTCCAGGCGCGGGTAGCGGTGGGCGGCGGCGGTGGTCAGGCGCTGGAGGCAGGCGGCCGTCTCGGTGCCCGCGTAGCCGCCGCCGACGACCACGAACTGGAGCCGGGACTCGCGCTCCTTCTGGTCCAGGGTGGCGGAGGCGAGGTCGAGCTGGGCGATCACGTGGTCGCGGACGTAGGCCGCCTCGGCGAGCGTCTTCATGCCGCGGGCGTAGTCGGTGAGGCCGGGGATGTCGAAGGTGCGGGTGACGCTGCCGGGGGAGAGCACCAGGTAGTCGTACTTCTGCGCGACCACCTCGTCGGTGATCTTGCGGACGACGCACACCTTGGAGGCCGGGTCCACGCCGATGGCCCCGCCGGGGACGATGTGGGTGCGGCGCAGCGAGCGGCGCAGGGAGACGGCCACGGACTGCGGGGTCAGGACGCCGGCCGCGACATGGGGGAGGAGGGGGAGGTAGAGCTGGTAGCTGAACGGCGTGACCAGCGAGATCTCGGCCTCCGACGGTGACAGCTTGTGTTCGAGTCGGCGGGCGCACTCCAGGCCGGCGAAGCCACCGCCCACGATCAGGATCCGAGGTCGTTCCATCGCTCATCCCTTTGCCGTGAAGGTCCCCATTACTGTCCGCCACACTCGCACGGAGCAGCGGGGGCTGCCACCGGGGTGGGGCCGTGGGGGTGGGGGAGAGCGGCGGTGCGGCGGTGGGGGAGCAGCGGGGTGGGTGGGGGAGAGGGGCGGCGCGGTGGCGGGGGCGGAGCGGGTGGGGCGGTGACACCGATAGGCTGTCGGCCGTGCTACCCGAGGTGACGGCGATCCGGTACGTGACGCCACTGCGAGAAGGCGGCTCGATGCCGGGCCTGGTCGAGGCCGACGATCGGCGGCTGTACGCGCTGAAATGGGTCGGTGCGGCGCAGGGCCGCAAGGCGTTGGTCGCGGAGGTGCTGGCCGGGGAACTCGGTCGGCGGCTCGGGCTGCCGGTGCCGGAGCTGGTGACGATCGACCTGGACCCGGTGCTCGCGCGCAGCGAGCCGGACCACCAGGTCCAGGACCAGATGCGGGCCAGTGGCGGGACCAACCTCGGGATGGCCTTCGTCAGCGGCGCGCTCAACTTCGACCCGCTCTGCTTCGAGGTGGAACCGGAGCTCGCCGGGCAGGTGCTCTGGTTCGACGCGCTGATCGGCAACGTCGACCGCTCCTGGCGCAATCCCAACCTGTTGGTGGCCACCGGTGGGCTGCGGCTGATCGACCACGGCGCGAGCCTGATCTTCCACCACAACTGGCCGGGCGCCGCCTCCTGGGTCCGCCGTCCGTACGACGCCTCCGACCACGCGCTGCTGCGGGCCCGGCCGGACCTGGCGGCCGCCGACAAGGCGCTCGCGCCGCTCGCCGAGGCGGCGATCGAGGGCGCGGTGGCGCAGATCCCCGAGGTCTGGCTGGTGGACGAGTTCGGCTTCGACTCGCCCGACGAGGTGCGCGCCGCGTACCGTGCCCAGCTGACCGAGCGACTGGCCGGTCCGCGCGACTGGCTGCCGGAGGTGCCCGCATGACCGAGCCCGCGCTGTCCGCGCTGCCGGCCACCGTCGAACTGCACGACTACGAGTACGCCGTGATCCGCGCGGTGCCGAGGGTCGAGCGCGGCGAGTGCGTCAACGTCGGGGTGCTGCTGTACTGCCGGCAGAGCTCGCACCTGGCGGCCCGTACCCATCTGGACCAGGCCCGGCTGCTGGCGCTGGACCCGGTGGCGGACGTCCAGGGCGTGCGGCGGGCGCTGCACGGGATCGAGGCGGTCTGCCACGGCGGGCCGCAGGCCGGTCCGGCGGCGGGGGACAGCCCCGGGCAGCGGTTCCGCTGGCTGACCGCGCCGCGCAGTGCGATCGTCCAGCCGGGGCCCGTGCACACCGGGCTGACCGCGGATCCGGAGGCGGAGCTGCGGCGGTTGTTCGACCAGCTGGTGCTCTGACACCGGGGGCCGGGGCGGTTCGTCGACGGTTGCCCTGGTCAAAGCTTGAGATACTGAAGCACCTGGCCGTACGCTGGCCCCATGGGTTCGACAGCGACGACGACCGTACCGACCAACGCCGAGTTGATGGAGGCGTTGGCCGCCGTCGGTGCCGCGTACTTCCAGGACTTCGCGGCGGCCGCGGCCCGGCACGGGCTCTCCTCCTCGCAGGCCAAGGCGCTGGGCGCGGTGCAGGAGCCGGTGCCGATGCGGGCGCTGGCCGGGCGGCTGGGCTGTGACGCGTCGAACGTCACCGGGATCGTGGACCGGCTGGAGTCGCTGGGTCTGGCCAACCGGGAGGCGGCGGCCGGTGACCGCCGGGTGAAGATCGTGGTGATCACGGCCGAGGGCCGGGAGATCCTCAACCGGATCCGCGGCGAGATGGCCCGGACCCACCAGGCCTTCGAGGCGATGGACGACGAGCAGCGGATCGCGCTGCACTCCATCTGCGCCCAGGTGCTGCCGGTGCTGGCCGGCCGTACGGGCGGCGCGCAGTAGCGCGCGCAGAAGAGAACGCGCCGCCCGCGCCGCCCGCGCGCCGTCCCGGTCAGAGCAGCCCGGCGAGTTCCGGTGGCAGCGGCCGGTGGTGGAGCAGGGTGAGTGAGCGGGTGGTCCGGGTCAGGGCGACGTAGAGGTCGCGCGGGGCGAGTCCGGCCGGCTCGACGACGACCACCGCGTCGAACTCCAGCCCCTTGGCGTCCGCGACGGTGAGCGCGTCCAGCTCGGCCGCCAGGGTGTCCGGGGCGATCACGCCCAGGGTGCCCGGGCCGCCGGGCAGCCGGGTGAGCGCCGCGGCGAAGTCGCCGTCCGGGACGGGGACGGCGCGGGGCCGCTCGGCGCCCGGGCGGATGGACTCGGGCGGCCGGTGGTCGGGCAGGGCGGTGCGCAGCACGGCGGTGGCGAGGGCCATGACGGGCTCCGGCGTGCGGTAGTTGACGGTCAGCCGTTCCTCGCGCCAGCGGCCGGGCAGGTGCGGGTCGAGCATGTCGGCCCAACCGCGGGCGCCGGCGGGCGATCCGGTCTGGGCGAGGTCTCCCACGATGGTGAGCGAGCTGGTCGGGACGCGCCGCAGGACGGCGCGCCAGGCCATCGCGGACAGCTCCTGCGCCTCGTCCACGACGACGTGGCCGTACGCCCAGGTGCGGTCGGCGGCGGCGCGTTCGGCGGTGGAGCGGTACGGGCCGTTGTCACGGAAGCGCTCGGCGAGGGCGGCGGAGTCCAGCAGGGCGTCGTCGGTCTGCCCGGTGATGGTCAGCACGCCCTGGGCGAAGGCGAGTTCGTCCGGGTCGTCGTCGGTCGGGGCGGATTCCCGTGTCGTGCCGAGGAGTTCGGCGGCCTCGTCGAGCAGTGGGACGTCCTCGACCGTCCAGTCCGAGCCGGGCGGGCGGAGCAGGGCGGATGCCTGGTCGGGGGCCGTCTCGGTGAGCAACTCCCGGTCGGTGAGCAGTCGTTCGATCAGTTGCCGGGCGGTGAGCCGGGGCCAGAGCGGGTCGAGCGCGGCGCGGACGTCCGGCCGTTCCCACAGCTCGCGCGGGGCGTAGTGGGCCTCCTCGTCGTCGTACGGGCGGCCGAGGGTGAGCGCCTGGGCGATGGCGAGGGCGTCGAGCAGGGTGCTCAGGTAGAAGCCGCGGGCCCGGTTGTGCGGCAGCCGCAGGCCTCGGGCGGCGTCCCGGGCCTCGGCGCAGGTCCGGGCGGAGACCCGCAGCCCGTCGCCGAGGTCCAGGCCGTCGGCGGGGGCCGTCTGGTGGGCGGCCAGGGCGCGGCGGAGCACCCCGGCCATCCAGGGGCCGCCCTTGGCCAGGGCGGCGGCCGGCGCGTCGGTGCGGGTGGCGGTGACGCCGGGGAGGAGCTCGCCGACGGTGCGCAGCACCACCTCGGTCTCGCCGAGGGCGGGCAGCACCTGGTCGATGTACCGCAGGAAGCCGGGGTTGGGGCCGATCACCAGCACGCCCCGGCGCTCCAGTGCGGCGCGGTGGGTGAACAGCAGGTAGGCGGCGCGGTGCAGGGCGGCCAGCGTCTTGCCGGTGCCGGGGCCGCCCTGGACCACCAGGGCGCCGGGCAGCGGGGAGCGGATCACCCGGTCCTGCTCGGCCTGGATGGTGGCGACGGCGGTGCCCATCCGGCCGGTGCGCTCGCGGCCGAGGGCGGCGAGCAGTGCGGCCTCGCCGACCAGGCCGCGCCGGCCGGACTCGTCCAGCCCGGCGAGGTCGAGCGCCTCGTCGTCCAGCCCGGTGAGGGTGCGTCCCCGGGTGTGCAGGTGGCGGCGGCGCACGACCGGGCCCGGACGGGCGGGGGTCGCGGTGTAGAAGGGGCGGGCGGCCGGGGTGCGCCAGTCGAGCAGCAGCGGTTCGTACGCGTCGTCGGTCAGGCCGGTGCGGCCGATGTAGTGGACGGTGCCGTCGCGCTGGTCGAGGCGGCCGAAGCACAGGCCGCGTTCGACCGCGTCCAGCCGGGCCGCGTGGCGGGCGGCCTCGCGGGCGCGCACCTCGCGTTCCAGCCGGGCCTGGTGGGTGCCGCCGGGGGCGGCTCCGTCGTGGGCGCCGTCGGCGGTGCGGCGGGCCCGTTCGCGCACCGTGTCGAGCCGGGAGTAGAGCCGGGTGAGGCGGGCCTGCTCGGTGCGCAGGGCCGCGGCGAGGGCGTCGCCGGGGTTTCCCGGGACCACTGGATGTTCGCTCATCGGTGTGGTATCCTTGCGGTGAGAAGGTTGTGGTGCGCCATCTGAAAGGCGCTCAATTGACCCAGCCTACCCCGGCCGCCGACGTTCGGCGTGACCTCGGCTGTTACTCTTGCGAAGCGTGAGCGCGAAGCCCCAGATCCCCAATGTCCTGGCCTCCCGGTACGCCTCGGCGACCCTGGCCCAGCTGTGGTCCCCCGAGCACAAGGTGGTCCTCGAGCGCCACCTGTGGCTCGCCGTCCTGAAGGCCCAGCAGGACCTCGGCGTCGAGGTGCCGGCCACCGCCGTCGCCGACTACGAGCGGGTGATCGACCAGGTCGACCTCGGCTCGATCGCCGCCCGTGAGCGGGTCACCCGCCACGACGTCAAGGCCCGGATCGAGGAGTTCAGCGACCTCGCCGGGCACGAGCAGATCCACAAGGGAATGACCTCCCGGGACCTGACCGAGAACGTCGAGCAGCTCCAGATCCGCCAGTCCCTGGAGCACGTGCGCGACCGCACGGTGGCCGTCCTGGTGCGTCTGGCCAAGCTGTCCGCCCAGCACTCCGAGCTGGTCATGGCCGGCCGCTCGCACAACGTGGCCGCGCAGGCCACCACCCTGGGCAAGCGGTTCGCGTCGATCACCGACGAGCTGCTGGTCGCCTTCCGCCGCCTGGAGGAGCTGATCGCCCGCTACCCGCTGCGCGGGATCAAGGGCCCGGTCGGCACCGCCCAGGACATGCTGGACCTGCTCGGCGGCGACACCGACAAGCTGGCCGAGCTGGAGCGCCGGGTCGCCGGGCACCTCGGCTTCGAGAACGTGCTGACCAGCGTCGGCCAGGTCTACCCGCGCTCGCTGGACTTCGAGGTGCTCACCGCCCTCGTCCAGCTGGCCGCCGCGCCGTCCAGCCTGGCCAAGACCATCCGCCTGATGGCCGGCCACGAGCTGGTCACGGAGGGCTTCAAGGAGGGCCAGGTCGGCTCCTCCGCGATGCCCCACAAGATGAACACCCGCTCCTGCGAGCGCGTCAACGGCCTGGCCGTCATCCTGCGCGGCTACGCCTCGATGACCGGCGAGCTGGCCGGCGACCAGTGGAACGAGGGCGACGTCTCCTGCTCGGTGGTGCGCCGGGTCGCGCTGCCGGACGCGTTCTTCGCCTTCGACGGCCTGCTGGAGACCTTCCTGACCGTCCTCGACGAGTTCGGCGCCTTCCCCGCCGTGATCGAGGCCGAGCTGGACCGCTACCTGCCGTTCCTCGCCACCACGAAGGTGCTGATGGGCGCGGTGCGCGCGGGCGTCGGCCGGGAGACCGGGCACGAGGTCATCAAGGAGCACGCCGTCGCCTCCGCGCTGGCGATGCGCGCGGGCGCCCGGGAGAACGAGCTGCTGGACCGGCTGGCCGCCGACGAGCGGATCCCGCTGGACCGGGCCGCGCTGGACGCGCTGCTGGCCGACCGGCTGTCCTTCACCGGCGCGGCCGGTGCCCAGGTCGCCGAGGTCGTCCGCCAGGTGGAGGCCGTCGCGGCCGCCTACCCGGAGGCCGCCAAGTACGCGCCGGCCGACATCCTCTGACGTTCGGTCAGTTCAGAGTCGAGGGCCCTGCCGCCGGACCGGTGGCGGGGCCCTCGCTCGTCGTGGGGACGTGGCCGGGGTCGAGCGGCGGGGCGGTGGGTCCGCACGGCCAGTCGCAGTTCGGCTCGGCCACCGGCTGCTCCTCGGGGGCGAGCACATTGCCCCGTACGGTCGCGGCCGCGATCAGCCCGCCGGCCACCAGGAGGCCCGCGCAGATCAGCATCGCGGTGTGGAAGGCGGAGTCGACCGCGGAGGGCACCCGGTAGGCGTCGCCGCTCAGCCCGGCCAGCGCCGGCAGGGCGGCCACCGCGAGCAGGCCGGCCGCGCGGGCGGCGGCGTTGTTGACCCCGCTGGCGATGCCGGCGTGCCGGACCTCGACGGCGGCCAGCACGGTCGCCGTCAGCGGCGCGACCAGCAGCGTCATCCCGCAGCCCAGCACCGTGACGGCGGGCAGCACGTCCACCCAGTACGAGGAGCCGGGGCCGATGCGCAGCATCAGCAGCACCCCGGCGGCGCACAGCAGGGGGCCGACGGTCAGCGGGACGCGCGGGCCGATCCGTTTGCCGAGGCGCCCGGCGCGCGCGGACAGCGCCAGCATCAGCACGGTGATCGGCACCAGGGCGAAGCCCGACACCAGCGGCGAGAACCCGGACACGATCTGGAGCTGCACCACCAGCAGGAAGAAGACCCCGCTGAACGCCGCGTACACGCACAGGGTGACCAGGTTCACCGCGGTGAACAGCCGGGAGGAGAACAGCCCGAGCGGCAGCATCGGTTCGGGGGCGCGGCGCTCGACGGCCACGAAGGCGACGCCGAGCGCCACCCCGATCACCCCGCTGACCCAGACCGCCGGGGACAGGCCCTCGCCGGCCGCAGTCAGCGCGTAGGTGATCGCGCCGAGCGCGAGGGCGGCGAGCACGGCGCCGAGCACGTCGAAGCGGCCGGTGGCGGCCTCGTCCCGGGTCTCCGGCACCGACCGGGTGGTCACCGCGATCACGGCGGCGGCGAGCGGCAGGTTCAGCAGGAAGATCCAGCGCCAGCCGGGGCCGTCCACCAGCCAGCCGCCGAGGAAGGGGCCGATCGCGGCGGACACCCCGCCGAGGCCGGACCAGAGCCCGACCGCGGCCGAGCGGTCGTCGGGGTGGAAGACGGCCTGGAGCATGGCGAGCGAGCCGGGGGTGAGCAGCGCCCCGCCGATGCCCTGGACGGCGCGGGCGGCGATCAGCACGTGGATGTTCGGCGCCGCGGCGCAGGCCGCGGAGGCGATGGCGAACCAGACCACGCCGATCAGGAAGACCTTGCGCCGCCCGTACCGGTCGCCGAGCGCGCCGCCGAGCAGGATCAGGCCCGCCAGGGTGAGCAGATAGGCGTTCAGAGTCCATTGCAGGGACGCCAGGGAGGCGCCGAGGTCGGCGCCGATCCGGGGCAGGGCGACGTTCACGACGGTGCCGTCGAGCATCGCCATGCTGGAGCCGAGCACGGTCGCCAGTAGTACCCAGCGACCCTGCGCGGTGCCCAGGCGCAGGGTGCCGGCCTCGGAGGTGGCCACGGGCGAATCCTGCGCTGCCGGGGCGCACGTGACAAGGGTCACCGGTGGGTGTGTTGACGGTCGGCGGTGCGTGAACGGGTGGCTGCGTTCCGTCGCCGATCTCGGCGCAGGGTCGTGGATCAGTGGCGGGGGGTGAATGGGTTGTGTACGCACCGTGGGGTCCGGTCTGCGGAGGGTCACCGGAACGGGGGAGATGGTTGCCCTTTCAAGAGATCGACATTGCTTCACCCGAACGGATGGGTTTTAGTTCAGCGACCGCCCGGCCAGTCCGGACGGATCCACCGGGTGGAACGCCGAGTCCTGCCGCTGCCCGGTGGTTCGAAACGAACTCTGTACGGCAGGAGCGGGGGACCCACAGGTAAGTCGCCGGACCGGAGTTCGCGCCTCAGGGCGCGGGCGTCCAGGACCGGCTAGGGGTGAAGCCGCGCATGCGGCCGGGCAACTCCAGCCCGAACCCGACAGCTCACCTCGCAGGCGTCGGAGAGGAAAATTCCATGCCTGCTCAGGCTCGTCGTATCGCCCTGCCCCGCGCCGCCCGAATCGGCATCGCGACCGCCGTCACCGGTGTCTCCTTCGCCCTCCCGCTCGTCACCGCGGTGAGCGCCCAGGCCCACACTGTTCCGGCCGCCCCGGCCGCGCAGGCCGCCGCCTCCACGGACGCCAAGCCGGCCGCGCCGGCCGCTGCCCCGGCCACCCCGGCCGCGCAGGAGAGCTACCGCGTCGTCAGCGGAGACACCCTGTCCAAGATCGCCGACGCCAAGAACGTCGAGGGCGGCTGGCGCGCGCTGTACGAGCAGAACCGCTCGGTCGTCGGTGCCGACCCGAACCTGATCTTCCCGGGCCAGCAGCTCGCGCTGTCGGGCCACGCCGCCGCGCCGGCCGCCGACGCCGCCCCGGCCAAGCCGGCCGCCCCGGCGAAGCCCGCCCAGCCGGCCGCCCAGGCGACCCAGGCCGCCAAGCCGCAGGCCCAGGTCCAGGTGAAGACCGAGGCCGCCAAGCCGTCCGCCCAGCTCCAGACCCAGCTGCAGGTCGCCGCTCCGGCTGCGGTCGTGACCGCCACTCCGGTCGCCGCCGCCACCTCCGGCTTCGTCGCCCCGCTGGCCAACCCGAGGCTCGGCACCGCCTACGGCGTGGCCGGCTCGATGTGGGCCTCCGGCCACCACACCGGCCAGGACTTCGTCGCCTCCACCGGCACCCCGCTGCGCGCCGTCGCCAACGGCGTCGTGGTCAAGGCCGGCAACGGCGGCGCCTACGGCAACGAGGTCGAGATCAAGCTCGCCGACGGCCACTACGCCGAGTACGCGCACCTCTCCTCGATCGGCGTGAGGATCGGTCAGGCCGTCACCGCCGGCCAGCAGATCGGCCTCTCCGGCGCCACCGGCAACGTGACCGGCCCGCACCTGCACTTCGAGATCCGCAACGGCTCGGAGTACGGCTCGGACATCAACCCGGTCGCCTACCTGCGCGCGCACGGCGTCGCGCTCTGACCCGGGGCCGCTGAGCCCCGAGGGTTTTCGGAACCACCGCTGCTGCGGGGCGAATCGATCCTCCGGGATGGTCATGTCGGGTGACCGCTCGACCGGGTGATCGCCGCACGGCGGACATGGGCGCGGGACACGCCCAGGCCGGCCCGGCCGCACGAGGACCTCCTCGTACGGCCGGGCCGGCCGCTGCCGTTTCCGGGCCCGTCCGGTCGTGCCCCGGCCGTCCGGCGGGTTCCGGAGCGTCGTTCGACCGGTCGAACGCGGCGTCAACCCGACTGCTCCGGAGGGCCGTCGGCCCGATCGCGGGGCTGCTCCGGCGCGCCATGCTGTCGGACGGTCAGCGTCCGGCCGGTCCGGCGGTCGGGCGGGTCCGGGAGGCGAGGAGGCCGGATGGCGGTCCGGAGCGGGGACGTGGCGGGGGAGAAGGCCGGGCGGGAGCGGCCGGGTACGGGCGGCGTCGACCGGCTGAAGGCGGACTCGGTCGGCCTGGTCGGCGTGGTGTTCATGGCGCTCGCCACCGCCGCCCCGATCACCGCGATGACGGGCAACCTGCCGATCATCGTCGGGCAGGGCAACGGCGCCGGCGCGCCCGCCGCGTACGTCGTGGCGACCGTGGTGCTGACGGTGTTCTCGGTCGGGTACGTGGCGATGGCCCGGCACATCACCGCGGCCGGCGCGTTCTACGGCTACGTCTCGCACGGGCTGGGCCGGGTGGTCGGGATGGCCTCGGGGCTGCTCGCGGTGCTGGCGTACGTCGTCACCGAGGCCTCGGCCCTCGGCTTCTTCGCGTACTCGCTGCGCGGGCTGGTCCGTTCGCAGCTGGGGCTGGACCTGGGCTGGGGCTGGTACGCGCTGTTCGGGGCGACGGTGATCGGGGTGATGGCCTGGTTCGACCTGCACCTGACGGCCAAGGTGCTCGGGGTCGCGCTGGTGCTGGAGATCGGGGTGCTGGGGGCGGTCTCGTTCGCGGTGCTGTTCTCCGGCGGCGGGCCGGACGGGATCGTGGTCGAGGCCGTGAACCCGCTGAACGCGCTGAGGGGGGTGGGTGGTTCGGGCGCGGCGGCGGCCGGGCTCGGCCTGTTCTTCGCGTTCTGGTCCTGGGTGGGATTCGAGTCCACCGCGATGTACGGCGAGGAGTCCCGCGACCCCAAGCGGGTGGTGCCGCGGGCGACGCTGGTGTCGGTGATCGGCGTCGGGCTGCTCTACGTCTTCGTGTCCTGGATGATCGTGTCCGGCAACGGCGTCGGGCGGGCGGTCGCGGTGGCGAGCGGCGCCGTGCCGGGCAAGGACGGCAACAGCCTGTTCTTCGACCCGCTCGGCGCGCACCTGGGGGCCTGGGCGGTGAAGGTGTTCCAATGGCTGGTCGTCACCGGCTCGTTCGCCTGCGCGATGGCCTTCCACCAGTGCGCGGCCCGGTACCTGTACGCGATCGGCCGGGAGGGGCTGCTGCACCCGGCGCTCGGCCGCACCCATGCGCGGCACGGTTCGCCGCACGTCGCCTCGGTGGTGCAGTCGGTGATCGCGGTGGGGCTGGTGGCGGGGTTCCTGGTGGCCGGGATGGACCCGTACGTCCACCTGTACACGCTGCTGGCGCTGCTCGGGACGATGGCGATCCTGGTCGTGCAGACGCTCTGCTCCTTCGCCGTGGTCGGGTACTTCCACGTGCGGGGGCGGCACCCGGAGACCGCGAACTGGTTCCGGACGCTGGTCGCACCGCTGGTGGGCGGAGTGGCGATGGCCGGGGTGGTGGTGCTGCTGGTGCTCAACAAGGACGCCGCGGCCGGGGCGGCGGCGCACACGCTGCTGTTCCGGCTGATCCCGTACCTGGTGATCGGGGTGTTCGCGGGCGGGGTCGGGCTGGCTCTGGCGGTGCGCCGTTGGCGGCCGGAGCTGTACGCGCGGATCGGGCGGGTGGTGCTGGAGGACGCGGTCGAGCGGTGACCGGGCGGGTGGTGCTGGGGGCGCGGTCGAGCGGTCACCGGCCGGCGCTCGCGGTGCGCCGGGTTCAGCGCCGGTGGACCGGCAGGCCGTACTGGGCGGCGGCCAGCAGCGCGTGCATCCGGTGGCCGAAGTCCTCGGTGTCCCGGGCCGGTTCGGGGAAGACCAGGCGGACGTCGCGGTGGCCGTGCGGGTGGTCCAGGCGCAGCACCAGGCCGTGGCGGTCCAGGGCGAGCGGGCGGACCTCGGGGTCGTGGGTGAGCACGGCCGGGTCGAGCAGCCGGGTCAGGACGTCGAGCGCCTCGGCGTGGTCGTCGGCGAAGTGGGTGAGCAGCGCGGCCTCGTGCCGGGCCAGCGGGTCGGGGCCGGCGAGCGCGAGGTCGGCGGCGGTGATCGCGCCGGTGCCGTACGGGGTGGCGAGGACGGCGTGGGCGACGTCCACCCGCAGGTGCACGCCGAGGCCGTCGTCGGCGAGGTGGGCCAGGTGGAGCCGGCCGGCCAGGGTGAGGCGGGCGCGGACCCGGTCGCGGACGGCGACGGGGGCGATGTCGGTGACGTCGAGGACGACGGCGAGACCGTCGGCGGCGCCGATGGCGGCCGTGGTGAGCGGGTCGTCCAGGGCGGTGCGCAGGCGCAGCCGGGAGCCGTGCACGGAGACCGGGGTGTTCAGGTGGTGGTGCTCGCCGAGGGCGCGGACGGTGAGCGAGGAGGTCGTGCTGAGCAGGCTGTGGATCCGTTCGGCGGTGGTGGGCTCGGGGACCTCGGTGTCGCCGGTGGGCAGGCTCATGGACGGACCTCCAGTTAGTTAGGTGAGCCTAACCTAATGTGCGGGTGGAGGCGTGGCAAGCAGGCCGCCGGACGGGCGAGGGGCCCGGACGCGACTGCGGCGTCCGGGCCCCTCGGTGCGGCGGTGCGTCAGCCGACGACGGCCTGGGCGTCGATCTCGACCAGCATCGGCTCCTGCGGCAGCTCGACGAAGACGGTGGTGCGGCACGGCTTCACGCCGCCGGGCTTGATGTTCTCGTCGATGAACTCGGCGTAGACCTCGTTCATCAGCGGGAAGTCGGCGCGCTTGGTCAGGTAGACGCGGAACATCACCACGTCCTCGACGGTGGCGCCGCCGGCCTCGACGATGGCCTTGACGTTCTCCAGGGTGCGGCGGGTCTGCGCCTTCACGTCGCCGTGGTGCAGGTACTCGCCGGTGGCCGGGTCCTGCGGGCCCTGGCCGGAGACCTGGAGGATCGGACCCTTGCGGACGCCCTGGGAGAACATCCAGGCGGGAGCGGGGGCGCCGTCGGTGCGGATCTCGGTCTTCTCGCCGTTCCGGAGGTGCTCGGAGGTCATGGGATTCGGATTCCTTAACTGTGTCGACGGTTCGTCAGTTGTGGTCGGGGCGGCCGCAGTCGGCCGAGACGGCGCGGGTGGTGGCGAGCAGCTGCGGGAGCAGGTCCAGCACCTGCTCGTACGGCAGGACGACGTCCGGGACGGAGATCGAGGCGGCGGCCACCACCCGGCCGCTGGCGTCCCGGACGGGTGCGGCCACGCAGTTGATGAAGGCCTCGTGCTCGGCGTGGTCCTGCGCCCAGCCCTGGGCGGCGACCTTCTCCAGCTCGGCGAGCAGGGCCTCGGGGGTGGTCAGGGTGCGCGCGGTGTGCGGGGTGAAGTCGATCCCGGCCACCACCCGGCGCCGCTCGGGCAGCGGCAGGTCGGCGAGCAGCACCTTGGAGACGGCGGCGCTGTGCAGGGCGGCGCGCAGGCCGATCCGGGAGTACATCCGCACCGGGTGGCGGGAGTCGAACTTGTCGATGTAGACCACCTCGCCGCCCTCGTAGGCGGCCAGGTGCACGGTCTGGCCGGTGGCGGCGTTCAGCTCGGCCAGGTGCGGGGCGGCGATCCGGCGCACGCCGCGCTGCTCCAGGGCCAGGCCGGAGAGTGCGAAGAGGCCGGCGCCCAGGTGGTAGCGGTAGCTCGCGTCGCGATAGACGAATCGTTCCTCTTCGAGGCTCTGGAGCAGTCGGAGGACGGTCGTCTTGTGGACGCCGAGCACCTCGGCGAGCTGGTCGAGGGAACGCTCGCCCTCGCCGAGCTCGGCGAGGATGCGCAGGGCGCGGGTGACGGTCTGACTCATCGTGCTCCGCTTCGAGGGCCGGGGTTCCCGCTCATTGTGCCCGGGCCCGGTCGGCGGCCGGCGGCGGTCCGGCGGACGGTGTGCGGTCGGCGGGACGCGCGCCGTCGGCGGGCAGGGCCGGGCCGGTGATGCCCTCCGCGGTGACCCGGGTGGCGGCCCACTGGGCGGGCGAGGCGTCGAGCAGCGCGGCCACCACGGCGGCGTCCGGCAGCTCGGCCTGGTCGCCGTGGGCGGTCAGCGCGCAGGCGGCGCTCAGGTGGCCGAGCCGCAGCCGGCGCCGCTGGTCCAGGCCCCGGACGGTGCCGGCCAGGTAGCCGGCCGCGAAGGCGTCGCCCGCGCCGGTCGCCTCGACCACCTCGACCGCGAGGGCCGGCTCGGTGACCGCCGTGCCGTCCCGTTCCAGGGCGGTCACCTGGCGGGCGGCGTCCTTGACCACGAGGGTGGCCGGGGCGGGGAAGCGGCGGCGCAGGGCGGCCGGGTCGCCGGTGCCGAAGGCGGCCTCGGCCTCGTCGGCGCCGAGCAGCAGCAGGTCGGCGGCGTCCAGCAGCGGCGGCAGCACGGCCGGGTCGCGCTCGCGCCAGAGCGAGGGGCGCCAGTTGAGGTCGAAGCTGACCAGGCGGTGCGGCCGGCGGTCGGCGAGCAGGGCGCGCAGCAGGGCGAGGCAGTCGTCGGAGAGCGCGGCCGTGATCCCGGACAGGTGCAGCAGCCGGGCGCCGGTCAGCAGGGCGGCGGCGGCCGGGGCGGCGAGCAGGTCGGGGGAGAGCGCGGCGGCCGCGGAGCCGCGCCGGTGGTAGTGCAGCCGGCTGCGGCCGGGCCCGAGGTCGTGGCGGTCGCCGGTGCTTCCGCCGACCTCCTTGAGGTAGAGGCCGGTCGGGCGGTGCGGGTCGACCGCGACCGCCGAGACGTCCACGCCGCGGGCGGCCACCTCGGCGAGCAGCCGGCGGCCGAAGCCGTCGTCGCCGACCCGGCTGATCCAGGCGGTCGGCACGCCGTGGGCGGCCAGTGCGCCCGCCACGTTGGACTCCGCTCCGCCGACCGAGAGCCGGAAGCTCTCCACCGACTCCAGCGGGCCCGGGCGGTCCGGCAGCAGGACGGCCATCGACTCGCCCACGCACACGGCCGTCGGGGGAGGGCCGGGGCGGGTCGGGCCCTGGGTGTCCTGTCGCGGCATGTGCGGGGCTCCTCGTCTGCGGCCGTTCCGTCGAGAGCGGGCCCACCGGGCCGACTCCGCTGCGTGTGAGCGTGTGAGTGCCGCGTCGTCCGAGAGCGCTCACGTGAGCCGACCCCGTTGACCGGGAGTCGGGTCCGTTGACCTTGATCCGGCGCCGATGCTAGAACCGTGTTGCCAGCATGTGCAACCCTCGTTGCGCATGTTGCAACCTGTGCGGATGGAGGAACACGGTGGAGCAGACCTTCGCAAGCAGTGTCACCGGACCGGGCATCGCCCGTGGCGCGGTGGCCGCCCTGGCCGACGAGCCGCTCGACTGGCGGTTCAAAGCCGCTCCACCGCAGTCGTGGGGCCGCAGCACCCGGGAATGGCTCGCCACCGGCCCCACCCTCTCCTCGCTCGGCACCCCGATGCTCACCCTCGACGGCGCCGCCGTCGACCACAACGTCCGCACCATGGCCGACTGGTGCGCCAAGGCGGGCGTCGCGCTCGCCCCGCACGGCAAGACCACCATGGCGCCCGCCCTCTGGCAGGCGCAGCTCGACGCCGGCAGCCACGGCATCACCCTCGCCAACCTGCCCCAGGTGCGGGTCGCCCGGGCCTTCGGGGTGCAGCGCATCCTGCTCGCCAACACCCTGCTCGACCCGGCCGGCCTCGCCTGGCTCGCCGACGAACTCGCCGCCGACCCGGACTTCGCCTTCCTGTCCTGGGTCGACTCCACCGAGAGCGTCCGGCTGATGGACGAGGCGCTGCGCGCCGCCGGCGCCGAGCGGCCGGTCGAGGTGCTGGTCGAGCTCGGCGGCCCCGGCGGACGGACCGGCGCCCGCGGCGCGGACGCCGCCGTCGAGGTCGCCGCCGCCGTGCTGCGCGCCCCCACCCTGCGCCTGGCGGGCGTCGGCGGGTACGAGGGCGCGATCGCGCACGACGCCTCGGCCGAGGGGCTGGCCGCCGTCCGCCGCTACCTGCGGGAGCTGGGCGACCTGCACGGCCGGCTGGCGAGCGCCTACCCGGACGGCACCCGGCCGGTGGTCTCGGCCGGCGGCAGCGCCTACTTCGACCTGGTGGTCGAGGAACTGGCGGACCTGCCGGAGGCGTTCACGGTGCTGCGCTCGGGCGCGTACATCGCCCACGACGACGGCTTCTACCGCGGCATCTCGCCGCTCGCCCGGGACGGTGGGCGGACGCCGTTCCGCGGCGCGCTGCACGGCTGGGCCCGGGTGGTGTCCCGGCCCGAGCCGCAGCTCGCGCTGCTGGACGCCGGCAAGCGCGACCTGCCCTTCGACGAGGGCCTGCCCGAGCCGCAACGGGTGCGCGGCGGAGTGGAGTTGACCGGAACGGCGGCGCGGATCACCGCGCTCAACGACCAGCACGCCTTCCTGCGCGACGCGGGCGACCTCGCGCCGATCGGCGCGGTGCTGCGGCTGGGCGTCTCGCACCCGTGCACGGCCTTCGACAAGTGGACGGCGATCCCGGTGCTGGACTCCGCGGACGCGGCCGAGCCGAAGGTCACCGGCCTGGTCAGGACGTTCTTCTGATGCCCGGGGAGAGAACGTCCGCCACGGGTGGGCGGGACGGCGGCGGCGCGACCGTCTTCCGGGGCGCCACCGTGGTGGACGGCACCGGCGCGGAGCGCTACCGGGCCGACGTCCGGATCGCCGACGGTCTGATCACCGAGATCGGCGAGGGCCTCGACGCGCCCGACCGGGTGGACGCCGACGGCCTGGTGCTGGCCCCCGGCTTCATCGACATGCACGCCCACTCCGACCTCGCCCTGCTGCTCGAACCCGAGCACCCGGCCAAGGTCACCCAGGGCGTCACCTGCGAGGTCCTCGGCCAGGACGGCCTGTCCTACGCCCCGGTGGACGACGTCACGCTGCCCGCGCTGCGCCGCCAGACAGCGGGCTGGAACGGCGATCCGGACGGCTTCGACTGGGACTGGCGGGACGTCGCCGGCTACCTGGACCGGATCGACCGCACCGGAACGGCCGTCAACGCCTGCTACCTCGTCCCGCACGGAACGCTGCGGATGCTCGCCATGGGCTGGGCCGACCGTCCGCCCACCCCGGGCGAACTCGACCGGATGCGGCAGGTGCTGGCGAAGAGCCTGCTGGACGGCGCGGTCGGCATGTCCAGCGGCCTCAGCTACACCCCCGGAATGTACGCCGACACCGCCGAGCTGATCGAGCTGTGCACCGTCGTCGCGGCCTACGGCGGCTTCCACGCCCCGCACCAACGCTCGTACGGCGCCGGGGCGTTGGAGGGCTACGCGGAGATGGTGGAGATCGCCCGGCGGAGCGGCTGCGCGCTGCACCTGACCCACGCCACGATGAACTTCGGGGTCAACCGGGGCCGGGCCGGCGAACTTCTGGAGCTTCTCGACCGGGCGCTCGCCGACGGCGTCGACCTCACCCTGGACAGCTACCCCTACCTGCCCGGATCCACCACCCTGGCCGCCCTGCTGCCGAGTTGGGCCACCGAGGGCGGCCCGGCCGCGACGCTGGCGCGGCTCGCCGACCCCGCGCAGTGCGCGAGGATCCGGTACGAGGTGGAGGAGAAGGGCAGCGACGGCTGCCACGGCGTGGTCACCGACTGGACGACGATCCAGATCTCCGGCGTCCGCTCGGCCGCGCTCGACGGCGCGGTCGGCCGCACCGTCGCCGAACTGGCCGAGGAGGAGGAACGGACCGGCACCGAGGTGTTCCTGGACCTGCTGCGCCGGGACGAACTGTCCACCACGATCCTCCAGCACGTCGGGCACGAGGAGAACGTCCGGGCCATCATGCGCCACCCCGCGCACACCGTCGGCAGCGACGGGCTGCTGGTCGGGGCCCGGCCGCACCCGCGGGCCTGGGGCACCTTTCCCCGCTACCTCGGCCACTACAGCCGGGAGTTGGGCGTGCTGACGCTGGAGGAGACGATCGCCCGGATGACCGGCCGCCCGGCCGCCCGGCTGGGGCTGGACCGGCGCGGCCGGATCGCCCCCGGCCACCACGCCGACCTGGTGCTCCTCGACCCCGGGAAGGTCCGGGACGCCGCCACCTTCGAGAGCCCCCGGCTGCCCGCCGAGGGCATCGAGTACGTGTACGTCAACGGCACCGCCGTCGTCCGGCAGGGTCGCACCACCGGCGCCCGGCCCGGGCGCGCCCTGCGCCGCACCGATCGAGGAACCCTGGCCATATGACCGAGCTCTCCGCCCCGACCGATCTCCCGGCCCCGGCCGGTCCGTCCGCGGCTGGTCCGTCCGCGACCGGTCTCTCCGTGACCGGTTCCGCCGCCGCTACCGGCTGCTCCTTCCTGCGCGACGACCCGGTGATCGCGGTGGTCCGCGCACCCCGGATCCCGGACGCCGCCGCGCTCTGCGCCGCCCTGGCTGAGGGAGGCATCAACCTCACCGAATTCACCTGCACCACACCGAATGTGACGGAGCATCTGCTGAAGGCGTCGAAGGCCGGCTGGCGGGTCGGCCTCGGGACGGTGCTGACCGCGGAGCAGGCCCGGCGCGGGGTCGGGGCGGGGGCGGCCTTCCTGGTCACCCCCGGCTGCCGGCCCGAGGTCGCCGAGGCGGCGGCCGCCGCCGGGGTGCCGGTGGTGCTCGGGGCGCTCACCCCGACCGAGGTCGCGCACGCGGTGGACCTCGGCGCCGCCGCCGTCAAGATCTTCCCGGCCCGGGCGTTCGGCCCCGGCTACTTCAAGGACCTGCGCGGCCCCTACCCCGACGTGCCGCTGGTGGCCTCCGGCGGGGTGAACGCGGGCAACGCCGCCGAGTTCCTGGCGCACGGCGCGCTCGCGGTCTGCGCGGGGACTGACGTGGTCCCGCCGGACGTGGTCGCGGCGGGGGACTGGGCGGAGATCACCCGGCGGGCCCGGGCGTTCACGGCGGCCTGCGCGGCGTCGGCCTCGTAGGGGGCGCCGTCGCCGCGGGTCCCGTGAAGAAGGCAGTGCGGGTCCCGTGAAGAAGGCGGCGATGGTCCCGTGAAGAAGGCGGCGCGGGTGCGGGCCCCGTGAAGAAGGCGGTGGCGGGGCGAGGCGGGCTGTCGGGACGGCCGGGATTGGACGAGAATCGGGGGCACCCGGCTCGGCCCCGGCCGATCCCGTCCCGGCTCAGCCCCGCCCGGCCAGCCCCGGGCCCCCGGACCCCGGCAGGAGGAACCACCCATGACCTCGACCCGCCCCGGCCCCGACTGGCTCGCCGACGCCGTGCTGTACCAGATCTACCCGCAGAGCTTCGCCGACTCCGACGGCGACGGCATCGGCGACTTCGCCGGCATCGCCGGGCACCTGGACCACCTCGCCTGGCTCGGCATCGACACCGTCTGGCTCAACCCCTGCTTCGCCTCGCCGTTCCGCGACGCCGGGTACGACGTCACCGACTACCTCGCCCCCGCCCCGCGCTACGGCGGCACCGATGACCTGGTGGCCCTGGTCGAGGCCGCCCGCCGCAGGGGAATCCGGGTCCTGCTGGACCTGGTGGCCGGGCACACCTCCGACCGCCACCCCTGGTTCCTGGCCTCCGCCGAGGACCCGTCCGACCACCGCTACATCTGGTCCGACCGCCCGGTGGACGGCTTCGTGGCCTCGCCCGGCAGCCGCCCCGGCTGGTACCGGCCGAACTTCTTCGACTGTCAGCCGGCGCTCAACTTCGGGTACGCGCGCAGCAGTTCGGAGGAGCCCTGGCGGCAGGCGGTGGACGCGGACGGCCCGCGCGCCAACCGGGCGGCGCTGCGCGCGATCATGGCGCACTGGCTCGGCCTCGGGGTGTCCGGCTTCCGGGTGGACATGGCGTACTCGCTGGTCAAGGACGACCCGGGCAAGGCGGAGACCGCCAAGCTCTGGACCGAGCTGCGCGACTGGCTGGACCGCGGCCACCCCGAGGCCGCCCTGCTCGCCGAGTGGGGCGACCCGGCCGCCGCCGTCGCGGCGGGCTTCCACGCGGACTTCTTCCTGCACTTCGGCGGGGAGGACCACGGCCTGCCGCTGCGCTCGCTCTGGAACAACAACGGCGGGACGGTCGAGGAGTTCTGGCACCAGGAGGCCTGCTACTTCGAGGCCGAGGGCCGCGGCACCCCGCAGCCCTTCCTGGACGCCTGGCGCTCGGCGGCCGAACTCACCGAGGGTGGCGGGCACATCGTGCTGCCCACCGCCAACCACGACTTCTCCCGCCTGGCCACCGGCCCGCGCGGCGCGGAGCAACTCGCCCCGGCCTTCGCCTTCCTGCTCACCTGGCCCACCCTCCCGGCCGTCTACTACGGCGACGAGATCGGAATGCGCTACCTGCCGGGCCTGCCCGACACCGAGGGCAGCGTGCTCGGCCCGCGGTTCAACCGGGCCGGCTCGCGCACCCCGATGCAGTGGACGCCCGGCCCGACCGCGGGCTTCTCCAGCGCCCCGCCCGAGCGGCTGTACCTGCCGGTGGACCCGGACCCGCACCGCCCGGACGTGCTCTCCCAGCGCGCCGACCCGACCTCGCTGCTGCACACCGTGCGGCGGCTGATCGCACTGCGCCGGGCGCACCCGGGGCTGGGCGCGGCCGGCGGGCTGGAGGTCCGCCACGCCGGCTACCCGCTGGTGTACACCCGGGCCGGGCGGTACCTGGTGGCGGTCAACCCGGGCCGGGAGCCGGCGTCCGTACGGCTGCCGGGCCTGTCGGAGGGTGACCGATGGGCGCGGGGTGTCCGGCCGCTGGAGGTGCAGGGCGTGCGGCTGGTGGACGGGGAGCTGCGGGCGGACGGGTTCTCGTACGGGGTGTTCGAGCTGGGCTGACGGTCGCCCCGGGCAGGGCCTGGCCGCCGGTCGGTCGCTGTCCGGTCGCCGGTCGGTCGCTGGCCGGTCGGCGGTCGGTCGGTCGGCGGTCGGTCGGTCGGTGTCCGGTCGGTGGCCAGGCTTCCGAATGATGTCGGATAGTTGTAAGCTACATCGATAGATGGTTGCATTTACCACCTGCATTGGTTGCATTTCCCACCTTCTCGTCACCGAGAGACACCACCGGAGGACGGTACGAACGCCATGAGCACACCCCGGAACCCCGCCGCAGCGCCCACCCTGGGGCACTCGCTCAAGCACCTGGCCACCCACCTGATCACCCCGCTGCTGATGTGCCTGGGCATGGCGCTCGCCTACCAGGGCGCCTTCCACCAGCCCGAGCCGCACCACCTCAAGGTGGCCGTGGTCGGCACCACGCCGCAGGCGCAGGGCCTGGCGCAGGCGATCCAGGGCAAGGCCGGGGACGCGCTCGACGTCCGCACCGTGGACGACCGGGCCGCCGCCGAGCAGCAGCTGCGCGACCGGGACCTGGTGGGCGCCTTCGTCCCGGACGCCAAGAGCCCCGAACTGATCGTCGCCAAGGGCAACTCGGACACCTCCGTGGTGGCCGCCACCGCGGTGTTCACCAACGTCACCGACAGGCAGGGCGTGCCGCTGCACGTGACCGACCTGACCACCCCGGCCAAGGGCGACCCGACCGGACAGGGCCTGTTCTTCCTGCTGGTCGCGCTGAGCATCGGCTCCTACGCCAGCGTCGCGGCGATCGGCGCGGCCGGCGCGGGGCTGAGCGTGAAGATCCGGGCACTGGTCGGAGTGGCCGTCTCGCTGGTGGTCAGCGTGATCGGGATCGTCACCGCGGGGCCGGTCTTCCACGTGGTCGACCACGACTACGCGGCGATCTGGGCGCTCGGCTGGCTCTACTCGGCGGGCATCGTACTGATCGGCATCGGCCTGCACAGCTTCCTGAAGAAGTGGACCACGCTGGCCCTGATGGTGCTGTTCGTGATGCTGAACTTCACCTCCTCCGGCGGCATCTACCGGCCCGAACTGCAGAACGGGTTCTTCGGTGGCCTGCACGGCTTCTGGACGGGCGCGGGCTTCCTGGAGGGCGCGCGCAGCATCATGTACTTCGACGGCGGCGCGGGCCTCGGCGGGCACGTCGTGACCCTGCTGGTCTGGCTGCTGCTCGGCGGGGCCGCCCTGGTGGCCGCGGCCATGTACGAAGGGCGTGGGCGCCGTCCGGCGGAGGCGCCGCAGGAGGCCGAGGAGGCCGAGGAGGAGATGGAGGAGACGGTCGCGGTCTGACCGGACTCCCCGGAGAGACTCCACCCGGCGCCACGGGCATCGGCAGCGGGTGGGAACGGGGCGGCCCGCGCCCGGCTCTGGACAAGCCGGACGCGGGCCTCGGCGCGTCCCGGGGAGGTGAGCGCGCCCGGGGCGTGCCGAGGGCGTGTCGGACACGCCCTACCGGTAGGCCGCCTGCCCGGTGAGCGCCTGGCCGACCACCAGCGTGTGGATCTCGCCGGTGCCCTCGTAGGTCAGCACCGACTCCAGGTTGTTGGCGTGCCGGATCGGCGAGTACTCCAGCGAGATGCCGTTGGCCCCGAGGACCGTGCGGCACTCGCGGGCGATCTTCAGCGCCTCCCGCACGTTGTTGAGCTTGCCGACGCTGACCTGCTCGGGCCGCAGCCGCCCGCCGTCCTTGAGCCGGCCGAGGTGGACCGCCAGCAGCGCGGAGTTGCCGAGCGCGAGCGCCATGTCGGCGAACTTGCGCTGGGTCAGCTGGAAACCGCTGATCGGCCGGTCGAACTGGACCCGCGAGTCCGCGTACCGCAGCGCCGCCTGGAGCGAGTCCCGGCCCGCGCCGACCGCGCCGAACAGGATGCCGAACCGCGCCTCGTTCAGGCAGGACAGCGGGCCGCGCAGCCCCTTCGCGCCCGGCAGTCGGGCCTCGGCGGGCAGCCGGACGCCGTCCAGGTGCAGCTCGGAGGTGACCGAGGCGCGCAGCGACAGCTTCCGCCCGATGTCGCGGGTGGTGAAGCCGGGCGTGCCGCGCGGCACCAGGAAGCCGCGCACGCCGTCCTCGGTGTTCGCCCAGACGGTGGCGACGTCCGCGATGCCGCCGTTGGTGATCCACGTCTTGGTGCCGTCGAGGATCCAGTCCGAGCCGTCGCGCACCGCGCGGGTGCGCATTCCGGCCGGGTTGCTGCCGAAGTCCGGCTCGGTGAGGCCGAAGCAGCCGATCGCGGTGCCGGCGGCGAGCCCGGGCAGCCACTCCTGCTTCTGCTCCTCCGAGCCCCACCGGTGGATCGAGTGCATCGAGAGCGAGCCCTGGACCGAGACGAAGCTGCGCAAGCCCGAGTCGGCGGCCTCCAGTTCGAGGCAGGCCAGGCCGTAGGAGACGGCGTTGGTGCCGGCGCAGCCGTAGCCCTCCAGGTGCATCCCGAGCAGGCCCAACGCGCCGAGTTCGGGGGCGAGTTCGCGGGCGAAGTGGGCGTTGTCGAACCACTCCGGCAGGTGCGGGCGGACCCGGTCGGCGAGGAACCGGGAGACGGTGGCCTGGATCTCGCGCTCCTCCTCGGTGAGGAGGGTGGCGAAGTCGATCAGGTCGAGCGGGTCGGACATGGCGGTGCCGGTGCCGTGCGGGGTGCTCATGGGCGGTCCTCGAAGTCCTGGTCGTGCGGGGGAGGGTTGTGCGGCGGCCGGTCGTGCGAAGGCTGCGCGTGCGGAGGCTGCTCGTGGGGAGACCCGCCGTGCGGCGGCCGGTCGTGCGGGGTGTCCAGCCAGGCGGTGAGCTCGGCGGTGTGCTCGCCGAGCCGGGGCGGGGGCAGCTGGTAGCGGGGCGGGGTGCGGGAGAGGCCGATCGGGTTGGCGACCAGGTCCAGCGGGCGGCCGTCCGGGCCGGGCAGCGGCGCCCGGGGCCGCAGGCCGAGCGAGTCGGCGAGGTCGAAGGCCTCGGCCAGGTCGTTGACCGGGCCGCAGGGCACGCCGAGCGGGGTGAGCACCGCGAACCACTCGGCGGCGGTGCGGCGTTCGAGCCGGTCGGTGAGCTCGCGGGCCAGCGCGGTGACGTGCGCGACCCGGGCGGAGTTGGTGGCGAAGCGGGGGTCGTCGGCCAGCTCGGGGGCGCCCACGCCCCGGCAGAGCGCGGCGAACTGCCGGTCGTTGCCGACCGCGACGACCAGCGGGCGGTCGGCGGCGGTGAACACCTCGTAGGGGGCGATGGACGGGTGGCGGTTGCCGAGGATGCCCGGCACCGCGCCGGCCAGGGTGTAGCCGGCGGACTGGTTGACCAGGCCGGAGAGCAGCGTGGAGAGCAGGTTCAGCTCCACCAGCTGGCCCCGGCCGGTGGTCTCGCGCTCGCGCAGTGCGGCCAGCACGCCGACCGCCGCGTGCAGCCCGGTCAGCACGTCCACCAGTGCGACGCCGGTCTTCACCGGTTCGCCGGGGGCCGGCCCGGTCACCGACATCAGGCCTCCGACGGCCTGCACCAGCAGGTCGTAGCCGGGCAGTTCGGCGCCCCTGCCGGGGCCGAAGCCGGTGATCGAGCAGTAGACGAGCCGCGGGTTGAGGGCCTGGGCGCGGTCCGGGCCGAGGCCGTGACGGGCCATCGTGCCGGGGCGGAAGTTCTCCACCAGTACGTCGGCGCGGCGGACGAGTTCGACGGCGCGGGCATGGTCGGCCGGTTCGCGCAGGTCGAGGGTGAGGGAGCGCTTGTTGCGGTTGACGGAGAGGAAGTAGGTGGCCTCGCCCTGGGCGTGCGGAGGGCCCCAGGCGCGGGTGTCGTCGCCGGTGCCGGGCTGTTCGACCTTGATCACGTCGGCGCCGAGGTCGGCCAGCAGCATGGTCAGGTAGGGCGCGGCGAGCACCCGGCCGAAGTCGGCGACCAGGACGCCGTCCAACGGGAGCCCGGTCATGCCCGCCCCCGGGCCGGTTCGGCGGAGGCGGCCCCGGGCGCGGCCGTCGCGTCGCCCGAGGGGGCGTCGCCGCGCAGGTGCGGCCGGGCCAGCAGGAGGTAGAGGCCGCCGGCCGCGAGCACGACCACCGCCGAGAGCAGCACGAGGTAGTTGTCGTACCAGGCGGCGTCCGGGGTGCGGCCCCAGCAGATGTTGACGATCGCGGCGACGCCGTAGACCAGCGCGCCGATGTTCACCGCCAGGCCCCAGCGGCCGAGCCGGAAGTCCCCGCTCGGGCGCCAGCCGCGCAGCCGGGCCCGCAGGGCGGCCAGCACCACCATCTGGAAGGCCAGGTAGATGCCGATGCTGGAGAAGGAGATGATCTTCGTGAGGGCGCCCTCGGAGAGCGCCGAGGCACCCACGATGATCACACCGGGCAGCGCCGCGGCGAGCAGCAGCGCGTACGGCGGCACCCGCAGCCGGTCCGAGACGGTCGCCAGCAGCCGGCTGCCCACGATCATCCGGTCCCGGGCGAAGGAGTAGGCGAGCCGGCTCGCCGCCGCCTGGAGGCTGAGCACGCAGGACAGGAAGGAGATCAGCACCACGCCGATCACCACCCGGGCGCCGACCGCGCCGAAGGCGTCGTGCAGCACCTTGGCCACCGGATCCTTGTCGTCGCCGGAGACCACCGCGCCGATGTCCTGGATCGACATCACCAGGGCCAGGCTGATCCCGATCGCCGCAGCGCCGCCCACGTAGATGGTGCGCCGCATCGACTTGGGGATCTGTCGACCCGGGTCCGGCACCTCCTCGGCGACGTCGCCGCAGGCCTCGAAGCCGAAGAACAGGAAGACCGCGATCAGCCCGGCGGCCAGGAAGGCGTCGGCGTAGTCGCCGTCGCCGCCCGCGCCGAAGCGGTCGAGGACCACGCCGAGGCCGTGGTAGCGGTGTGTCAGCAGCAGCCAGGCGCCGACCGCCAGGGCGCCGAGCAACTCGGCGGCGAAGCCGAACACGGCCGCCGCCGACAGCACCCGGGTGCCGCCGAGGTTGATCACGGTGGCGAGCGCCAGCAGGCCCAGTGCGCACCAGACGGTCGTCGCGGTGCTCGGCTCGACGCCCAGCAGGGCGGCCACGTACGGGCCGGCGCCGTAGGAGACGGCCGCGATGGTGGACATCAGCGCCAGCAGGTAGGTCCAGCCGGTCAGCCAGCCCCAGGTGCGGCCCCAGAGCCGGCGCGCCCACGGGTACACCCCGCCGGCCACCGGGAACTGGGCGACCACCTCGCTGAACACCAGGGCCACCAGCAGCTGGCCGAGGCCCGCGATCAGGAAGCTCCAGACCATCGGCGGCCCGGCGGTCCGAAGTGAGGTGGCGAAGAGTGTGTACACGCCAACGACGGGGGAGAGATAGGTGAAGCCGAGCGAGAAGTTCGCCCAGAGGCTCATGTCGCGCTTGAACTCGGAGGTGTAGCCGAGGGCGGCCAGCCGTTCGGCGTCCGGGTCGGGGGAGTGGACGGTGGCACGTGCACTGGCATCGGTCATGACCTGCTCCTGGGAACGTGTCGTGAGGCGTGGGGGAGCACTGCGGGGTGCGGCTCGGGCCGAGGTTGCGGGAAAACATACGAGATTGAGTTTCTAGGGGCAAGAGTGCGCGTCGGACCTGGAGGTACCCTGCGGGAAACATCCGGTCGGGCAGCGATCGGGCGAGGATCCGGCGGCGATCGGGCAGCGATCGGACAGTGATCGGGCCGGCGGTCCGGCGGCGATCCGGCGAGGATCCGGCGACGGCGATCGGGGAGGGGAACGGCGTGACGACCATCGGCAGTGCGACCCCGCTGCTCAGTGCCGTCCTCGCGCCGCTCGCCGACCTCGGCCGCGCCGACGCGGTGGCCCGCCGGATCACCGAGGCGATCGCCCTCGGACTGGTCGCCGACGGGGACCAGCTGCCCAGCGAGAACGACCTGGCCGACCAGCTCGGCGTCGCCAACGGCACCGTTCGCGAGGCCCTCGCCCTGCTCCGCGAGGCCGGACTGATCGAGACCCGGCGCGGCCGCAACGGCGGCAGCTTCGTCCGCACCCCCGCCGAGGGCTCCGAACACCTCCAGCTCGCCCGGCTGCGCGACCTCGCCACCGTCGACCTGCGCGACCTCGGTGACGAGGAGCTGGCCGTCTTCGGCACCGCCGCCCGGCTCGCCGCCGAGCGCGCCCCGGCCGACCTCGGCCCCCGGCTCACCCGACTGGTGCACGACCTGCGCGACGCTGCCGGGCCCGCCGAGCAGCGCCGCGCCGACGCCCGCTTCCACATCGAACTCGCCGTCGCCGCCCAGTCGGTGCGGCTCACCCAGCTCGCCGTCCGGCTCCAGGCCGAACTGGGCCCGCTGCTCTGGCTGCCCGCCCCGCACGGGCCGGACCAGGAGCGCTTCGCCGAGCAGCACCGGGAGATCCTGGTCGCCGTGCTGGCCGGCGACGCGGCCGGCGCCCGGGCCGCCGCCGAGACGCACGCCGTGGCTTGCGTGCACCATCTGGTCCGGCGGCACCTGGAGTTGGCGGACGACGGCTGAGCCGGGGCCGCGCCACCGTTCCCGGATCCCTCCCTCGCCGCCGGAGCCGTCATGACCAGCGCGTTCAGCACCACCCTGCCCGTGGCCCGATCCGCCGGTGTGCCGGTTGCCGGTGAGTCCGCCGCCGGCGGGCCCGACCTGGGCGAGCCCGCCGCCGGTGACGCTGCCGCCGTCGAGCGGTGCGCCCGGCAGATCGCCGCCGCCGTCGATGCGGTGCTCGCCGAACTGGACGGCCTGCGGGCGGCCGCGGCGGGCTGCTGGGCCCGGGCGGCCGCCGAGGGGCGCCGGCCCGCCGCGGCCGAACTCGCCGTGGTGCACGGGGTGGTGAGCGAGCTGCTGGCGCGGCCCGGCTCGCGCTGGTTCGGCTGCGGAACGGTCGTGGCACCCGGCGCGCTCGCCGACGCCGACCTGCACGTGGAGTGGTGGTACCGCGGTGCGCGCGGGGCGGGGGAGCGGCGGTTGCGGCTCGCGCTCGACCCGGCGGACGCCGAGTTCTACGACTACCGAGGGCTGCCCTGGTTCGCCCGGCCCCGGGACGAGGGGCGGGCGGCGGTGGCCGGGCCGCAGGTCGACCTGCTCTGTGCCGACCGGTACGTGCTGTGCTGCGCCCGGCCGGTGGTCGTCCCGAGTGCTGGCTTCGTCGGGGTGGTGGCCGGGGACGTCCCGCTGGCCGCGCTGGAGCGGCTGCTGGTGCCCCCGCTGCGGGCGCTGTCCGGCGACGCGGCGCTGCTCGACGGCGAGGGCAGGGTACTGGCCGCCACCACCCCGGCCCTGCCGGTGGGTTCGCTGGCACGAGGACTGCTCGCGGACCCGGCGGCCGGGCGGGCCGGGGTGCCGTCGGCGGCGGTGGACTGGGCGGTGGTGCGCGGCTGACGGCGGCCGAAGATCTGTATGACCTTCATTTGTGAAGGTATTACTCGTTCCGCTTCCCGCGGCCGGGCGGCGTGCTGAAGCAGCAGTCCCCGCAGAGCCCGGCACCCGGACCCACCCGGTAGTAGAGGCAGCAGCTGTTCCGCCGGAACGCCGTGCCACCCGGCCCGGCGCGCAGGACGCCCGACCCGGCCAGCGGCGGACGGTCCAGCAACTCCGCGGCCAACGCCCGTGCGGCGTCCGGCGCGTGGGCGTCCAGCACCCGCAGCGTCCCGGCCAGTGCGGAGGCGGCGTTGCCGAGCAGCAGACGGCGGGAGAGCGGGGCGGCGGCCCGGACGGCCTCCGCCAGCGGTGTCAACTGTCCCAGCAGGACGGCCTCGTGGAGCTGGTCGGCGAGCGAGCCGGCGACCGGACGGGCGGGCTCCGGCGGTGCCCACAGGTCGAGCGGGCCCTGGTCCGGGATCCGCACCCAGGCGTGCTCCAAGGTCGGGACCGTCCCCAGCAGGACCGCCGAGCCCAGCCCCACCGACCAGAAACGGGCGGCCAGCCCCAGGTGCAGGATCGAGGCGGCGACCCGGGGCTCCCCGGTGCCGAGCCGCTGCGCCACCACCCGCAGCCGCGCCGCCAACGGCGCGTCCGGTCCGGTGCCGTACAGCTCGGCCAGCGGCCGGAAGCCCTCCGGCGGCCGGTCGGCCGGCGAGGTGTCCAGCGCGAAGTACGGCCCGACGGCGGCCAGCCGGGCGTAGTCGGGCGAATGCCGGTCGGGCGCGGAGTTCAACGGCCCTCCCCTGTCAGGTCGTTGAACCCCGCCCCCGCCGGTGGCGGAGCGGTCGGACGGTCGAGGGACAACGGGGCCTCCAGGTCTGCGGGCGCTCGGGTGGCGGTGCGCAGCCCCCGGGTCGTCGCCCGGGTGGCCCGGTCGGCCCGGGTGGCCTGGTCGGTCCGGTCGGTCCGGTCGGTCCGGGAGGCCCTGACCGGTCCTGTCGACCCGACCGGCCGGGTGTCAGCTGCGCACGGAGAAGTCACCACTGGTCGTGCGGATGAACGGTACCGTGCCCTGGCAGTCCGACACCGGCTGGCCGAGCGCGCCCCAGACCCAGCCCATCCGGTCCCCGCGCCGCCCGTCGTCCTCCACCGAGAGCGAGACCTTCTGGCCGATCAGCTCCAGGCCCGGGAACCACGGCGCCTCGCCCTTGGTGACCACCCCGGTGGCGATCGCCTCCCGGCCGCCGACGGCCAGACAGGTGATGTCGCCCTCGAAGTCGGCGACCAGCCGGCCGTCGGTGTGCACGTGACGGACGTGGAAGTGGCCCGTGGTGCCGCGCGGATCGGTGTTGGTGGTCGCACGGGCGTCCACCGAGATCCGCACCGGGTCGCCCTCGAAGCCCTGGAACCCGGCGCTGAGGACGGTGTTGCCGGTGCCGCGCACACCGACCGGCCCGAAGTCGCCTGCTGGGGCGGCCGGTTCCGGGGCGGTGACCGGTGCGGCGGGGGCCGGCTCCGCGACGGCGGCCGGTGCGGCGGTGGCGGCGGTCGCGGCCAGCAGGAGCAGCGAGAGTGCGGCGGTGGCGAGGCGGCGGTTCATGGCGGTTCGGGTCTCCTTCGGCGCGGGTGTTCCCGGGTGGCTGTTCCCGTGCGGGCGTCCGGCGTGGCCGTCCGGTTCGGGTGTCGCTTGCGGGCGTCCGGTTCGGGTGTCCGGTGCGGGCGTCCTCTGCGGGTGTTCCGATGCGACCGATCATGCTCCCGCCCGGTCGCGCAGACCTCCCGCTGCGGAGGGGAGTTGACGGCGTACCGCTCCCTCCTGAGGAGGACCGTGCCTCCCCCGGGAGAGCTGCCCGTAGGCTCGGCCGGGTGCCCACCGACTCTCCCTTCGCTCACCCCGATCCCGCGCGGCCGCGACCGGCCCGGATCCGTCGGCCGCTCGCCGCCGTCTCCGCGTTCGCCCTGCTGGCGCCCGTGCTGCTGGCGCGACCGGACGCCCGGGGAGCGGCCGCGCTGCTCGCCCTGACGGCGGTGCTCGCCGCAGTGGCGGCACTGCTGCCCTGGCCCGCCGGTCGGATCACGCTCGGTGCGGCCGCCGGAGCGGTGGCCGGGGCCTCGCTGCTGGTCGACGCGGTCTACCCGGGGCCGTACCGGCTGCCCGCGTTCTGGCTGCCGTTCGAGTGGCTCGCCCTGCTCGGACTGCTCTTCCGGGCCGTTCGGCGGCTGCCCGACCGGTCGGCCGGTCCGGTCGGCGGGCTGGTGGGACTGGCGGCGGTGCTGCTGCCGCTGCGGTTCGCCCTGCGGACGCCGCAGGGCGGTGCGGCCGGGCCGGTGGTCGGGGTGCTGATCTCGCTGCTGCCACTGCTCGGTGTCGCGGCGGCGGCCCTCTACCTGCGCGTCCTGGACGCCCGCCGGGAGCGGGCGGTGGCCCGGGCCCGGCGCCAACAGCGGCTGGAGGTGGCCCGGGGACTGCACGACTTCGTCGCCCACGAGATCACCGGCATCGTGCTGGAGGCCCAGGCCGGCCAACTCCCGGGCCAGGAGCCGGAGGAGACGACCGCACTGCTGCGCCGCCTGGAGGAGGCCGGGCTGCGGGCACTGGACTCGATGGACGAGATGGTCGGCGCCCTGCGCGAGCCGAGCGGCCGGGAGGGCCAGGAGGGCCGGGAGGGCCGGGAGGGCCGGGACGGCAAGGGTGGCAAGGACCTCGAGGGCGACCGCTCCGACGGGTCGGACCGGGCGGGCGGAGCGACCACGCGTCGGCTGGGCCTGGCCGACCTCCCCGAGCTCGTCGCCCGCTTCGGCACCACCGGCGCCCTGCGCGCCACCGTCGAGCTGGCGCCCGGCACCGCGGGCCGGCTCTCCGCCGAGGCCGAGGCGACCGCGTACGCCGTGGTCCTGGAGGCGCTGACCAATATCCGCCGGCACGCCCCGCAGGCCACCGAGGTCACCGTCCGGGTGGCCCCCGGTGAGTGCGGCGCCGTCGAGCTGACCGTCGCCGACGACGGTGGCCCCGCCCGCAAGCCGCTGCTGCGCCGCCGCCCGGGCGCCGGTGGCACCGGCCTGGCCGGCCTCACCGCCCGGGCCGCCGCCCACGGCGGCTCGCTGACCGCCGGCCCGGGCACGCCCGCGGGCTGGCGGGTCGGCTGCTCCCTGCCGGGGCGCTGAGGCGCGCCCCGCGGCGCCGACCCGATCGGGTCGGCGCCGCGTCCGTGCGTGCGCGTGAGGCGGAGGGGCTACCGGGTGAGGCACGATGACGGGATGAGGCGCACCGGACGGTCTCCGCCGGTCGGAGGCTGCCGTCGAGTACGCCCTAGTGACCCCGGCCGCCGCCGCGGGTGCCGCGCGGGCGGGTCAGGGTGAAGCGGTCGACCGGGACGAGGTCCCCGTACGGGCCGCTGACGGAGTAGTAGGTGACGCCGATGGTGGTCTGCCCGTTGCGGCCGCCCGGGTCGACGTCGAAGGAGGCGAAGCCGTACGGGTTGTCGGCGTCCCGGAAGGCGGACCAGGGGGCGTCCTCGATCACGTACACCGGCGGGCGCTTGCCGGTGGCCGGGTCGACGGCGCCGACGCCGGTGATCACCCGTGCCTTGGCGGGGCTGAAGAAGAGCTGGTTGGACGGGGCGGAGGTGCCGCCGCCGCCGATGACCATGTGGACGGTGCCCTTGGTGGTGTCGATGGTCTCGGTGCCGGTGGAGACCGGGATCGGCGTGCGGGTGTCGGTCGGCTGCTGGCCGCGGATCGGGTGCGAGCGCTCGTAGTGGTGCTCGTGGCCGCAGACCACCAGGTCCACGCCGTACTTGTCGAACAGCGGTACCCAGGCCTCGCGGACGCCGAGGTCGGCGCCGTTGAACCTGTCGGCGGTGGAGATCACCACCTGGTGCATGCAGACCACGATCCAGTCGATCCCCGGGTCCGCGTTGGCCGCGATCAACTCCCGCTCCAGCCAGCGCTGCTGGGCGCCGCCGGAGTAGCCGTGGACGTAGCTGTTGCCGCCGTCCTGGTAGGCCACGTCGTCGTTGTTGAGGCTGATCACGCGTACCGAGCCGGCCGTGAACGAGTACCAGAGGCCGTGGGTCTCCGCGTCGGAGCGGGCGTCCGGCAGCTCGAAGTACGCCTGGTAGGCGCCGTAGCCGATCGGGCCGTTACCCTTCTCGTTCTCGTGGTTGCCGGCCGCGGGCATCCAGGGGCGGTGGCGGGCCGAGCGGCTGTTGTTCTCGAACCAGTCGGACCAGGTGCGGACCCGGTCGGTGGCGATGTTCGCGTAGCACAGGTCGCCGTTGAGCAGGTGGAACAGCGGGGCGATCCGCTCGACCCCGGCGGTGGTGTCGCCGGCGGCCGGGCTGCCGAGGTTGTCGTTCACGTAGCCGTTGGCGGTCTTCCTGCCGAGGGTGGGGGTGCCCTGGTCGCCGAAGCTGGTGAAGGTGAAGGCGGACCGGCCGCGCGGGGCGGTGCGGACGGTGCCGAGCTCGGGGGTGGTGCCGTCGTGGACGGCGGCGTAGACGTAGTCCGTGTCGGCGTGCAGGCCGGTCAGCCGGGCGTGGTGCGCCTGGACCTCGGTGCCGGAGGCGGCGTCCCGGTAGGTGCGGGTCGAGGCCTGGACCGTCCGGCCGAAGCCGTTGTTCGAAGTCCCGTACATCACACGCGGGTTGCCGACGGACCTGGTGGTGTGCCAGGAGACCACCACCTCGCGCGAGGCGTCCGAGCCGAACTGGAGGTGCAGGCCGGCCACGCGGGGCGCGCCGGAGCGGTCCGGGCGCTGCCAGAGCACCGGGGAGGCGGCGGCGGGGGTGGCCTGGACGCCGGCGAGGGACACGGCACCGCCGAGGCCGACGCCGGTCGCGCCGGCCAGGAGCCCGCGCCTGCTGACGGAGGGACGTCCACTGGAATCGTTCATGGCGGCCAGCTCACCGGACGAAGGTGAACCGGGCCGGTTCCACCGCGTGAACTTTCCCGTCCGCCACCCGTGCGCCACACTGCTGGGCGTGACGAGTGCGAACGGTGGGGGCCGGCGGGTGATCCGCACCCTGATCGCCGACGACCAGGAGGCCGTCCGGCGGAGTGTCCGGCGGATCCTGACGGCCCAGCCGGACATCGAGGTCGTGGGCGAGGCGGTGGACGGGCTGTCCGCGCTGGAGCTGGCGGCCGAACTGCGGCCGGACGTCGCGCTGGTGGACATCCGGATGCCGCGGATGGACGGGCTGGAGCTGACCCGGCGGCTGGCCGGGCCGGACGTGGCGGATCCGGTGCGGGTGGTGGTGCTGACCACCTTCGACCTGGACGAGTACGTGTACCCGGCCCTGCAGCACGGGGCGTCCGGCTTCCTGCTGAAGCGTTCCGGCCCGTCCCTGCTCGCCGAGGCGGTACGGGCGGCGGCGGACGGGGAGAGCCTGATCAGTCCGTCGGTCACGGTCCGGCTGCTGCGGCACGTGACGCAGCCGCGCCGCCCGGAGCGCCGGCGGGCGGCGCCGGTGGTGCCGCTGACCGAGCGGGAGGTGGAGATCGCCGGGCACGTCGCCGCGGGCCGCACCAACGCGGACATCGCCGCGGAGCTGTTCATCTCGCCGGGAACGGTGAAGACCCACGTCGCCAGCATCCAGCGCAAGCTCGGGGTGGCGAACCGGGTCGGGATCGCGGTGCACGCCTGGGAGATGGGCTGGGCGGGCGCGCGGTAGCCGGGGCGCGGGAGGCGCGGCGCGGGGACAGGACGCGGGAGGCGCGGCGCGCGGGAAAAGGTGCGCGTCCACGGGCCGAGGGGATGCTCCGTGGACGCGCGGAACCTACGAGGTGGGGGTGGCCTCCGGACGTGACGTCCTCCGGCCGGTAGTTCGATCGTCGACCGAGGTAGTCCCAGCGGCAGACCCTGATCCGTCTCGATCCGTCGCCACTGCCTCCTGCGGTCGAACTTCCTTCAGCTACCTCGCAGGTCCACCTCCCATCATGCGCCTCCTACGGGCCGTGCACCAGGGGTGAACGGTATGAATCCGACCAATTTCGCAACTCGGGCGGCGACGTGCCGGCGAGGGGCGGCGAGCGGCGTCGACGTGCCGCGGAGGGGCGGCGCGGGCCGGCGAGCGGCGACCGTCAGGGCCGCGGCCAGCCGTCCACGAAGTTCAGGGTCCGACGGTACGGCCCCTCGGGCCCGGTGCTCCGGTACTCCTCGGCGCTGCTGCCGGTCCGGACGGTGCGGTCCCCGTCGTGCCGCGTGGCGGTGGGGCGCAGGGTGTGGTCGACGGTGGAGCGCTCGGTGACGTGGCCGCCGGTCGCCGCGGTGGTGTCGCGGTGGTAGCCGAGGTCCATGGCGGTGGTCTGGTCGGTGTTGCCGGCCGCGTCGCGGCTCACCCGGTAGCTGACGTCCAGCGGTTCGCCCTCGTGGACGGTGGTGGTGCGGTGCGGGCCGCCGCCCCAGGTGGCGGTGGTGCGGGTGAGGTCGGCGCCGTTGTGCAGCGTCACGTCGTTGCCCGCGTCGCGCAGTCGCTGGGTGGAGCGGAAGGCGAGTTCGTCGCGGACCTCGGTGGTGATCCGGCCGTGCGAGGTCTGCACCCAGCCCCGGGCGAGGTCGTTCCGGGCGGCGGTGACCGTCCAGTCGCCGCTGCCGCCGCCGTGGTCGGCGAGGTCGGTCGCGACGGTGGCCTCCGGGGCGACCCGGTGGTCGGTGAGCTGTCCGGTGGTGCGGTCGGCGCCGTGGTCGGTCTCGGCGAAGAGGTTGACCTGGCCGGTCCAGATGTCGTTGCTCTGCGCCTCGGCGGTGTTCAGGGTGACGCCCACGGCGTGCGGCCGGCCGTCCAGCAGCAGCCCGACGTACGGGGTGAGGTCGAGCCGGTAGGCGGGCAGGTCGAAGGCGAAGACGCCGGGCACGGGCCGCCAGAGCAGCGGGTCCCAGCCGCCGGTGTAGATCACCGGGTACGGCCAGACCGCGCCGGCCACCCGGCCGTCCACGGTCAGCCGCAGCTCGCGGAACGGGCCCTTGCCGCAGATGCCGGTGCCCGGGTTGGCGGCGGCGAAGGCGTCCGGGGCGGAGGCGTACGCGAACTCCTCGCAGGCGCCGCCGCCCCGGGCGTAGACCTCGGCGGTGAGGCGTTCGAGGTTCTGCGGGAAGGTGAGGTCGCGCCCGGCGGCGGGGGAGGTGCTGGTGAGCCCGAACGGTCCGGTGGTGAGCAGCCGGTCGGCGGCGCGGGCGGCCGGCCAGTGGGCGTCGGCGGTGTAGAAGGTCAGGTTGGCGCTGATCGTGAAGACGCCGGTGTAGGTGGCGTCGGTGACGTTGGCGAGGTCGAAGGAGAAGTCCTGCGGGCCGCCGGTGAAGAGCGGGGCGTAGCGGGTGACGTCGTGCTCGACGTTCCAGGCGATGCCGTCCTTGGACGGCTCGGGGGTGGAGGAGAGCAGCACCTGGACGCCGCCGACGCGGACGCTGAAGATCCGGTCGAACTGCCGTCCGGCGACCTGTCCGTGGAGGTCCAGGACCACCGCGGACCAGGGTCCGGCGCAGTCGGCGGGCGGGGTGAGGGTGGTGGTGTACGGGGTGTCCGGCGGGTTGCCGTACCCGTTGCGGAACTCGCGTTCGTGCATCGCCTCGACGGTGCAGGAGCGGGTGTCGGGGCGGGTGAGCGGCTTGGTGGCGGTGACCGGGTCGTGGTAGTCGGTGCCGAAGTCGGCGTGGGCCGGGCCGGCGGCGGTGAGGGTGCCGGCCAGGGTGAGGACGGCGGTGCCGATCAGACCGGCGGCGCGGCGGAGCAACGGGCGCAGGGCCAAGGCGGGTTCCCGGGGTTCGGCGGCCCGCGGGCGGGTGCCGCGGGCCGGTCGGATGATCCGGGAATCCTTCCGGTGGTGGCATGCCAGCGTCAAGGATTCCGCCGGTCGGACTCGGACTCGGACTCGGACTCGGGCTCGGACCCGGATTCGGACCCGGGCTCGGGCTCGGGCTCGGACCTGAATTCGGGCTCGGGTCCGGACTTGGGCTCGGGCCCGGGCCGTGCGACGGGGCGGGTCAGACGTCCTCCAGCTCCGCGGCCTCCTGCCGGATCAGGTCCCGCAGCGAGGCCAGCCGGGGCCGCCGGTCGTCCGTCCGCCACTGCATCTCCAGCGGAAGGGTGGCCCGCCCCTCCAGCCGTACGGTGGCCACGTCCTCGGTGAGGTGGCCGGTCATCGAGCCGGGCACCAGTGAGAAGGCGCGGTTGCGGGCGAGCAGGTAGAGCCGGGAGCCGACGATCCGCGGCGGGCTGACCAGCACCGGTGGGTCCACGCAGTGGTCCGCGCAGAGGCCGAGCACGTGGTCGTAGTAGCGGGGGTGCTGCTCGCGCGGCCACAACAGCAGTGGCAGGTCGCGCAGTTCGGCCAGGCCCAGGCTGCTCCGGCGGGCCAGCGGATGGTCCCGGCCGAGCGCCACCAGGACCGGTTCGTCGGCGATCCGCTCCAGCCGGTAGCCGGTCACCTCGTCGAGGAAGCGCCCGAGCCCGATGTCGGCCAGCTCGGCGGCCAGGGTGGCGGAGACCTGCCCGGTGTCCACGGCGAGTTCGGTGGTGTCGAGCGCCGGAAGCTCCTGCTCGGCCCGGCTGACCACGGCGGGCAGCAGTCGGTTCACCACGCTCGGCGAGGCGACGATCCGGGCGGTGCCCAGCCGGGACTCCTCGTGCAGCCGTACCCGGGTCAGCAGCGTCTCGGCCTGCCGCAGCAGCCGGGCGCTCTCGGTGGCCATCACCTCGCCGGCCTCCGTGAGCGCCACCGAGCGGCGGCTGCGGTCGAACAGCTCGACGCCGACGGTCCGCTCCAGCCGGGCGACCTCCTGGCTCACCGTCGGCTGCGAGATGTGCAGCCGCTCGGCGGCCCGCCCGAAGTGCAGCGTCTCGGCGACGGTCAGGAAGACCTGGAGCTGACGCAAGGTGAGACCCATGGTTGTCAGGGTAGACGAACCAATAGGCGCAGGCCTATCGGAAACCTCAGGACTCATTCTGGATTCCGATGCGAGCCGTCCATACGCTGAGCAGACGTTGCCCCACCGCAGTGGCAACCTCACAGAGAGTTCGCATCATGACCGGACTTCGCCCCACCGCTCCCGCCGTCCAGGTCTCCGAGGAGGTCGCCCGGGCCCTCGCCGAAGGCCGGCCGGTGGTCGCCCTGGAGTCGACCATCTTCACCCACGGACTGCCGCGGCCGCGCAACCTGGCCGTCGCGCTGGAGGCCGAGCGGCAGCTGCGGGCGGCGGGCGTCGTCCCGGCCACGATCGGGGTGCACGCCGGGGTGCCCACGGTCGGGCTGAGCACCGAGCAGATCACCGAACTGTCCGCCGTCGACGGCCTGGACAAGGTGAGCCTGCGCGACCTCCCGGTGGTCGCCGCGCTCGGCCGGCACGGCGGCACCACCGTCGCCGCCACCGCCTTCCTCGCCCACCGCGCGGGCATCCGGGTCTTCTCCACCGGCGGCCTCGGCGGCGTGCACTTCGGCGCCTCGGAGAGCTTCGACGAGTCGGCCGACATGACCACCCTGGCCGCCACCCCGGTCACCGTGATCAGCGCCGGCGTGAAGTCCATCCTCGACATCAGGGCCACCCTGGAGCGCTTCGAGACCTACAACATCCCGGTCATCGGCTACCGCACCCGCAAGTACCCCGGCTTCTACGTCACCGACTCCGGCCACGAGATCAACTTCAGCGTGGAGTCGCCCGAGCAGGCCGCCAGGATCATCGAGTCCCGGGACCGGCTCGAACTGCCGCAGGCCGTCCTGATCGCCAACCCGGTCGACCCGGCCAAGCAGCTGCCGCCCGACGAGCTGGACGGCATCCTCGCCCGCGCCTGGGCGGAGGCCGAGCGCCGTGGCGTCACCGGCAACGCCTCCACGCCGTTCCTCCTCGACTTCATCCAGCGGGACACCGGCGGGCGCAGCCTGGAGGTCAACGTCGAGGTGTACCGGGGCAACGTCCGGCTCGGCGGGGAGATCGCGACCGCGCTGGCTGCGGGGGTGGGTTCGGCGGCGGGTGACGCCGCTTCGGACGGCGCGGGCCGTGGTGCCGGTGACGCCGCAGCGGGTGACGCCGCTTCGGCCGTCGTCGCCGACGGCGGGGCCTGAGCCGTGCTGGGGGTGCTCGGCGACCTCGTCGAGGACATCGTGGTCTGGGCCGACGGCCCGCTGCGGCACGGCACCGACTCCGGCGCCCGGATCTTCCGGCGGCGCGGCGGCAGCGCGGCCAACGTCGCCTGCTTCGCCGCCGGGCAGCACCCCGCCCGCTTCCTCGGCTGCGTCGGCGAGGACGCGGTCGGGGACGGCCTGGTCGCCGAACTGGCCGGCCACGGCGTCGACGTGCGGGTCTCCCGGCGCGGCCGGACGGGCAGCGTCGTGGTGCTGATCGACCAGGACGGCGAGCGGACCATGCTGCCCGACCGGGGCGCCGCCACACTGCTGGAGCGGGTCCCGGACGAGTGGCTGACCGGACTGACCCACCTGCACGTGCCGGCCTACTCCTTCGACGGAGAGCCGGTCGGCGGCACGGCGGTGGACGCGCTCGCCCGGGTCCGGAGGGCGGGCGGCACCACCTCGGTGGACGCCTCCTCGACCGGCATGCTGGAGCGGTTCGGACGGGAGCGCTTCCTTGGTCTGCTGGCCGAGTCGGCGCCGACCTTCGTGTTCGCCAACCGCTCCGAGTCGGCGTTCCTCGGGCTGCTGGTCGGCGGTCTGCCCGGGCCGGAGCGCGCCCGGCTGGCGGCCACCGCGGTGGTCACCAAGGCGGGTGCCGAGGCGACCGCCGTCGACGTGCCCGGCGAGCCGCTGGTCATGGTGCCGGTGCCGCCGGTGGCCGAGGTGCGCGACCTCACCGGGGCCGGGGACGCCTTCGCGGCGGGGTTCCTGGCCGGCTTCCTGGACACCGGGGACCTCGGGCGCGCGGCCGGGCTCGGGCACCGCAGCGCGGCCCGGGTGCTGGCCTCGCCCGGTGCCTCCTGCGGCGGGGAGTGACGTTCGGGGCTACCCGGGCACCGCGTCCTTGTGGAGGAAGTGCTTCAGCTTCTGCCAGGTCCAGGTGTTGACCACGTCCTCGGCGGTGAGCCAGCCGCGCTGCGCCGTGCCGATGCCGTAGCGCGGGTAGCCGAGCTGGCCGGTGGCGTGGGCGTCGCTGTCGATCGCGAAGCGCACGCCGTGCCGCCGGGCCCGCAGGACGTCCTCGTCGCGCAGGTCGAGCCGCTGCGGGGAGCTGTTGATCTCGATCGCGGTGCCGGTGCGCGCGGCGGCCTCGAACACCGCGTCCAGGTCGACGTCGATCGGCCCGCGCCGGCCGATCCGGCGGGTGGTGAGGTGCCCGATGACGTGCACGTACGGGTTCTCGCAGGCGCGGATCAGCCGACGGGTCTGGGCGGCCCGGTCCAGGGTGAAGTGCGAGTGCACGGAGGCCACGCAGACGTCGAAGCCGGCCAGGAACTCCGGTGGCCAGTCCACCCCGCCGTCCGGGCCGATGTTCAGCTCGGTGCCGTGCAGCAGGCGCAACTTCTTGTGCCGGCCGGCGAGTTGCCGGAGCTGTTCGCGCTGGGCGAGCATCTTCTCGTCCGTCATCCGCTGCATCACCAGGTCCGGGGCGTGGTCGGTGACGGCGAAGTAGGAGTAGCCGCGGGCGGCCGCGGTGTCGATCATCTCCTCCAGGGTGGCCAGCCCGTCGGTCAGGTCGGTGTGGGTGTGCAGGTCGCCGCGCAGGTCGGACTCCTGGACCAGGTCCGGGAGTCCGCCGTCCAGCGCGGCCTCGATCTCGCCCCGGTCCTCGCGCAGCGGCGGCGGGATCCACGGCAGTCCGAGGGCCGCGTACACCTCGTCCTCGGTCTCCGAGACCACCTTGGCGCCGCCGTCCACCTCGAACAGCCCGTACTCGGAGAGCTTCAGCCCGGCCCGGACGGCCATCGTGCGCAGCTTGATGTTGTGCGCCTTCGAGCCGGTGAAGTAGACCAGTGCGGCTCCCCAGTCCTCCTCCGGGAGGACCCGCAGATCGACCTGTACGCCCTGGGTGGTACGGACCGAGGTCTTGGTGCTCCCGCTGCCGATCACCTCGGCGACGGAGGGGAGTCCGGTGAGCGCGGCCATCAGCGGGGCGGAGTCCTCGGCGGTCGCGAGCACGTCGATGTCGCCCACCGTCTCGCGCATCCGGCGCAGCGAGCCCGCGTACGCGCAGCGGGTGCAGCCGGGGACGGCGGAGAGCACGGCGACGAGCTGCTCGGCCAGCTCGCTGGCGGTGTCCAGCAGCGTGCGGCCGCCGGACTGCCGCATCAGCTCGATGCCGTGCAGGATCTTCTCGCCGCTGCGCTCGCCGAAGCCGGGCAGGTCGGCGAGCCGCTCCGCGCGGGCGGCCGCGGCGAGTTCGTCCACCGAGGAGATCCCGAGGTCGCGGTAGAGGGCCAGGGCGCGCTTGGGCCCGACACTGGGGACGGCCATCATCTCCCGTACGCCGGACGGGATCTCGGCGCGCAGCGCCTCCAGGGCGGGCACGGTCCCGGTGGCGAGGTACTCGGCGATCTTCTCGGCCGTGGACCTCCCGACGCCGGGGATCTGCTGCAGCCCCTTGACGTCCAGGCCGGCCAGGTCCCCGGGGTGGCCGCCGACCGCCCGGGCGGCCTTCTCGTAGGCGCGGGCCCGGAAGGCGTCCCCGCCGGTGATGTTGATCAGGTCGGCGTACTCCTGGAGCAGCTCCCTGACCTGGTCGTTGAGCCGGGGCATGGGGCAAGTCTAGGTTTCGTGGGCCGAATCCGCCGGGTGCGCGCCCCGGTCCGGCCCCGGACGCCGCGGTACTCGGTCAGTCGTACGCGACGGTCAGCAGCAGGACGACGGTCAGCCCGCCGCCGGGGGTGGGCTCCACCGCGAGCCGGCCGCCGGCGGCGTCCACCAGGCTGTGCAGGGCGGGCCCCACCACGCCGTCCGTCCGGACACCGGCGATCAGCCGTTCGCGCGCCCCGGTCGGCTCGGAGGAGCCCCGGTCGCAGACCCGGACCTCCACCCGGCCGCGGGTCGCCGCCGCCCGTCCGGACGCCCGTGGTGCGGACGCGCCACCCGCCACGTCCGCCCGGACCAGCACCCGGCCGCCCGGCGGGCTGCGCCGGATCGCCTGGTCGACCAGCCCGGCGACGGCCGTCTCCAGCCGGCGGGCGTCCCCGGCCACCACCGGCAGCCCCGGCGCCACCCGGACCGTGACGGCCGCCGCCCGGCCACCGCCGCGCACCACCCGGCGGACCAGGTCCGCCACCTGGACGTGCCGGGCCGTCGGCTCGCAGCCGTCCTGCCGGCCGGTCCAGCGCAGTCGCTCCAGCTCGGTGCGGGAGAGCGACCTGGGCGCGGCCATCACGCCCGGTGAGAACGGGCCGAGGCCCTCCTCGGCCTCGGTGGTCGCCAGTGCGCCCGCGCGCCCGGACCCGCTCCGGTGGCCGGTGCCGCCCGCGCCGCCGAACGCGCCGACGGCGCCGCCGAACGCGCCGAGCGCCCGGGCCCCCGACGCGACGTAGCTCCAGAGCCTCCCGCGTGCCATCGCCCTGCCCCTCGTGCTCGCCGGCGGCCGTCATCGAATCCGCGGCCGACCGGGACGGGCCGACCACCGGGCCCTTCCTGCCAGCCTGCGCCTCGCCCGCCCGGGTGACAATCCCGCTCCGGGCCGCGGTCCGCTCCGGGGCCCCCGCCGAGCGGCCGGTCGGGCACCCGCCGACCGGCGGGGCCCCGGAGGCGCGGCCTCCTGCGCGTCGAGCAACCGCGAAGACTTCTTCGCAAAGAACCCTTCGCGAAAAACCCTTTGCAAAGAAGCCTTTGCGGTTCTAGTCTCCTGCCATGACCGAAGAGCGCGGCTGGAAGCACAGTGACGACCCGCACATCGCCATCACCGCCAAGAACATGCGGGCGATGGCGCACCCCGTGCGCATGCAGTTGGTCGGACTCCTGCGCAAGCACGGCCCGTCGACGGCGACGAGGCTCGCCGCACAGCTGGGGCTGAACTCCGGAGCCACCAGCTACCACCTGCGCCAACTCGCCGCCGCGGGCTTCGTCGAGGAGGACGAGGAGCGGGGCAACGCCCGCGAGCGCTGGTGGCGTTCGGCCCACCCGCTGACCGTCTGGACGGTGGACGACATGGCGGACGACGACCTCGACACGGCCGCCGGCTTCCTGCGGTCCGTCCTGGCCGCGCACACCCTGACCGCCCAGCGCGCGCTGGACGCCTTCGAGACCATGCCGCGCGAGTGGCGCCGGGTGACGGACCTCAGCGACCGGGTCCTCCAGCTCACCCCCGCCGAGGCCGAGCGGCTCTCCGGCGAGCTGTTCGAGGTGGTCCGGCGCTACCGGCAGATCGACCACGGCGGGCCGGCCCCGGAGGGTACCGAGCAGGTCTCCGTGATCGTCCACGTCCTGCCGGACACGAGCACCACCACGACCGAGGGGGAAACCGCATGACCACCACCGGCACCGGTGCCGCCGCCGTCCACGCGCCCGGGCGCAGCTTCCGCCCGCTGGCCGGGGTGCTGGCCGCCACGGTCGTCTCCGTGACCGGCACGCGCGTCTCGGCCATCGCCCTGCCCTGGTTCGTCCTGGCCACCACCGGCAGCGCCACCATGACGGGCCTGGTCGCCTTCGCCGAAATGGCGCCGTACGTGGCGGTCAAGGCGCTGACCGGGCCGTTGGTGGACCGGCTCGGGCCGCGCGTGGTGTCCTGGACGACGGACGCGGTCAGCGCCGTCACGGCCGGGCTGGTCCCGCTGCTGCACGCCCGGGGGCTGCTCCCGTTCTGGGCGCTGCTGGTGATGGTCGCGGTGATCGGGGCGATGCGCGGCCCGGGGGACTTGGCCAAGTCCGTCATGGTCCCGGAGGCGGCCGACCACGCCCGGGTGCCGATGGAGCGCGCCACCGGGCTGTCGGGGGTCACCGAGCGGCTGGCCTCCACCATCGGTCCGGCGGTCGGCGGCGGGCTGGTCGCCCTGATCGGGCCGCTGGCCGGGCTGGCGGTCAACGCGGTCACCTTCGCGCTCGGGTCGCTGATCATCGCGGTCGCGCTCCCGCGCGGCATGGGGCGCCCGGCGGTGCCCGCCGTGGCAGCCGAACCCTCGGCGGAGGAGCAGCCCGCGGGCTACTGGCGGATGTTCCGCGAGGGCTTCACCTTCCTGCGCTCGGAGCCGCTGCTGCTCACCGTGATCGTGATGATCGGCATCACCAACCTGATCGACGCCGGGTTCACCACCGTCCTCGTCCCGGTCTGGGCGCGCGAGTCCGGCAACGGTCCGGCCGCCATCGGCCTGGCCACGGCCGTCATGGGCGCCACCGCGGTCGTCGGCAGCCTGATAGCGGCGGCCGTCGCCTCCCGGCTGCCCCGCCGGACGGTGTTCTTCGCCGGCTTCCTGCTGTGCGGTGCGCCGCGCTTCCTGGTGCTCGCCCTCGACGCGCCGATGTGGCTGGTGCTCACGGTCTTCGCGATCGGCGGCTTCGGCGCCGGCTTCCTCAACCCGATCCTCGGCGCGGTCCTCTTCGAACGGGTGCCCCGCCACCTGCTGGGCCGCGTCCACGCCCTCGGAGACTCCCTCTCCTGGGCCGGCATCCCGCTCGGTGGGCTGGTCGCCGGTGCGGCAGTCTCGGCGATCGGGCTGATACCCGGCCTGATCGCCGGTGGAGCCCTCTACTTCGCGACCACGACCTTGGCCGGGCTGCGCCCCGAGTGGCGCGAGATGGACCGTTTCCGAGGGCACACGGGCAGCGCGGTCCGGGCGGGCGGTGCGGCCGACGACTCGGAACCGGCGCACTGCGCTTAGCCGGCCCCAGGGGACGCCCTACCGGGCCCGGCCTTCGGCGGGGGCTGGCCCGCTCGCCGGTCGGTGGCCCGCCCACTGGAGCAGCAGCAGGCTGGTCAGCGCGGCGAGGGCACACCACGTGGAGACGAAGGCGAGGTGCCAGAGCAGGGCGCAGGCGGCGGCGCCCGCGCCGGTGAGGAGACCGAGACGGCGGAGCAGCCGGTCGCCGCTTGCCAGCAGGGAGCCGACGGTGACGAGGAGGTAGCCGGTCAGCAGGAGAGCCGGGTACGGGATGCCCACCGCATAGCCGAGGGTGTGGCCGTGCACGGTCGCCCCCACCGGGTGGGAGCCGATGGCCACGGCCAGCGGAGCGGCGACCGCCGCACCGAGCAGGGTGAGCGCGGCGAGCAGCCGTCGGCGCGGGCCGTCGGTCGCGCACCACACGGCGGCGGGGACCAGGACGGGCAGCAGCGGCAGGGCGACCACCGCCCAGGCGGTGCGGGCCGCTCCGGCGAGGCCGTCCGGCAGTCCGCCGTCGGTGCCGAGCCAGACCATCGCCTCGATCAGCTGGTGCACGCCCAGGACCAGGGGGAGCGCGGCGAGCGGCAAGCGCTCGGGCCGGCCGGCCCGGTGGGCGCGGACCAGGCACGCCACCCCCGCGACCGCGACCAGCCCCCCGGCCACGGCGTCCGCCTGCGCACTCCAGCACATCGGGGCCTAACCGGTGCTCCCGGGGCGGTCGTGCTCCGCGGACCCGCCCGTCGGTTCGTCCTTCGGATTGCCGTCCGGACTGCCCTTCGGCTCGTCGTCCGGTCGGTCCTCCGGACCGCCCCCGGACTTCTGCTCCGCCCCGCCCTCCCGGGGCTCCGCCCCGTCCTCGGGCGGTGCCCCGATGCTCTCCAGGGTGTCGCGGACGGTCCCGGGCATCGCCGGATGGCGGCCGATCACGATCACCCCGATCACGATCGCGACCAGCCCGGCGGCCTGCCAGGCCAGCGCCGCCGGGGTCACCCGCAGCCGGTCGCCGAGGAACCCGACCGCGCAGGCGATCCCGGCCACCGGCTGGGCGGCGGTCAGCGCCGGCAGGGACATCCGCAGCGGCGCCGCCTCGAAGGCGCTCTGCACCAGCAGCAGCCCGACCACGCCCGCCACCACCACCGCGTACGGTTGCCAACTGCGCAGCACCGCGGACAGGCCCTCGTGGTCGAGGCGCTGGGTGGTGGTCCGGGTCAGCGCGTCCTGGAGGCCGTAGAGCAGCCCGGCGGCGAGCGCCAGCAGGGTCGCCTCCTCGAACAGCGGCAGCCGCCGGGCCAGCGAGACCAGCAGCACGACCAGCCCGACCACGGTGCCGACCACCAGCCAGTGCCGCAGCTCCCCGGCGGGCGCCCCGCCGCCGGTCGGTTGCCCGGCCACGATGAAGGCCGTCACCCCGAGGGCCAGCAGCAGCACCCCGGCCCAGCCGGAACGGCCCAGGGTCTGACGGGTCAACACCCGGGCCAGTGCCATGGCGAAGATCAGATTGGTGGCCAGCAGCGGTTCGACCAGCGACACCTCGCCCTGGTTGAGGGCGAACGCCGAGAGGATCAGCCCGCTGACCATGAACCCGGTGCCGAGCAGCCACTGCGGCATCCGCATCAGGTCCAGCAGCAGCCGCCAGCGCAGCAGATCGGAGCGCGGGGCTTGCTGCGCCGCGTGCTGCTGGAGGACGAAGCCGAGCCCCAGACAGCAGGCCGCACTGAGAGCGAGGAGGAAGACCGCCACGGAGGGACCACCAGGTTGTCGCTGCCCGCGCCGCGCCGACGGCTCCGAGAGGTGGGTCGGAGGTCGCGGCCGCTCCCGCCAGCCTACCGCCGGGCCGGTGCCCGGGCGGGGCGCACGACACGCGCGCGGCGCGGCGGGCGCCGGGCCGTCCGGCAGCGCTTGCCGCCACCGGCGGGGCAGGCGCACGCTGGTGTGAGCGGCCGCCACGGGTCACCGTCCGTGCCGGTCCGGACAGGCGCGACGGGGGCCGGCGCCAGGAGGTGTGGCATGCACAACCAGTGGGACGTGGAGCTCAGCTTCGAGGAAGACGGCGTGCACACGGCGTGCGAGGCCAGGCTGACCGGCGCCAGGGCGCCAGGCCTGAGCGCGCACGGCGAATCCGTGAAAAGTGCGGAGGACCGTCCGCTCGCCAGGATCGGCGAGGAGGTCGCGGCCGCCCGGGCCCTGGAGGACCTGTCCCGCAAGCTGCGGGCCCAGGCCACCGGGGAGATCGACGACGAAGGGCACCGCCCGGGGTACCTGATCTACTGAGCCCACCGGCAGCCGAACCCCCGTAGGCCGCGGCGGCCCGTGCACGGCTACCGGACCGGGAAGGGCGTGCCGCGGAGCTGTCGCGCCGCCGGACCGTCGCGCGGCCCGGGCGGAGCCGCTCCTCCCGGGCCGCGAAGGCTTCGAGCAACAGCTCGGCGGCCGTGCGCTCGACGTGGCGCTCGCGGACGACGGCGTCCACGCAGGCGCGCTCCGGCGCGGTCCGGCCCGAGTGGAGGCGCCGCCACACCACGTCCGCCGTCCCCCGCGGTGCCACGGCCCCGGCCCTCAGCCTCCGCCGCATGGTGGAGTACGCAACGCTCCACCGTCCCCCCGTCGGGCGAGGGTGCGCGGTCGTTCCGCATCCGGCCGTCTGCGGCGCTCGGGACGGCCGCCGCACGGGCGGATCCGGTCGGCGGTCCTACCGGCGCCACCAGGGAGCGCGCAGGACGTCGTCCGGGTCGACGGCACAGTTGGTGCCGCTGACCACCTCGTGCGCCGGGACGTCCCAGCCGACGACGCCCGCGGCCTGCCGGTCCAGCTCGACCAGCCGGGCGCGCTGCGGGCCGGTGCCGGTGTCGACGTCGCACATCAACACGCTCGTCCAGGAGCGGCCGTCGAGAGCGGCGACGACCGAGAACGCCGGAAGCACCACCAGGGAGAGCAGCAGCGCCGCGACCCGGACCGCCTCGACGGCCCGGGGCCCGAGGGCCGTGGCCGGCCGCCCGGTGCGGTGGCCGGTGACGGCCGAACGCGCGCCGGTCCGGTACTCGGCCACCACACCGAGGCGCAGCAGATAGCCCAGGGCGCCCGCCGCCACACCCCACCACAGCCCGTTGAACGCGCCGACCACCACCCCGAGCGCCCCCGGCAGGATCGCCGCCCGGGCCGCCGTCTCCACCAGCGCCCGCCCCTGGTGCCGGGCGGCCCCGCCGTGAGCGGCCCGATAGGCATAACTGATGTAGGAGAGCACCGCCGCCAGCACGACCGCCAGCACCGGCTCGGCGAAGAACATCCCGATGACGACGTCCACCCAGTTCGCCGGCCCCATCGCCAGCAGCGCGTCCCGCGCCGCGTCCCCGCCCCCGAGCGTCCACGCGAGCTTCAGCACCGGAATGGCGAACACCACCGCGGGCGCCATCACACGAGCCGCACTCACCTGCCGCCCGCCGCCGGCCCGCGTGGTTTCGGTCATCCGGCAACGCTAAGCACGCCGCCCGTACCCCCGGCCGTCCGACACCCACCGGTGCACCTCATGGCCCAACCCTCCCGCCCCGGCGACGGCCGGCGACCCTCGCGCGCCGAACCCGTGCTCGTCAAGAAAGCCCGCCCGCCGCCGGTGCTGCGCGCGGCCCGGCGGATGCTCGCCCGGTTCACCTGTGGCACACCTTCGCCCCATCCCCGCCCTGGCACCCGAGCGAGCGGCGCGGCCGCGACCCAAAGCCGCCCCGAGCAACCATCCCCGCCGGAACGCCCCCCGACCCCTGCCACCAGGTCGGCCCCGCCCGCCGGAAGTCGACCTGGCCGACTTTCGGCGCCGTCGAACCCTGGAGCGTGCCAGGAAGTTCGTGCAAGTCCGTGATCTGGAAGGCTGCTCCGGGCCCGGTTGAGGGCTTTGACTGGCCGGAACGACCGGAGCCGTGCGGCACACCCCGGTGGGCGATGACCGGCTTGATGCCGCGCTTCCACAGCAGGCGGCGGTACTTGTCGAAGTCGTGGCCGCGGTCGGCGAACAGTTGCCGGGGCCGGTGACGCGGACGACCGGTCCTGCCACGGATGTGGGGGATCGCGTCCAGCAGTGGCAGGAGCTGGGTGACGTCGTGGCGGTTGCCGCCGGTCACTGTGATGGCCAGTGGCGTGCCCCGGCCGTCCGTGATCACGTGATGCTTCGAGCCCGGTCGGGCACGGTCGACCGGGCTCGGGCCCGTTTTGGGCAGCCGCGACGGGCCTGGCGGTGCGAGCCGTCGATCACCGTCCACGACCGGTCCAGCTCGCCGGCGCGGTGCAGTTCGGTCAGCAGCACCTGGTGCAGTCGGTCCCACACCCCCGCCTCGTGCCAGTCCCGTAGTCGGCGCCAGCAGGTCATGCCCGAGCCGAAGCCGAGCTCCTGCGGCGGCCACTCCCACTGGATCCCCGCGTGCAGCACGAACAGGATCCCCTGCAGACAGCCCCGGTCTTCCAACCGCGGACGGCCGATCCTGCGAAGCCGCTGCTGCCGCACGGGCAGCAGCGGCTCGATCCGGCCCCACAGGCCATCCGACACCAACCACGACGCTCTCTTCCCCAGGGCCCACTCAACGAGCCCGCCCTGCAGCACGAGAAGTCGGGTGGGCCGACTTTGGGTGTGGGGTGGGTGTGTCGCCTGCCTCGGGGCGACGTGGGTGGAGGTGTGCGTGGCGGGAGAAGTCGGGTGGGCCGACTTTTCGCGGGGGCGGGCGGGGTGTGCCGCCGGCCTCGGGGCGGCTCGGGGACAGGGGGCGGGGCGACTTCTCGTGGGGGTGGGTGGGGGCGGTCAGGTTTGGTGGGTGGGGGTGAGGAAGGTGGTGAGGCGGGGGTTGAGGTCCTGGGCGGCGGCCATGGGGAGGTTGTGGTGGGAGACGCCCGGGAGGACGGCGACCTCTGCTCCGGGGAGGGTGCGGCGGGCGGTCCGTGCGATGCGGTGGGGGTCGTGGGTGCGGCTGCGGGCGGCGAGGAGGGTGAGGACGGGGGTGGTGAGGGTGCGGAGGCGTTCGGGGGAGGGGCGGGGGCCGGTCACGACGGGGGAGGCGGGGAAGTCGGCGTGGCCGAGGGCGTAGAGCTCGCGCCAGACGGGGTCGAGGGGCGGGGTGTCGCCGGTCTCCCAGTCGAGGTAGGAGCGGGCGCGGGCCGGGGTGCGGTGGGGCAGGAAGAGGGGGAGGGCGCGCAGCAGGTAGCCGGGGCGGAAGCCGGCGAAGCACTGGGTGGGGTCGAGCAGGGCGAGCCTGCCGACCCGGGTGGGGGCGTGCAGGGCGTACTCCAGGGCGATCCAGCCGCCGTACGAGTGGCCGCAGAGGTCGGCCCGCGGGACGTCGAGTCCGTCGAGGACGGCGTCCAGCCAGCCGAGCAGGCCGGGGACGCCGTCGAGGGCGGCGCCGTCGTGGATGCTGCGGCCGGGGTCGCCGATGAGGTCGACGGCGAGGACGCGGTGTCCGGCCTCGGCCCAGGTGCCGGCGTTGGCGAACCACATGGTGGAGGTGGCGCCGCCGCCGTGGAGCAGGACGAGGGGGCGGCCGTCGGCGGGGCCGCAGGCGTTGATCCGGGTGGTGCCGTGGGCGGTGCGGACGGTGAGTGCCTCGACCGGGACGGGCCAGCGGGCGAGCAGGGCGTCGTAGGCGGCGAGGAAGGGGGCGGTGCGGGCGGACATGGGGCCTCCGCGGGTGTGGTGTGATGGCGGCCGGGTCGGCTGAACCACTCGCCGAACACGTATCGCGCTGAACAAGCATCTCGCTGAGCAATTATCTCGCTGAGCGAGAGAATAGTCGCACATGCCCTCCCCGAGGAAGGACGACAGGGTGTCCGAGGTTGCCGAGCCGATGCGGCTGGTCCATCTGTTGCGTGGTCTGACGGTCGAACTCGACCTGTTCGGAGCCGAGTTCGCGGCCCGCAACGGTCTGCACCCGACCGATCTGCGGGCGCTGATCCACCTGCTGGACGCGGCCAGGGCCGGGGAGGTCGTCACTCCGGGCCGGCTCGGCGAGGCGCTGGGGCTGAACTCGGCGGGTACCACCGGCCTGGTGGACCGGCTGGAGCGGCTCGGGCTGATCCGGCGCGAGCGCGACCCGCAGGACCGGCGCCGGGTGCGGCTGCTGGTGGAGGAGCGGGCGATGGAGCTGGGGGAGGGCTTCTTCGGCGGGCTGATCGGCGATCTGGTCGCGGCGATGCGGCGGTTCGAGCCGGGGGAGCTGGACACGGCCCGGCGCTTCCTGGCGGCCGTGACCGAGGTGGTGTCGGCCGCCAGGGAGAGGTGAACGCGCCGGAACTACGCGGGGCCGAGGGTCCAGCTGATCACCGACAGCGTCGCCATCGACAGGAGCGTCGACCAGAGCACCGCGTCCCGGGCGAGGGCGGTGCCCCGCTGGTACTCGCGGGCGTAGGTGTACACGTTCTGCGCGGTGGGCAGCGCCGAGAACAGCACCACGGTGAGGAGCTGGTGGGCGGGCAGGTGGAGCAGCGGGCCGGCCACGGCGAGTGCGACCAGCGGCTGGACCAGGGTCTTGAGCACGACGATCAGCCCGACCTCGGTGCGGCGCGGACGGCCGTCCGCCGGTGGGCGGTTGTGCAGCGAGAGGCCGAGGGTGATCAGCGCGGTGGGGACGCCGGCGCCGCCGAGCAGTTCGCAGGAACGATTCAGCTCGGCAGGCAGGTGCACGCCGGTCGCCGACACGACCGCGCCCAGCGCGGTGGCCAGCAGGATCGGGTTGCGGACGGGCAGGGTGAGCAGCGCCCGGCGGCCGGCCGCGCCACCGTCCAGGACGGCCAGGACGGCGGGGGTGACCACCAGGATCTGGAACAGCACCACGGGCGCCACGAACGAGGCGTCGCCGAGGACCTGCATGGTCACCGGGATGCCGAGGTTGGCCGAGTTGACGTAGCCGGAGGCCATCGCGCCGATGGCCAGTTCGCCGGGCTTGCGGTGGAACAGCAGCCGCCCGGCGAGCAGCCCGAGGCCGATCGCGACCGCGGTGCCGGCCGTGAAGGCGAGCATCGAGGCGTTGGCGAAGCGGTCCAGCGGGGTGCGGGCGATCATCAGGAACAGCGCGGCCGGCATCGCCACGTGGAAGACGAACCGGTTGAGCACCGTCTCGGCGTGCGGCCCGAGCAGCCCGGCGCGGCCGACGACGTAGCCGACGCCGGTGAGCGCCCAGATCGGCGCGAAGGCGGACAGCAGGGGATGCAGGGCTGGCATGGTTCCTCGGATCGCTCGGACGGATCTGCCGGTGCGACGGGGGTGTCCCGTCGGGGGCGCCGACTTCCGAGCGCGGTGACCCCCCGAAGCCCATGAACCCCCGGGGCAGTAAACCAGTGGCCGCGGGCACGGCGATCAGTGGGTCTGTCGCGAGCACGCCAGCAGGACCGGCCGTCCGGGACGGTGTCGGCCGGCAGGGGCGGGGCCGAGGGACCGAAGCCCGACCGATCGCCCGGGCCTACGATGGCCCGATGGAGGACCAGTACCTGAGCCTGTCCGAGGTGGAGGCGATCGCGCGCCGGGCCCACCAGGGGCAGGTGGACAAGAACGGCCACCCGTACGGCGAGCACATCGCGGCGGTCGCCCGGGGGACGGCGGCGCGCGGCGGCAGTGCGGCGCAGATCGCGGCGGGCTGGCTGCACGACACCGTCGAGGACGACCGGCTGAGCCGGGAGTGGCTGGCCGGGGCCGCGCTGCCGGAGGAGACCAAGGCGATCGTGGACGCGCTCACCCGGCGCCCGGACGAGCCGGTCGAGGCGTACACCGCGCGCATCCTGGCCACGCCGGGCGCGCTGCTGGTCAAGCGCGCGGACCTGGCGCACAACTCCGATCCGGCCCGCCTCGCCACCCTGGACCCGGCGACCGCCGAGCGGCTGGCCGCCAAGTACACGCGGATGCGCGAGCTGCTCGGGCTCACCGGCGGGCTGTAGCCCGCACGCCGTGAGCCCGTGAGCCCGTGAGCCCGTGAGCCCGTGAGCGCGAAGCCCGCACGCCGTGAGCCCGCGGCCGCGAAGCCCGGGAGCGCGTGGTCCGCGCGCGGGGGTCCATGCGCCGTGGCGCCCACGCCGTGGCCCGGGCGGGCGCGGTCCACGGGCCGGGCCGCCGCCGGAGAACCAGGAGAGGGCCCGGACCACGCGGGTCGCGCGGGTCCGGGCCCTCTCGGGCACCCCGGTGGTCCCTGTCCGACCCCCGGGGTGAGGGGGAGTGGTCAGGTGGCGGGCGGTGGTCGGTGGGCCGACGGGGTCGGCTTAGTACCAGTGGTGGGTCTGCCAGAAGTTCCAGGCGGCGTTCGGGCTGCCGTAGCGGGTGTTCATGTAGTCCAGCGCCCACTTGATCTGGGTGGTCGGGTTGGTCTTCCAGTCCGAGCCGTGCGTGGCCATCTTGGAGCCCGGCAGCGCCTGGGCCAGGCCGTACGCGCCCGAGCTCGGGTTGGTCGCGGTCACGTTCCAGCTGGACTCGTGGGCGATGATCTGGCTGAAGGACGCCAGCTGGTTGGCCGGGACGATCTGGGCGGCGATGGCCTGCGGGGAGGCGGTGGCGGCGTTCGCGGTGGCGGGCAGGACACCCGCGCCCAGGGCGGTCAGACCGGCGGCGCCGGCGAGAATCGCGGCGGAAGTGCGCATGCGGAGCTTGAAAGCGGGCATGAAGAACAGGACCTCAATCGGGTTGGGCCGGTCGCTCCCCGCCCAGGACCACGGCCGGACAAGGGCCGAACGGTTGCGGGGTGCGACGCGATCAGGAAGCCGTTCACCGGCGGGACAGGAGCCGGTGCGGCTGGCGATGGAAGCCATTGTTGCCAGACCGGATCGGCCGTCGCCAAGACCCGCTCGGTACGACCCGCGGTCGTACGGAACGGGACGCCGTGGATTCGAAGGGCCGGCCGCGCGAAGCCTGCCGACCGGTGCTGAGCTGCGGGAACGCGGGGAGCGTCGGGGCGGCGCGGGTGCCGTCGGGGTGTCCACTACCGTCCGTCGTAGTCGTTGATCACGTGTGAGCGCACTCACCGTCCGGGGCTCGGGGGGCGTCACTCGCCGGTCCGGCGGCCGCACGGTGGGTGAAGATGATCAACGCTGCCTTGAGACCGGGGCCACACCGTGGTGCTGAGACCGGCGCCACACCGCCCCGGCCATGCCGATGCCGGTGTCACACGGTCGCGGCGGGACCGGAGCCGAGCCGCCGTGGTGGACGGCTAGCGCAGGTCGCCCAGTCGACGGTGCCGGGCGGCCCGGGCCGCGAGCCGGTCCGTTTCGGCGGTGGCCGCCAGGGCGCCGAGCGCCGCGCCGACCGCCTGCCCGAGCCGGGCGCAGAAGGCCTCCGGCTCCTCGGCGGCGTCCGGCAGCTCCGGAACCACCTCGTCGACCAGCCCGACCTCGGCCAGGTGGCGCGCCCCGATCCCCTGGGAGCGGGCCAGCTCGGCGGCGTGCGAGCCGTCCCGGTGGACGATCGCCGAGGCGCCCTCCGGCGGCAGCGGTGCCAGCCAGGCGTGCTCGGCGGCGATCACCCGGTCCGCCGGGAGCAGCGCGAGCGCCCCGCCGCCCGAGCCCTGGCCGAGCAGTACGGCCAGGACGGGCGTGCGCAGCGCGAGCAGGGTGGTGAGGCAGTGGGCGATCTCCACCGCGATGCCGTCCAGCTCGGCCCGTGCCGACAGCTCGGCGCCGGCCGTGTCCACTACGGTGACCAGTGGCAGCCCGAGCTGTTCGGCCAGGCGCGCGGTGCGCCGTACGGCCCGCAGGTCGGCGGCGGTGAAGGGGCGCTCGTGCTCGGGGGTCTGCCGCTGCTGGCCGACGACCAGCACGGGCCGCCCACCGAGCACGGCCAGTGCCCGGACCAGCGCGCCGCCGCGCCCGCCGGGGGCGTCCAGCAGCACCAGCTCCTCGGTGGTGTGCCGCAGCAGTTCGCGGGCGCCCGGGCGGTCGGGGCGACGGGTGCGGCGGACGGAGTCCCAGGCGTCCGGGTGTCCGGGGGCGTCCGGGTCGGTTTCGGGAGCGGGAGCGGGCGCGGACTCGGGGCCGGTGGAAGGGGCCGGCGGTGCGGCGGCGAGCACGGTCAGCGCGCGGCGGAGCAGTTCGCGCAGCTCCTGCGGCGGCACGACGGCGTCCACCAGCCCCTGGCCGGCGAGCGTCTCGGCCCGCTGGACGTCCGGCGGCAGCTCCACGCCGCGCAGTTCCTCGTACACCCGCGGGCCGAGGAAGCCGAGCCGGGCGCCCGGCTCGGCGAGGACCAGCTGCCCGAGCGTGCCCCAGGAGGCGAAGACCCCGCCCATGGTGGGGTTGCGCAGATAGGTGACATAGGGGAGGCCGGCGGCGCGGTGCGCCTGGACGGCGGCGGTGATCCGCAGCATGCAGAGGAAGGCCGCCGACCCCTCCTGCATCCGCGTCCCGCCGGAGACGGGCAGGGCGAGCAGCGGCAGCCGCTCGGCGGTGGCGCGTTCGACGGCGCGGGTGATCCGCTCGGCGGTGGCGACGCCGATCGAGCCGCCGAGGAAGCCGAACTCGGAGGCGATGAGGGCGACCGGCCGGCCGCCGATCAGGCCGAGGCCGGTGAGGACGGCCTCGTCCAGGCCGGTGCGCTCACGGGCGCGGTCGAGCGAGGCGCGGTAGCCGGGGTCGGCCCGGTCGGCGGCCGGCGGCTCGTCCCAGCTGCGGAAGCCGTCGGGGTCGACCAGCAGTCCGATCAGCTGGTGGGCCGTCAGTGCCGTGCCCGAGCCCGTACCCATGCCCACCCCGTCAGAGATCGTTCCGGCCTTGCCGTGATCCGCCACGCTACGGGGCACTCTATGCGGCGCGGTCCGGGCGGGACAGCTCCGGCTTGAGTTCGATGACGGTCGACCCTTGTGTCGGCCGGGCGGTTCGTGGGCGTCGTGCGGGTGGCCCCGGGGGCGGGGTGCGGTGGTCGGCGTACGGCTCAAGTCTGCGCAGGTAAAGGGGGGTTACTCACTGGTTAATAGTTTTTCCGAAGGCTTCCAGAGTTGACGGTGTCCCGCCACACTGAGGGGCATGACTCGCACTCTACGCGCGTGGAAGTCCCGCGCCGCCGCCGTCACCGCCGTCGCCCTGATGACCCTCGCCCCGGTCGCCGTCGCCACCGACGCGCACGCCGACGTGAGCGGAACGGTCTGCCTCTCCGCCCTCCCGTCGCAGGCCGCCGACACCCTCGACCTGATCGCCTCCGGTGGCCCCTTCCCCTACTCCCAGGACGGTGTGGTCTTCCAGAACCGGGAGGGCGTCCTGCCCGGTGAGTCCTACGGCTACTACCACGAGTACACCGTCATCACCCCGGGCTCCCCGACCCGCGGCGCCCGCCGGATCGTGACCGGCCGGTCCTATCAGGAGGACTACTACACCGGCGACCACTACGCCACGTTCTCCCTGATCGACCAGACCTGCTGAACCTCCACTGACCGACCGTCCCGGAACGCTTCCGGCACGACGGTGGCCCCGGCCCGCTTCCCCGCCGAGGTCACCGCCGTGCGGCCGGGCCGACTGCCGAGCGCGAAGCCGAGGCCGAAGCCGAAGCCGAAGCCGAGACCGAGACCGAGACCGAGGTCGCCGCGGCGACGGCCGCGCCGGGCTCAGAGCTCGGACGGCCCCCAGGCGCCCACCGTAAGCTCGTCCCCCACCCGCAGCGTGCCGGGCCGCAGCACCGCGAACTTGCTGCCGAACGCCACCCCGCCCGCAGCCGCCCGGCGGTACCGGGCCAGGGTGCGCAGCGGCTCCGGCCCCGCCTTGGTGCCGCTGGACTGGTCCAGCGTCGTCACGGCGCAGCGGATCGCCAGCTTGGCGTAGCCCAGTTCGGCCCCGCCCACCTCGATCCTGCGGGCCAGGTCCTCGGTGTGCGGTTCGGTCCAGCCGTCCACCACCAGGTTCGCGCGGAACCGGTCCATGGGCACCGGCCGGGCGTCGGAGAGCTCGTTGAAGTGCTCCAGCGAGGAGTGCGACACCAGGAGCACGGCGCAACTGTCCGCATAGCCCGAGGTGCCCGGGGTCAGTCCGGTGGTCACCCGGTCGTGCTCCGGCGGTACCCGGACCAGCCGGCCGCGCGAGCCCAGCACCTCGGACAGCCAGTCGGCGGCCTCCTCGCCCTGATCGATGCCGAGGAACGGCAGATCGAACATCCGCACCTCGCGGCGCGGGCCCTCGGTGTCCACCGTCACCGACACCGGCTCCATGCCGGCGGCGGTCAGCGTCAGTGAGCGGCCGTCCCGCGTCACCGCCGGGCGGACGGTGGCCAGGACCGGGTCCCGGCGCTGGGAGCGGAACACGCCCTCCTCGTCCACCACCATGAACTCCCGGTCATGGGCCAGCCCGGCCCGGGTGAGCTCCGCCTGCGCGGCCGTCACCCCGGCGCAGCCCTTGACCGGGTAGTACCGCAGCTCCGTCACCGTGGCCATCGCTTGGTCGCCCCCTTCGTGCAGGCGCACCGTTCTGCGCCTGCGCACCGTCCATCTCGTCGACCCCACAGGGTAGTTGAGCGGCTCGGCGGGGCTGGTGGGCGGTGCCCGGTGGGCGAGCCCGGCGCTTGCTAGGGTCGGGGCATGGCACCACCGAGCAGCGCGAACCCCCCGGGGCGGCTCCGGCGGGACGCGCAGCGCAACCGCGACCAGCTGCTCGCCGCCGCCCGCGACATGTTCTCCCGGCACGGCCTCGACGTGCCGCTGGACCAGATCGCCAAGGAGGCCGGCGTCGGCAACGCCACCCTCTACCGGCACTTCCCGACCCGCGAGGCGCTGATCGCCGAGGTGTTCGAGGACGCCGGGGGCGGTCTGGCCGCCGCGGGCGAGGAGGCGCTCGCCGCCGAGGACGCCTGGAGCGGCCTCGAACGGTACTTCGGGCGGATCTTCGAGCTGGTCGCCGCCGACCGGGGCATCAACGACCTGGTCACCCAGGCCATCCCGGCCATCCCCGGAATGATCGAGATCAGCCGCCGGCACGCCGCCACCGTCGGCGTCCTGATCGCCCGCGCCCAGGAACAGGGCACCATGCGCCGCGACGTGGTCACCATGGACCTGCTCTTCCTCCTCGGCCCGCTCTGCCGTGCCCTGCCCGCCGCCACCGAGCTGCGCCCCGACCTCTGGCGCCGCTACCTCGCCCTCCTGCTCGACGGCTTCCGCGCCCGGGCCGCCCACCCGCTGCCGGTCCCGCCGATCGGGGAGGAGCACCTGGACCGGATGTTCGCGGACCTCTGGGAGGCGGGGTCGCCGGAGCAACCGGAGCAACCGGAGCAACCGGAGCAACCAGAGCGGCCGGAGTCGCCGGAGCGCTGAGCGCGCCTCGCCCGCGCGGCGTCAGGGACGCGTACGGAACGGCGGGCTCCACGTCAGAGCCGCGTCAACGGGCCGGTGCCGTACGGGCGCGGACCGCTTTGCTGGGGTGAAATCGGCGCGGTTCGGCGCGGTCCGGCGCAGCAAGGGCCAGGGCCGTCCGGTGCGCGGGCACCCGGGCACCCGGGCACCTTGGCACCAGGGCATCCGCGCGCGGCCGGACGGAGAGGCAGGGGCGGAGCCATGGCGGACAGTGGTACCGACGAGGGCCGGATCGTGGTCGGCATCAGCGGCTCGCTCGGCAGCCTCGCCGCGCTGCACCACGCGGTGGCCGAGGCCCGCCGGACGGACGTCGAGGTGCTCGCGGTGCTCTGCTGGACCCCGCCCGGCGACGAACTCGGCTACCGCCGGACCCCGTGCCCGCCGGTGATCGAGGCCGGCCGCGACGCCGCCGTGGCCCGGCTGCGGCAGGCCCTCGACGAGGCCTTCGCCGGACGCTACGCGGGTGTCCGCCTGCGCTGCCAGACCGTTCGCGGCGACACCGGCCACACGCTGGTGCGGTGCGCCGACCGGCCCGGGGACCTGCTCGTCCTCGGCGCCGGCCGGGAGCGCAGCCGCCTCGCCCGGCTGGTGCACCCCTCGGTCACCGCCTACTGCGTGCGGCACGCCAGCTGCCCGGTCCTGGCCGTCCCGCGCCCACCGCTGCAGCGCGACCTGGAGGCGCTGGAACGCGGCCGCGGGCCGCGGGAGCCGGCGGCGGGGAACGGCTAGCGGCCCGCGCGGCCCCGCGGGCGGGAGCCCGAGGACGGGCCTACGACAGTCCGGCCGCCTCGGCGAGGACGGCGGCGGTCCGTCGGCCGGCGGCCAGGGTGGCGGCATCGGTGGCCGGGAGGCAGCGGCGGGCCTCGGGACGGTAGGCGGTCATCACCACGCCGGCGTGGTCGGTGGGGAGTTCGAGGGTCCGTACCGCCGACATCTGCTTTGTCAGAGCAGCGCTCAACTGCCGGGTGTGCTCGACGTCCACGATCTCGTCCGCCGTGCCGTGGACCAGCCGGAGCGGGACGGGGGAGGGGCTGGCCGCCAGGTGGTCGAGCGGGGCCTCGCCGGTGGTGACGGCCCTGGTCGAGTAGTGGGAGGCGATGCCGACCGCGGCGGCGGGGCGCAGTTCGGCGGGGGTGTCGGGATGGGTGGCCACCGCGATCGCCTCGCGGCCGCCCATCGACCAGCCGGCCAGGACGAGGCGCTTCGGGTCCCCGCCGTACTCGGTGGCGATCGGGCGGGCCCGGTCCAGCGAGGCGAGCAGTTCGGCACTGCCGCCGTCCGGCTGCGTGGCGTCCCAGTCCGGGACGAGCACCAGCAGCCCCAGCCCGGCGGCCTCCTGGGCCAACGGCCGCAGCACATCGCGCTCGTTCGGGCCGTTGCCGTGCCAGAGCAGCACGACGGGGGCCGGCCCGGTGGTGCCGGAGGCCGGAAGGTGGATGTCCGTCAGTCGTCCGGCGGTGTACGGAACCGTCCGGAGTCGAGCGTTCGTCATCCGGGATTTCCCTCCGATTCGTTGAATGATCACGGAGCTGGTACTGTACTTCTCGTTGCGAGGGAGCGATTCCTCCTCAGGCGTCAGTGGTGCTACCAGAGCACGTCCTACTTTCAGTAGGAAGAGTCCGTGCGACCCGGGCCTGGCGCTCCGAAATCGGACAGGGTCCGGTGCCGTGGAAACGGCGCCGGGCCCTGTCCGCGTTTCCGGGGCAGGACCCCGGCCGGGCAACGGCCTGACTGCGGCCGGGCAGCGGCCCGGCGTTCAGGACGGCTGGCGGTCGGAGCCGAGTTCGCGGGAGATCCGCAGCCCGACCTGGGCGACGACCGGGCCGAGGGCGCGGACCCGGGCGGCGGTCATCCGTGAGGTGAGGCCGGAGACGGAGAGGGCGGCGGTGACCTCGCCGGTGTGGTCGAAGATCGGGGCGGCGACGCAGCGGACCTCGGGCTCGTTCTCGCGGTCGTCGATCGAGTAGCCGCGGGCGCGGATGCGGGCGAGGTCGGCGCGGAGCCGGGGCTCGTCGGCGATGGTCCAGGCGGTGACCGGGCGCAGCCCGGCCGCGACCACCTCGGCGACGGCCTCCTCGGGCAGCCAGGCCAGGATCGCCTTTCCGGTGGCGGTGCAGTAGGCGGGAGCCCGGCTGCCGACCCGGGAGGCCATCCGGACGTTGGTCTCGTCCTCGACCTTGTCCAGGTAGACGATCCCGGGGGCCTGCCAGACGGTCAGGTGGACGGTCTCGCCGGCCTCGCGCTGGAGCCGGCGCAGGTGCTCGGCGGCGACGCTGCGCAGGTCGAGGGTGGTCAGGTAGGCCTGACCGAGCCGCAGCGAGCCGTGGCCGAGCCGGAACCAGCCGGTCTCGCGGTCCCGGTCGAGGAGGTGCTCGTCCAGCAGGGGGCCGGCCAGTCGCAGCACGGTGCTCTTGTTGAGGCCGAGGCCGTCGGCGAGCTGGGCGAGCGGGACGCCGCGCCGGTCGCCGTGGTCGCGGACGTAGCCGAGGACGGCGAGGGCGCGGCGCAGCGAGGAGGACTGGTTGCGTTCGGTGGCGGGTTTCTTGGGCGCCGTCTCCGTCATGGGTCCGTTCCCTGGTGTCGTTCTGCCGGTGTTCCCCCGCAGGTCGGCGGCGGTTGTCAGAACGTACCCGTTCGCGACCCGATCGCCGCATCTTCGATACAACGTTGTGCAGTGCAAAACTTTCACCAACTCCCTCTTGTTGGCGCCGATCGGCCCCGCCTAACGTCCCTGCCATCGAGCAGGCGACGACGCCCCACCCGAGCGCTGCGCCCTGCCGTACCCCCACCACTTCACCCACCATCGGCCCCGGTCAGGGCCTGCTTCGACGTGCCCGTCCCCGGCGGCGGACGTCTCGGCGGCAGCTGTCGGGAGGGGAGGTCTCCACCATGCGACTCATCGGACGGACCGCCGCAGCCGCCGTGCTCGCCGCCGGCTGCCTGGCCGCCACCGCCTGTGCCCCCGGCACCGCCGCGCCGGCGAGCGACAAGGCCGCCGACGACCGGACCGGCACCGTGCAGGTCTGGCTGTACAACGAGGCCGGCAACGCGGCCAAGGAGGCCGTGATCTCCAAGGCCGTGGCCGAGTTCCAGGCCTCCCACCAGGGCGCCACCGTCAACGTCAGCTACATCGACACCGACGCCTCGGCCCGCGCCGCCAAGATGAAGGGCGCCTTCAACGACCCGAACAGCGCCCCCGACCTGGTCGAGTTCGGCAACACCGACCTGCCCGGCTACGTCGCCGCCGGCGGCCTCGCCGACATCACCGCCGACCTGGACAAGTGGCAGGACAAGGGCGACCTCGACCCGGCGATCGCCAAGACCGCCGTGGTGGACGGCAAGACCTACGGCCTGCCCTGGTGGGTCGGCGTGCGCGCGCTGTACTACCGCACCGACCTGTTCACCGAGGCCGGCCTCACCCCGCCGACCTCGTACGCCGAGCTGGTCGCCGCCAACCAGAAGATCCACGCCGCGCACCCGGACACCTTCGGCATCGCCGTCGGCGGCAAGTACACCTTCGCCGCGCTGCCCTTCGTCTGGGACGCGGGCGGCGACATCGCCGCCAAGGACGGCGCCGCGTTCAAGGCGGCGATCGCCTCGCCCGCCTCGCAGGCCGGGATCAAGCGCTACACCGACCTGTTCGGCGCGGACGGCTGCCCCGCCCAGCAGTGCGCGGACCTGACCGGTGGCAAGACCGTGGACCTGTTCGCGGCCGGCAAGTCGGCGATGGCGGTGCTGCTCAACTCCAACCGCGGCAAGGTGGACGCGGGCGCGGTCAAGGGCAAGTACGGCGTGGTGCCGCTGCCCGGTGAGAAGCCCGGCTCGATCGCCCCGGCCTTCGCCGGCGGCAACAACCTGGGCGTGATGAAGGCGGCCAAGCACCGCACGCTGGCCGTCGAGTTCGCCGAGCTGCTGGCGAGCCCCGCGTACCAGGAGCAGATGTACGACGCGATGGGCAACCTGCCGACGCTCAAGTCCGTCAGCGGCAAGGTGGCGGCGAAGGACGCGTTCCTGAAGCCCTTCACCGACACCATCGCGGCCGGCACCAGGTTCGTCCCGCTCGACCAGGCGTGGGCGCAGATCGACGCCCAGTCGGTGATCCCGACGATGCTCCAGCAGGTCGTCACCGGCAAGGCCGACGTGGCCAAGGCCTCGGCCGACGCCGCCGCGCAGATCTCCTCGGCCTTCGCCGCGCACTGACGGCCGGCCGCCGGCGGCGGCGCGCCACCGCCACCGCGCCCCGTGCGCGGTGACCCGAACCGCGCCGCCGCAGGCCCCGAGCCGCCGGCACCGCACCGTCGGCACCGCACCGTCGGCCGCAGGCACACCGCACCGTCGGCCACCGGCCGCGCACGGACGGCCCCCCTCCCGGTTCGTCTCAGAGAGCAGGTCCCGCACGTGTCCGTATCCACCTCGACCGCCCCGGCGCCGCCTTCCCCGCAGAGGCGCCGTGGGGGAAAGGCGCCGGCCGCACCCCCGGGCGGCCGGCGCCGGCGGCCCCCGCTGCTGCTGCTCCTGCCGGCCGCGGTCATCCTGATCCCGCTGGTCGCCTACCCGATCTACCAGCTGGGCCTGCTGTCCGTCCTCGACTTCGGGCAGGCCCAGGCCTCCGGCGGCGTCCCGACCTCCTTCGTCGGCTTCGGCAACTACACGAAGATCCTGGAGGACGAGCAGTTCTGGACGGTGCTGTTCCAGACCATCGGCTTCGCCGCGTTCTGCGTGGTCGCCACCCTGGCCGTCGGCGCCACCCTCGCGGTGCTGCTCACCAAGGTCGGCCGGTGGCCGCGGCTGGTGCTGACCACCGCGGCGATGGCCGCCTGGGCGGCGCCGGCGATGACCGGTTCGACGGTGTGGAGCTTCCTGTTCGACACCAACCTCGGTCTGGTCAACCACACCCTGGAGGGGCTCGGACTCTCCGGCTTCCACGAGTTCAACTGGTTCTACGACAAGTGGACGGCGTTCCTGATCGTCGGCGCCGTGGTGGTGTGGCACTCCTACCCGTTCGTGATGGTCACCCTCTACGCGGGCATCCGGGCGATCCCGGAGGAGATCATGGAGGCGGCCGCCCTGGACGGCGCCAACACCTGGACCACCTTCCGCCGGATCACCGCGCCGATGCTGCGGCCGATCCTGACCATCGTGGTCATCCAGTCGGTGATCTGGGACTTCAAGGTTTTCACCCAGATCTATGTGATGACCGAGGGCGGCGGCATCGCCGGCCAGAACCTGGTGCTCAACGTGTACGCGTACCAGAAGGCGTTCGCCTCCTCGCAGTACGGGCTGGGCGCGGCGATCGGCGTGATCATGCTGCTGATCCTGGTGATCCCGACGGTCCTGTACATCCGCACGCTGCGACGGACGGGGAACGAACTGTGAGCCCGGCGAACTCCTCCCCGGCCGCCGTGAAGCCGGCCGCCGTGAAGCCGGCCGGCAACGCCCGCGGCCGGAACCCCCGTGGTCGGAGCACCCGCGGCCGGAACGCCCGGGGCCGCTGGCGGCTGGCCGCCAACACCGGTGCGATCGTGCTGGCCGTGGTCACCGCGTTCCCGATCTTCTGGATGGTGCTCTCGGCCTTCAAGCCCAAGGGCGAGATCCAGTCCCTCGACCCCAGGCCGTGGACCGCCCACCCCACGCTGGAGAGCTTCCGGCAGGTGCTCAGCGTCGACGGATTCGGCCGCTACTTCGTGAACAGCCTGGTGGTCGCGCTGTCGGTGGTGGTGCTGTCGGCGATCGTGGTCTTCCTGGCGGCGGTGGCCGTGACCAGGTTCCGCTTCAAGTTCCGGACCACCATCATGGTGATGTTCCTGATCGCCCAGATGATCCCGGTCGAAGCGCTGACCATCCCGCTGTTCTTCATGTTCCGCGACGCCGGGCGGTTCGCCCCGGGCGTGGGGCTGAACACCCTGGCCTCGCTGGTCCTGGTGCAGCTGGCGTTCTCGCTGCCGTTCGGGATCTGGATGATGCGCGGCTTCGTCGCGGCCGTCCCGGTCTCGATCGAGGAGGCGGCGCAGATCGACGGGGCGGGCCGGACCCGCATCCTGTGGCGGATCCTGCTGCCGCTGGTGGCGCCGGGACTCGCCGCGACCAGCGTGTTCTCCTTCATCGCGGCGTGGAACGACTTCGTCTTCGCCAAGACCTTCATCATCAGCGCCACCCAGAACCAGACGCTGCCCTCGGCGCTGCTGGTCTTCTTCAAGCCGGACGAGAACGACTGGGGCGGCATCATGGCGGCGTCCACGCTGATGACCGTGCCGGTGCTGATCTTCTTCATCGCGGTGCAGCGCAAGCTGGTCTCCGGACTGGCCGGCGCGGTGAAGGACTGACGTCCGCCGAGGCCGCGCACCCGGGAGTCCCGCCGTCGGCGGGACTCCCCCGGCCGTCCGGGCCCGAGCGGCTCAGCCGGTCGGGAGGTCAGGAGGCCGGCGGTTCAGGAGACGAAGCCGACGACGTCGGCACCCCTCCGGCGCTGCGCGAGCCGGAGCCAGCCGACGACCTCCGCGACGGCCTCGGCCACCTCGCGCTCCGGCGCCGGGGCGCGGCCCTCGCGCTCGGCCCGTTCGAACTGCTCCAGCGCCCTCCGGCAGTCCTCGGCCGGCCAGGTGCTGCAGGACGGCACGTCGCAGGACGGCAGTTCGGCGGGAAGGCCGCCGCCGTACTGGAAGTCCGCGACCGAGACGGCCGTGATCCCGTACGCCTTCAGGCCGTCGTCGACCACCTCCAGCCAGTTGCCCCGGAAGGGTCCGAAGGAGTCGACCTCCAGGGGCTGCCCGACGAGCCAGCACAGCCGCCGGTACGCGTAGCCGTACTGGAAGGCGTGGTCCGCGTCCGCGGAGAAGGGGCCGCCGTGCACCACGGCGCGCAGCGCCTCCAGGGCGGTCGGCGCGCCCTGCGCGATCTCGTCGGCGAAGTGCTCGTCGGACCTGTCCAGGGACGGGCCGAAGTATGCGAGGGCCTCGTCGAGCGCCCCGTCGTTGCCGCTGCCGACGCGGACACGGAGCTCCGCGGGGTCGACCAGGTACGCGCGCAGGAAGGAACTCATGGCAGCACGGTAGCGGTCGCAACGGACAGCGGGTTCGGCGGGTCGGTCGTCCTCGGGAATCCGGTGAGTGTACCGAACGGTCTTGCCAGGAAGGCAACTTGACGGGTTGGAGGGGGACGCTCCGGGTCCGGGTGTGCGGGTGTGCGGGTGCGCGGACGGGTGGATCGGTGGCGGGTTCGGCCGGGGCGGGCTCAGGCCGCCGCCGCGGAGTCCCGGGTCGGGACGGCGACCAGCACGAACTCCGCGCCGGCGTCGTCCCGGACCAGCGCGGTGCGGCCGAACGGCGCCGGCGCCGGACCGGTGACGACCGTGCCGCCGAGGGCGCGCAGCCGGTCGGCCGTACGGTCGGTGTCCCCGGTCGCGAAGTGGACCAGCCAGCGCGCCTCCGCGCCCGGGCCGGCGAGGCCGATGCTGCACGCGGGCAGGCCGGCCACCCGGGCGAGGGTGTGTCCCTCCCGTGGCCGGTCGTAGCCGTAGCCGAGGACCCGGTGGTAGAAGGCCCGGGCGGCGTCGGGGGCGGGGGAGAGGTGCTCGTTCCAGGCGAGCGCGCCCGGTTCGTCGACCAGGCCGGCGCCGTCGATGGTGCCGGCCTGCCAGAGTCCGAAGCGGGCGCCGAGCGGGTCGACGGCGAGCGCGGCTCGGCCCTGCTCGGGCACCTCGTACGGCTCACGGACGAGGCGGCCGCCCGCGGCCCGGACCGCGGCGAGGGTGCGCGACGGATCGGGGCAGGCGAGGAAGGTGGTCCAGGTGGCGGACGGGTCGGTCGGCCGGGCCCGTTCGACGGCCGCGACCTGGGCGCCGTACCGGGTGGCGACCGCCTCGGCGGGGCCGGTCGGAACGAACTCCCAGTCGAACAGCGCGCCGTAGAAGGCCTCTGCCCGTGCGGTGTCCGGCGTGGTGAGAACGACCCAGCACGGCACCCCGGCGCGGTAGTTGCCCGGTTTCGGCATGCGACCCTCCTGGCGGGCCCGGTGCCCGGTGCCCGGTGCCCGGTGCCCGGTGCCCGGTGCCCGGTGCCCGGCGTTCGGTGTTCGGCGTTCGGCGTTCGTCGCCACCGGCCCCACCCGCCAGCCTCCGCGCCCGGCGGGTGCGCGGCAAGCGGGGGATCAGGACACTCCGTGCGGCCGGAACTGGACGCTGATCCGAGGGCCCACCGGGCGGGCCGTCTTGGGGATCGCGTGCTCCCAGGTGCGCTGGCAGGAGCCGCCCATCACGACCAGGTCCCCGTGCCCGAGCGGGTGGCGGACGACCGGCCCGCCGCCGGACCGGGGCCGCAGCGCCAGGGTGCGCGGCTCGCCGACGGAGAGGATCGCCACCATGGTGTCCTCGCGGGCGCCGCGCCCGATCCGGTCGCCGTGCCAGGCCACGCTGTCCCGGCCGTCCCGGTAGTAGCACAGGCCGAGGGTGCGGAACGGCTCGCCCAGCTCCTGGGCGTAGTGCCGGCTCAGCGCCGTCCGGGCCAGGCCGAGCACCGGGTGCGGCGGTTCGGCCTGCGCGGGGTAGGAGGCCAGCAGGCGCGGGACGTCGACCGTCCGTTCGTACATCTCGCGCTGCTCGGCCCGCCACGGCACCTCGGCGGCCAGTTGTTCGAACAGCTCGTCGGCTCCGTGCAGCCAGCCCGGGAGCAGGTCCAGCCAGGCGCCGTCGCCGAGCGGCTGCCGCCGCAGGCCGGTGAGCGGGCCGAGGCGGAGGCCGCCGCGGTCCGCGTCGTCGAACAGCGAGGGCTGGAGGTGGACGGTGCCGTGCATGGGGTCAGCGTACGCCTCGATTCGAACATGCGCTCGAATGACTGGAGGGTTTCGGGCCGCGCCTTGTGGATCTTCGCCGGGCCTGCGACGCCGGGGCGTGTTCCCCGGTGGTGGAGGAGGGCCGCTACGGCGATCGACGGTCGGCGGGGGCGTCCGTTCGGCGCAGCTTCGTCCGGCGGTGGCCGGAGACCGTTGTCAGGCGGCACGGGCGACCGGTAGACGGGAGGCTCCGAGCGCCGATCCTCCGAGTAGGGTCTAGCGGCCGGTTTCCTGCTCCCGTCTAGGCTTCGGACATGGCGATCAACGGCTTCGGGGTCACCGAGTTCCAGCTGGTGCTGCTGCGCCGGATGGCCGATTTCCAGCCCGGGCTGGTGGAGGGGGCGGTGCGGCGGCTCGGCGCCACCCGGGCCTCGATGCGGGAGGCCAACAAGCGCTGGCAGGCGATGGTCCGCGCGCCCGGCTTCCCGCGCGGCGCGGCCCGGTACGCGGCCGTGCTCGGGCCGGCCGGGGCGAGTGTGCCGCGTCGGATCGGGGATCTCGACTGCGTGGCGCGCCAGTGGGCGCTGCCGCTCTGGCCCGAGTTGCGCTTCGAGATCCTGCTCGGCCCGGCTGAGACCGGTGGGCCGCTGCTGAACGAGTGGCTGGTGCGGGCGGCGGGCTCCCCGGTGCCCGCGCTGCGCACGCCGGCCGATCTCGCGCCGTGGAGCTGCGTGGTGGGCGACGTCGGGGCCGCGTTTCCGTCCGCGGTGCCGCGCGAGGGCAGTGCGCCGACCAGGTTCCGGCTGGACTTCGCGGTCCCGGATGCCGATGGACGGCTGCGCCCGTTCGAGGCCGACTTCACCTGGGGGTTGCTCCAGGAGGTCCGTCCGAGTGGCGGCCAGGGCATGGATATGCCGGGCGATGCAAGGTGATATTCAGTGAATGCCTTCGATTTGCAGGCCAAAAGAGGGATGTGGCAATCTAATCGCAGACATTGAAGAGTTTTGGCATCGGAAAGTGAAGGATCATGTCGGACGGCGCCCGCGTCATCGTCGGAGTCAGCGGTTCACTGCACAGCCTGACCGCCCTGCACCGGGCGGCCGAGGAGGCCCGGGCCCGGGGGGCCGTCCTGGTGCCGGTGCTCGCCTGGACGCCGGTCGGCGGTGAGCGCAGCTACCGCGCCCGGCCCTGCCCGCCGCTGCTGCGCGCCTGGCAGGAACTCGCCGAGGCGCGGATGGAGAGCGCGCTGGAGCAGGCCTTCGGCGGACTGCCGATCGGCGTGCCGGTGCAGCCGCTGGTCGTGCGCGGCGAGGTCGCGACGGTGCTGACCGGGCTGGCCGACCGCCCGGGCGACCTGCTGGTGGTCAGCACCGGCGAGCAGGGCGGCCTGCGGGTCAGGCTGCGCGGGCTGACGCGCCGCTCGATCGCCCGGCGCTGTGTGAACCGGGCCCGCTGCGGGGTGCTCGCCGTTCCGCCGTCCACGCTGCACGAGGACCTGCGCGCGCTGCACCGCGGCATCGACCTGCGGGAGCTCGCCGCGGCCTGACGGGCCGTCAGGCGAGGTGCGTGGTAAGGCCGTCGACCACCGTACGGGCGGGGCGCAGCTCGCGCAGCGCGTCCACCGGGCAGGCCGACGGATCCAGCGGATCGACCGGCCACACCGTGAGGTCGGCGAACGCCCCCGGCCGCAGGCTGCCGCGCACCGCGCTCTCGCCGGTCAGCCGGGCGGCGTTCACGGTGTGCAGCGCGACCGCCTCGGACCGGCCGATCGCGTGCTCCGGGCCGACCACCCCGGCCGTGGTGTCCCGGGTGGTCATGCCCCACACCGACACCATCGCGCCGTACGGGCCGACCGGGAAGTCCGAGCCGCCGGTGATCAGCGCGCCCTCGTCCAGCCACTCGCGCAGCGGGAAGAGCGCGGCGGTGCGCTCCTCGCCCCAGGCCCGCTGCTGGGTGAGCGCGCCGTCGTGCAGCAGCGGGTGCTGGACCGTCACCGGGATGCCCAGCGCGATCGCCCGCGCCCGCTGCTCGGGGCGGGCCAGGCCGCCGTGCTCGACCACCAGGGTGCCCGGCGGCAGGCCGGGGTGGCGCTCGACCACCTGCTCGAAGACGTCCAGCAGGACCCGCAGCCCGCGGTCGCCCCAGGCGTGCACGCCGACCCGCCGGCCCCGCCCGACCACCCGCTCCACCGCCGCGAGCAGCTCGTCCGGCTCCCAGAGCAGCCGGCCGTGGTAGCAGGGCTGCCCCTGGTACGGCTCCTCCACCGCGCCGGCCTCGAAGCCGCCGTCGATCCCGAACTTGACGCCCCAGAGCCGCAGTCGGTCGTCGTCCCGGCCGGCCGCCCGCCAGTCGTCCATCCGGTCCAGCAGTGCGTCCACCTGGGCCGGCGTGCGGGCGGCGAAGCCGGAGACCAGCGCGCGGACCCGGACGGCCAGGGCGCCCTCGGCCCGGGCGGCGTCCAGGACGTCGAGGTCCTCGGCCGGGACCAGGCAGTCGCGGACGGTGCCGATCCCGGTGGCGGCGAAGTCGGCGGAGGCGGCGCGCAGTCCCTCGATCCGCTCCGTGAGGGTCGGGTGCGGCAGCACCCGCTCGACCAGCTCGACCGCCCGGTTGATCAGCCGGCCGGTGAGCCGCCCGTGCTCGTCGCGCTCGATCACGCCGCCCGGCGGCGCCTCGGTGGCGTCGGTGATCCCGGCCAGCCGCAGCGCGGCCGAGTTGAGCACCATGTTGTACGCGCCGCGGCGCACCAGCACCGGGTGTTCGGCGGTGGCCGTGTCCAACTCCCCGGTGGTGGGCATCCGTTGCTCGGCCAGCAGGACCTCCTGCCAGTTGACCGTGGTGCGGATCCACTCCCCGGCGGGGGTGCGGGCGGCGCGTTCGCGGATCAGGCCGAGGAATCCGGCGAGGTCGCGGGCCCGGTGGACGGGCACGCCGTGGACGCTGTGTCCGGCCAGGACCAGGTGGGTGTGGGTGTCGTCGAAGGCGGGCAGCACGGTCGAGTCCGGGGCGTCCACCACCTCGGTGCCCGGGCCGATCAGGGCGTCCAGTCCGTCGGGCGCGGCGGAGAGCGCGGTGATCCGGCCACCGGTGACGGCGACCGCCCGCCGGGGCGGCTCGCCGGGCACCAGGGTGTGCACGGTGGCGGCGCGGATCAGCAGGTCGGCGGGGGCGGGGCTGGCCGCCGGAGCGGCGGAGGCGGGGCGGATCGCCGGATCGGTGGGGTCGGTCATTGCGGCTCCTGGGGGCGGGACAGTCCGGTGACCTTCTCGACGTACCGGAGGCTGGGCTCGGCGAGCAGTCCGTGCAGCTCGGTGAACACCGCGCGCGCCGGTACCGCGTTCCAGTCGGCGGGCAGCAGCGGCGCGGGCAGCCCCGGATCCAGGTACGGCAGCCGGCGCCACCGGGTGAGCATCGGCACGTAGTCGCGGAAGGCCTCGGCCGGGTCGACCGGAGACCGTCCGCGCAGCTCCTCGGCGGCCGGGTGCCAGGCGTCGGCGAAGGCCCCGTACTGCGCCTCGATCGCCGGGAGGTCCCACCAACTCGCCACTGCCGTACGGAGATCGGCGAAGCCGGCGTACTCGGCGGAGAGGAACAGATGGACGTAGGCGCTCAGCCCGAGCCGGTCCAGCAGCCGACGGGCGTCCGGCAGCAGCCGGGCCGGTGCCAGCCAGACCCCTGGGGCGGCGTTGCCGAAGCCCAGCCAGCTCAGCCGGGAGCGCAGCTGGTGGCGGTGGGCGCGGGCGGACTCGGGCACCGAGAAGACCGCCACCACCCAGCCGTCGGCGAGTTCGGCCGGCTCCAGGCTGTGGAAGATCCGCCGGTCGCCCTCCTCGAAGACCGGCTCCATCGCGAGCGCGAGCCGGTACCCCGTGCCGGCGCGCCGCTCCTGGAGCAGGGTGCCGGCCTTCTTCAACCGCGAGATCGCCGAGCGGACGGCCGGGCCGTCGACGTCCAGCTCGGCCAGCAGCGCGATCAGGTCGGCGATGGATATCCAGCCGCCGAGGCGGCGGACGAACTCGCCGTAGACGGTGTGGATCAGGGAGCTCGGCCGGGACGTGTTCTCGGACATGCGCGGGCCCTCCTCCCCGGTGGTGGTGGCGATCATAACGAGAGTGCCGGTCCGAGGGCGCGGAATCCTGCGGTTCCAAGGCGCCCGGGAGGCTACGCGTAGGCACCGGAGAGCAGGTGTCCGGCGCCGGGCGCGAAGGCGGGCAGGCCGAGGGCCCGCAGGAGCTGGTGGGTGGTGCAGACGGCCGCCGAGACCACCGGCTTGCCCAACTGCTGCTCGGCCTCCTCGACCGCGGACAGCGAGGGCAGTTGCACGCAGGCCGAGAGCACCACCGCTTCCGCCTCGGCGTGGGCGAGACCGCGGGCGATGGCGGGCAGCAGGGCCGGGTCGTGGGCGGCGACGTCGAGGTTGTCGGCGATCTCCAGGGCGGCGTGGTCGAGCACCTCGATGCCCTCGGCGGCGAGGTAGTCGACCACCGTCCGGGCCAGCGGCCGCAGGTACGGGGTGACCATGGCGACCTTCGCGGCCCCGAGTTCGTGCAGCCCGGCGACGAGCGCGCCGGCGCTGGTGACCACGGGCGCGGGGGCGCCGTTCTGGACGGTGCGCAGGTGCAGCCGCCGTTCGGCCTGCCGGTGGTAGCCGGGGCCGGTGGCCATCACGGCGACCAGGCAGGCGTAGCCGATCACGTCCACCCGGGCGTCCGACAGTTCGGCGGCGCAGCGGTCGGACTCGGCGTCCATGGCGCGCAGTTGTTCGGGGGTGACCCTGGTCATCCGCATCCGGCTGGAGTGGAAGGTGAACCGCTCGGGGGCGACCGCCTCGCGGGCCCGCAGCAGGGCGGGGACCTCGGTCTCCATGGTGACGTTGGAGCTCGGGACGATCTGGCCGATCCGGTAGGTGGGCATCGGGTGGACGGTCCTTTCCGGTCCGGGGCGGGTCAGCGGGCGTCGATCACCGGGTTGGCGAGCGTGCCGATCCGCTCGATGGTGGCCTCGACCAGGTCGCCGGGCCGGAGGAACTGCGGCGGCACCATCCCGGCGCCGACGCCCGAGGGGGAACCGGTGGAGATCACGTCGCCCGGTTCCAGGGTGACGCCGGAGGAGATGTCGGCGATCAGCCGGGCGACGCCGAACAGCATGTGGCGGGTGTTGGAGTCCTGCCGCAGCTCGCCGTTGACCTTCAGCGAGAGGTCGAGCCGCTGCGGGTCGGGGATCTCGTCGGCGGTCACCACGACCGGGCCGAACGGCGCGTAGCTGTCCTGGCCCTTGGAGAAGAACCACTGGCCGGAGCGGCGCTGGTCCCGGGCACTGATGTCGTTGACGATGCTGTAGCCGAACACGTGCCGCAGCGCGTCCGCCTCGGCCACCCGGAAGGCCGGTGCGCCGATCACCACGGCGAGTTCGCACTCCCAGTCGAGCTGCTTGGTGAGGTCGGCGTTGTGCAGGATGGGGCCGCCCGGGCCGGTGACGGCGGTCGAGGGCTTGCCGAACAGCACCGGCCGGTCGGGCAGTTCGCGGTCGGTGTCCAGGGTGCGGTGCGACTCGGCCACGTGCTCCACGTAGTTGAGGCCGACGCCGACGATCTTGCCGGGGCGCAGTGGCGCGCACAGCGAGACCTCGGCGATCGGCCGGCCGGCCGGGGCCCCGGCCAGCAGGTCGCGGACGGTGGCCAGGGCCGGCTCTCCGGCTCGGATCAACCCGAGGAGGTCGGGGGGCAGTCGGACCCCGGCGGCGGTGGCGAGGGCGGTCAGGTCGACGACCCGGTCGCCGTCGATCCGGGCGCCGAGGCGCGGGGTGTCGTCACGGCCGTCGTCCTCGGTGCGGCCGGCGGGGTCGGCGTCGTCGGTGCGGAAGGTCAGCAGGTGCATGGTGGTGGGGCTCCTGGTCAGGCGGTGGTGACGGTGGGCTGCTGCCCGTCCGGGTGGGCCTCCTCGCGGTGGAGGCCGAGCGCGTGCATCACCGGGAAGTCGTTGAAGGAGAACAGGCAGGCGTCCTCGCCCCGGTCGAGGTTCTCGTGCTCGTGCCAGGCCCAGGACGGGACGACGAAGATGTCGCCCTGCCGCCATGCGAAGCGCTGTCCGGCGATCACCGAGGCGCCGCGCCCCTTGGCCGCGGTGTACACCACCGAGCCGGTGTGCCGGTGGGCGCGGGTGGCCTGGCCCGGGCGCAGCAGTTGCAGGTGGGCGGACATGGTCGGCATCACCGGGCCGCCGGTGACCGGGTTGGTGTACTCCATGATCACGCCGTCGTAGGGCGATCCCTCGCTGGCGCGGGCGAGCCGGCGCAGCGCGTGGTAACTGGGCTCCCAGGGCCAGCCGAGCAGCGGAGAGTACGGCCTGCTCCACTTCTCGACGCCGTACGGCAGCAGGTTGCCGCCGTAGCTGAGCAGCGAGGAGCCGATGACCGGCCCCGGTCGCTGGTACAGCTCCGGGTGGACCTCGTAGAAGTTGGCGTCGAGGGTGTTGACCAGCGGGATGTCCAGGCCGTCCTGCCAGATCACCGGGGCGTCGTCGGCCTCGTTGCCGTGCTCGTGCCAGGTGTTGTTCGGGGTGATCGCGAAGTCGCGCGGGCCGACCTTCAGCTTCTGTCCGTCCACGACGGTCCAGGCACCGGTGCCCTCGTGGACGAAGCGCAGCGCGGAGGCCTGGTGGCGGTGCGCCGTCATCGCCTCGCCGGGCCCCATGATCTGCAGGCCGGTGTACAACAGGCCGACGGCGGCGCTCAGTTCGCGGCGGCCGGGGTTCACCAGCATCACCACCCGGCGGCCGGCGTCGTCGGCCTTCACCAGCGGCAGCGCCTTGCGCACCAGCGGGCGGAGGTCGGCGTAGCGCCAGAGCACCGGGACGGACTTCGGCTGCGGGTACCAGGGTTCGATCTCGTTCGCGACCGTCCACAGGGCGCCCGCCTCGTGCTCGGCCAACTCCTTGTAGTAGGTCAGCAGCTCGGGGCTGTCGGTGACCCGGGACCGGCCGATCCGGTCGTCGTCGTGAGCGTTGTGGCCAGGGGTGCCCTCGGGGCTGGTCATGCCTCCTCCTCGGGGAGCGTCAGCGGCCGCAGCGGGCGGTTGTCCACGTGCAGCCGGAAGACGTCGAAGCGGTTGTAGTGCCCGACGATGTCGTGCATCTGCTTGGGCTGGATGCAGCGGCCGAGGTCGATCTCGGCGTAGACGATGCCCTCCTCGTCCACCAGTGGTTCGGTGACGGGGCGGCCGTCCGGACCGAAGATCCCGGACAGGGCGCTGTGCGGGCGGGCGAGCTGCTTGCGGACCTGCGGGTCGTCGCCGGCGATCAGGTCCACCATCCCGGGCGAGAGGGTGGAACAGGAGACGACGGAGAACACCTTGCCCTCGAAGCAGTGCGCGGCGGTGCGCAGCGCGATCGAGTCCGCCATGTCGTAGTCCTCCGGGCCCACCGGCAGCGCGATGTAGCAGGCGGCGTGGACCAGTTCGCCCTGGGCCAGCAGGGTGAAGCGGGCCAGCGGGTTGGTGTTCTCGCCGCAGGCCAGCGCGCCGAGCGGGCCGACGGCGGTGGGGTGCACCGTGAGGGTGCTCCCGTCGCCCTGGCCCCAGGTCAGTTTTTCGGCCCAGGTCGGCATCAACTTGCGGTGGATGCTGAGGAGTTCGCCGTCCGCGTCGATGATCAGCAGGGTGTTGTACAGCAGTCCGAGGCCGGGTCCGCCGCGTTCGTTGATCCCGATCACCAGTACCACGCCGGCCTGCCGGGCGGCGGCCCGCAGGGTGTCGACGTACGGGCCGGGGACGTCGACGGCGGCCCGGTACAGGCGCTCGAACCAGGGCGAGCCCTGCACCGGGTTCATCGTCCAGTTCCAGTACGGGTAGCCGGGCACGAAGACCTCGGGGAAGACCACCAGTTCGGCGCCGTGCCCGGCCGCCTCGTGGATCAGCGCGACGGCCTTGTCGACGGTGGCGGCCGGGTCCAGGTAGACCGGGGCGGCCTGGACGGCGGCGGCGGTGAAGCGGGGCAGGTGGGGCATGGCTCCTCGTCACTCCTCGGCGGTGTCGGAAGGAAGGGGCGGTGACCAGCGGCGGTGGACGGGCGCGGGCGGCTCGCGCAGCAGGTGCAGGCGCGGGGCGACCCGGTCGGCGTTCGGGCCCGGCGGCTTGCGGCTGCCCGCCATCCACGGCCCGGGCCAGCGGGCGCCCGGCCCGGTGTGGCCCCGCTCGGCGGCGGCGTGCAGGGTCCAGAGCGGGTCGTACAGCTGGGCGCGGCCGACCGCGACCAGGTCGGCCCGCCCGGCCAGCAGCACGGAGTCGGCGTCGTCGAACCCGGAGATCGCGCCGACCGCGATGGTCGGCAGGCCGGTGGCGGCGCGGACCAGCTCGGCGAAGGGCGTCTGGTAGCCGCGCCCGTACGGCGGCCGCTGGTGCGCCACCACCTCGCCGGTGGAGACGTCCAGCGCGTCCGCCCCGGCCCCGGCGAGCGCGCGGCAGATCGCCACCGCCTCCTCCTCGGTGGTGCCGCCGGGCGCCCAGTCGCTCGCCGAGATCCGCACCAGCAGCGGGCGGCCGGCCGGCCAGACGGCCCGTACCGCCGTCAGCACCTCCAGCGGCAGCCGCAGCCGGTGGGCCAGCGGGCCGCCGTAGCGGTCGGTGCGGCGGTTGGTGAGCGGGGAGAGGAAGGAGGAGAGCAGGTGGCCGTGGCCGAACTGGAGCTCCAGCACGTCGAAGCCGGCCCGCGCGGCCCGCTCGGCGGAGGCTGCGAAGTCCGCGGTGACGGCGGCCAGTTGGATGTCGTTCGCCTCGTGCGGAACGGGGCTGTCGGCGTCCCAGGGCAGGGCCGAGGGGGCGATCAGCGGCCAGCCTTCGGTGAGCGGGCGGCCGATGCCGTCCGGCCCGGGTGCGGTGGTCGCGCCCCGGCGGCCGGCGTGGGTCAGCTGGATGCCGAGCGGGGTGTCGCTCACCGCCCGGACAGCGCCGACGAGTTGGTGCCAGGCGGCCTCCTGGTGGTCGGTCCACAGGCCCGGGCAGCGGTCGGTGGCCCGGCCCTCGGGGCCGACCGCGGTCATCCCGGCGAGCACCAGCCCCGCGCCGCCGAGCGCGTGCCCGGTCAGCTGGGCCCGGTCGAAGCCGCTCGGCAGCGCGTCGGGGGAGGTGAAGCTGGCGAGCGGCGGCACCACGACGCGGTTGCGCAGTTCCAGTGCGCCCAGCTTCAGCGGCCGGAACATCGGCGGCACTCCGGGAGAGCCGCCGAAGACGGTGTCCACGGCGTCCACGAAGGCGGGGTCGCGGGCCCGCAGACTGCCGTAGGTGACCCGCCGGCTGCGGGTGAGCAGGTTGAAGGCGAACCGGTCGGCGTCCTGCCCGGTCCGCCGCCCGATGGTCTCGAACCACTCCAGACTCGCCTGCGCGGCACGCTGGGTGGACTCCACCACCGGGCGCCGCTCGGCCTCGTAACCGGCCAACGCCTCGTCCAAGGTGGGCTTTTCGCTCAGCGCTGCGGCCAGGGCGAGGGCGTCCTCCAGGGCGAGCTTGGTGCCCGAGCCGATCGAGAAGTGCGCGGAGTGCGCGGCGTCGCCGAGCAGGACCACGTTGCGGTGGCGCCAGCTCGCGTTGCGCACCGTGGTGAAGCGGATCCAGCGGGAGGCGTTGGGGATCAGCCGGTGGCCGTCCAGGTGCCCGGCGAGCAGCTCCGCGCAGCGACGCACGCTCGCCAGATCGCTCTCGCCGCGCGCCGGTTCCCGTGCGGCGAGGGCCTCGAAGCCCGCGCGGCGCCAGGCGTCCGCGGCCGCCTCGACGATGAAGGTCGAGCGGGTGGCGCTGTACGGGTAGGCGTGCACCTGGAGGACGCCGAAGTCGAACCGCTCGACGATGAAGGTGAAGGCCTCGAAGACCTTGTCCGTGGCGAGCCACATGTAGCGGCAGTGGCGCTCGTCCAGATCGGGGCGGAAGCTCTCCGGGAAGGCGGCCCGGGTGCCGGAGCGGATGCCGTCGGCGGCCACCACCAGGTCGTACTCGGCGGCCAGCCGGTCCACGGGCGGGGCGGGGGTCCGGTAGCGCACGTCCACCGCCAGCTCGGCGCAGCGCCGTTGCAGGACGGCGCGCAGCCGGTTGCGGTCCAGGGCGGCGAAGCCGTGGCCGCCGCTGGTGCGCACCTCGCCCGCGAAGCGGATGTCGATGTCGCTCCAGCGGGCGAACTCGGCGCTGATCGCGGCGAAGACGTGCGGGTCGGCGTGCGCGATGCCGTCCAGGGTCTCGTCGGAGAAGACCACGCCGAAGCCGAACTCGTCGTCCCGGCCGTCCCGTTCGAAGACGGTGAGCTCCCGGTCGGGCGCCAGCTGCTTGGCCAGGGCGGCGAAGTAGAGCCCGCCCGGGCCGCCGCCGATCACGGCGATCCGGGTACGGTCCCGTGCGGTGCTCATGCGGCCGCCTCGGGGGCGGTGATCGCCCCGGGACCGGCGGACGGCCCGGGGCTCACGCGGCCACCTCCGGGCGCTGCGGCCCGGCCTCCGCCAGCGTGCGGCGGACCTGTGAGGGCCACGGCTCGGCGCCCCCGTCGTGCGGTGCGGAGTGCACCACCGACATCCGCCCCTTCGCGGCCAGCCCGTGCGGGCCGTGCACCTCGAAGGCGTAGTGCAGCGAGGAGCCGCCGACCCGGACCACCCGCAGCTCGGTGCGGACCAGGTCGCCGAACCAGAGCCGTTCGCGGTAGTCGGCCTCGAAGTGCACCCGGGGGATCCGCCCGAACAGGTCGGCCAGTCCGAGCCGGCGCAGCAGGGCCGCCTCCGCCGCCTCGGCCCAGCGCTGCACGGCGGAGAAGTGGTAGTGCCCGGCGGCGTCGGTGTCGAACCACTCCACCCGGCGCTCGACGGTGACGCTGGCCGGGGTCGGCGCGGCCCGTCGGCGCAGCTCGGCGCGGTGCAGCTTGCCGGTCGCGGTGCGCGGCAGCCCGGGCACGAACTCGACCGCCCGCGGGTACTTGTACGGTGCGATGGCGCGCTTGACGTGCTCCTGGAGCCCGCGCGCCGTCTCCGGCCCCTCTGGGACGCCCGGGCGCAGCACCACGTACGCCTTGACCACCGTGCCGCGCCGCTCGTCCGGCGCGCCGACCACCGCGCAGTCGGCCACGTCGGGGTGGGTGGCGAGCGCCTGCTCGACCTCGGGCCCGGCGATGTTGTAGCCGGCCGAGACGATCATGTCGTCGTTGCGGGCCCGGAACCAGAAGTAGCCGTCGCCGTCCCGGACGTAGGTGTCGCCGGTGAGGTTCCAGCCGCCGCGGACGTAGTCCAGTTGGCGCTCGTCGTCCAGGTAGCGGCAGCCGGTGGGGCCCTTGACCGCCAGCATTCCGGGTTCGCCGTCCGGCACCGGACGGCCCTGCCCGTCCAGGACCGCGGCCCGGAAGCCGGGGACGGGCCGGCCGGTGGAACCGGGCCGGATGTCCCCGCCGGCGGCCGAGACGAACACGTGCAGCATTTCGGTGGCGCCGATGCCGTCGATCAACCGCTGTCCGGTGGCCTCGTGGAAGGCCCGCCAGACGGCGGCGGGCAGCGGCTCGCCCGCCGAGACGCAGTGCCGCACCCCGGAGAGCCGGTCCGCCAGCCCGGCGGCCAGGATGGCCCGGTAGGCGGTCGGCGCGGTGAACAGCACGCTCACCCGGTGCCGGCGCACCTGCTCGGCGAGCTGCTCCGGGGTGGCGTGCTCCAGCAGCAGGCCGGCGGCGCCCGCCCGCAGCGGGAAGACCAGCAGGCCGCCGAGGCCGAAGGTGAAGCCGAGCGGCGGGGTTCCGGCGAAGAGGTCCTCGGGGGTGGGGCGGAGCAGGTGGCGGGAGAAGGTGTCGGCGATGGCGAGCACGTCGCGGTGGAAGTGCAGGGTGGCCTTGGGGCGGCCGGTGGTGCCGGAGGTGAAGGCGATCAGCGCGACGTCGTCGGCGGCGGTCGGGACGGCCGGGAAACGGGCGGCCTTGGCGGCGCAGCGGGCGGTGAGGTCCTCGGCGCCGGGGCCGCCGTAGCCGAGGACGCGCAGTCCGGGGGTCCGTGCCCGGTGCAGCTCGTCCAGGAAGCGGTGGTCGCACAGGGCGAGGACGGGCCGGGCGATGCCGTGCAGTTCGGTCAGCTCGGCGGCGCGCAGCAGCGGCATGGTGGTGACGGCGACCCCGCCGGCCTTCAGTACGCCCAGCCAACAGGCCGCCAGCCAGGGGGTGTTGGGGCCGCGCAGCAGGACCCGGTTGCCGGTGGCGAGGCCGAGGTCCTCGGTCAGCAGACGGGCGATCCGGTCGGCGTGGTCGCGCAGTTCGCCGTAGGACCACCGTTCGGTGGGGGTGAGCAGGCAGGGCCGGTCGGGGCCGAGGCGCTCGATGGTGTCGTCGAGCAGGGCGGCGGCGCAGTTCAGGCGGTCGGGATAGGCCAACTCCGGCAGTTCGAAAAGGAGTTCGGGCCATTGCTCGAAGGGTGGGAGATGGTCTCGGCAGAACGTGTCCACGTGCGCGGAGGGTGAGAGCTCCATGGGCGGGCACCTCGTTGTGCGAGCGGGGAGTGAGGCCAGTATGGCGCGTCCGTGACGCCAGTCAAGGGAGCGATACATGCATTCGGGCGACGACCCGGCTCCCCGCCCGCTCCGGGCGCCGGGGGGCGCCGACCGTCAGCTCGTCGCCCCCCGGGCGGAGGCGTCGGGAGTGCGGCCCTCCTGGGCCTGGTGGGCGCGGTCGGCGAGCAGTCGGGCGAACACCGTCAGCCCGGGCGCGGTCAGGGCGGCGCCCGGCCCGTCGTCCCGCACCAGGAGCAGCACGCCGCCGACCTGGACCAGCGCCACCGCCGACGAGGAACCGACGGTCCGGGTGGCGCTCCGGTCGCCGATCCGCGGGATCGCCACCGCCGTCGCCTCCACGCCGCCGGTGCGTTCGAGTGCGCTGTCGAAGGCCTTGGCGGCCGCCTCGGGGGAGGCGAAGGCGACCACGTCGAACTCCACGGTCTGCACCGACGCGGCGCCGAACGTCACACTGGCGGAGGCGAGTTGCTGGTCGCAGGCGTCCGGCAGCAGGCACGGCACCGCGTCGGTCGGGCCCGTCCCCGACTCCGGCCCCCGCTGCACCCGCCACCCGCGCGGCATCGCCCCCTCGTCGGGCAGCACGCCCTGGACCAGCACCGGGTCGCCCAGCGGCTGCGCGGCGTGCGCCAGCCCGGGCCCGCCCGGCTTCAGCAGCGGGCGCGAGCCCAGGTGGACGCCGAGCGCGACCAGCGCGGCGATCAGCACCAGGACGAGCGCCGCCACGATCCCGGCGCTGCTCCGCCGGGCGGCGAGCGCCCGGGCGCGGGCGGCCGCGGGGCCGGTCCGCAGCTGAACGGTGCTCGGGCCCTTCGGCGGCGGTGCGGTCGGCGGGCCGACCCGCAGCTGCACGGTGCCGGGCTCGCTCCGCAGTTGGACGGTCGGTGGATCGCCCGGCTTCCCGAGCGCGGTGGTGGCCAGGTACTGCGCGAACGCCGGGTCCGTGGCCAGCAGGTGCGCGACGGCGGCGGCCAGCAGCGCCCGCGCCTGCGCGTCCCCCGGGCGCGCCTGCGCCGCCGCGAGCGCCCCGGCGCCCTCCGGCACCATCCGCAGCCGCGCCCGCACGACATCGGCCACCGCCTGGTGCGGCCCGTCGCCCAGCAGTGCCGCCGCCACCGCATCCGGTGCCGCCCCCCGGCCGTCCCCCATGGCAACTCCCCCTGCCGTACGAGTGGTTGCCCCCACGATCCCGGACCGCCGGCCACTTCGTACCCACGCCGAACGGAACGGAGACGCAACTGCAACCCCACCCGGACGAACCGGGGCGGGCGGCGGTGTGCAGCAGTGGCGGCATCCGGGCATCGTGCCCGCCGCCCGGCCGGGCGCGCCGCCGAATTGACCGGCCGGGTGACGGTCCGGGGGGCCGTCAGCGCAGGTCGAAGACCAGGCGGGCGGAGACCTTGCCGCTCAGCACCTCGTCGAAGCAGGCGTTCACGTCGTCGAGGCGGCGGGTCTCGCGGATCACCCGGGTGCGGCCGAGGGCGTGCAGCCGGAAGACCTCGGCGAGGTCCTCGCGGGTGCCGACGATCGAGCCGATCACCTTGGTGCCGTTCAACACCGTCTCGAAGACGGGCAGTTCGAGCTTGCCGCCGGCCGGGAGGGCGACCAGGACGAGGGTGCCGCCGCGGCGCAGGGCGCCGTACGCGGCCTGGAAGGAGGCGTTGCTGACGGCGAGGGCGATCGCGGCGTGGGCGCCGCCGAGGGCCTGGACCTCGGCAGCGACGTCCTGGGTGCGGGCGTCGAGGACGTGGTCGGCGCCGAGGTCGCGGGCCAGGGCGAGTTTGTCGTCGGTGACGTCGACGGCGATGGTCTCGGCGCCGAAGAGCCGGGCGTACTGGAGCGCCAGGTGGCCGAGCCCGCCGATGCCGGAGACCAGCACCCGGGTGCCGGGCCCGGCGCCGGAGACCTTGAGCGCCTTGTAGGTGGTGACGCCCGCGCAGGACAGCGGCGCGGCGTCCAGCGGGTCGATGCCGTCGGGGACGGGGACGACGTAGTCGCCGTGCGCGAGGGCGTACTCGGCGTAGGCGCCGTCCACCGAGTAGCCGCTGTTGTGCTGCTGGAGGCAGAGGGTCTCCCAGCCGGAGACGCAGTGGTCGCAGCGCCCGCAGGCGTCCGCGAGCCAGGGGATGGCGACCCGCTCGCCCACCCGGACGTGCCGGACCAGGTTGCCGGCCGCCTCGACGATGCCGACGCCCTCGTGCCCGGGCACGAACGGCGGGCTGGGCTTGACCGGCCAGTCGCCGTGGGCGGCGTGGATGTCGGTGTGGCAGAGGCCGGAGGCCTCGATCCGGACCCGGACCTGGTGCGCGGCCGGCTCGGGTACCGGGTGGTCCTCGACGACCAGCGGTGCGGTGAAATCGCGGACGACGGCGGCCTTCATGCGCTGCTCCTCGGACGTACGGCCGGGTACGGGGGTACTGCCGGCGGCTGCGCGGGGGCGCAGCCGCCACCAGCTTCACCCGACGGGGTGATCCTCGCCGGTCGAACTGGGCCGAACGAGTGATCATCCGTCCGCGTATCCGCGCAGGTCAGCGCACCGGCATCGACATGTACACCGCCCGTCGCCCGTAGCAGGCGGGCACCGGCACCTCCCGGTGCGCCCGGTAGCCGAGCAGCCGCAGCAGGATGTCCGCCCCGCGCACCGCGACCATCGAGATCCGCTCGTAGCCCTGCCCGCTCGCGTGCTCCCGGAAGTGCCGGATGAAGCCCAGCGCGACCTCCCGTCCGCGCAGGTCCTCGGCGATCACCAGGTCGTGCACGTGCAGGTTGGTCGAGCGGAAGGCCCGCTCCTCCGGGCGGCTGAGGTCCGGGCAGCGCAGCGGCGGGTAGGGCAGGCTCAGCAGGTAGCCGCGCACCACGCCGCGCTGCTCCAGCACGAAGCAGGTGCCGGGCGAGCTGCGGGCGCGCGACTGGAGCGCCTCCCGGCCCTCGGACAGGCCGTCGGCCGCGTAGGCGTCGTGCTCCAGCGCGACCACGGCGTCCCAGTCGTCGTCGGCCAGCTGCCGGATCCGGAGGTCCTCGCTCACCGGGCCGGCGCCTCCGTGCCGGCGTCCGCGCCGTCCGTGCCGGCGTCGAGCCCCTCCGCGCGGGCGGCGGCCACCATCGGCGCCCAGGCCTCCACCAGCACCGCCCACCGCTCGGCGTCCTGCCGGGCCTCGTCCAGGAGCTGCTGCCGCTGCCCGGCCACCACGTCCGCGAGCTCGGCGTACTTGCCGCCCAGCTTGCGGTAGGAGCGGTCCAGGACGTCCAGGCAGTGCACGTTCCCGGCCGGGTCCCAGTCGACGCTGCCCCGCACCAGGTCGATGATCGGCTCGACCTTCAGTCCGTGCCGCTCGTCCAGCAGCCCGCGGCCGAGGTCGATCATCCCGCCGTAGACCGGGTACAGGTACAGCATCGAGAGCAGGAACTTGACGAACCGCATCTGGTAGGAGACGAAGCCGGTGCCGGTGCGGCGCTCGGGCGTGTAGTAGTTGACGATGTGGCGGTTGTGGACGACGCCGGGCAGCCGGGAGTGGACCATGGCGTGCAGCAGGGCGTAGTCGCTGCCGATGGTCTCGATCGAGGGCAGCAGCGGCAGCACCTCGTAGGCCCGGTGGTCCAGGGCGATGTTGCACATGTAGACGTCCCAGATGTCGGGCACGCCGAGGACGGATTCGTCGGTGCTGAACGGCTCGGAGCCGGCGCCCTTGAAGGACACGTCCACCATCGCGTCCCTCTCCTCCTCCGACCACACCGGCGGGGTCCACAGGCGCACCACGTCGCGGTAGACGGCCGGGTCCATCTCGTGGATCTCGCTGATGTCCACGTTGAGTTCGCCGATGAAGGAGCCGCTGACCAGCATCACCGGCTTGTCCGCGTCGGCCGGGTCGAGCTCGGAGCGGGACACGCCGGCCACCGCCTCGCCGGCCGGGCGGCCGATCGAGAGCAGCTCGTGGTGGATCGGGAAGACCTTCCGGCCGTCGACGACCTGGAAGTCGGCGTCGTCGTTGCGCAGGTGCGCGGAGGTGCAGCCCAGGGCGGCCGCGCCGAGGAAGAGCCGGTTGACGCAGGAACCGTACGCGACGGCCCGCGGGAGCATCAGGTCGAGCAGCAGTTCGGGGTCGGCGGCGCCGGAGCGCTCGGACACCCGGCGCAGGAACTCCCGCTGCCCCGCCTCGCCCAGGTGGTGGACGGCCACGCCGGGGGTCGGCTCCAGCGCGGCCACGGCGCCGGCGTTCTCCGCGAACCCGACGGCGTCGGTGGTGTCGAGGACGAGGAGGTGCACCTCGACCCCGAAGGTCGCGACGGCGTAGGCCGCCTCCTCGGCGAGTTCCGCGATGGTGTCGGGGCAGGGCCGCATGGTGGGCAGGGCGAGGCAGACTCTTTGCATGGTGCGGATTTCTCCATCGGATCGTCAGATTCGGTTCCACGGAGGCCAGTTGGGCGCACAGGGAGATCCCGGGCGCGGGCTGGTGCCGGTCCGCCGGACTACCGTGGACTAGACCACTTTTGATGTCAACGATTGACAGCGGCGCCCCGGCGGGGTGCAATGCGCCCCCTCCCGCGCGATCCACCGCCCCCGCACGGGCGCCGGAATCGCACACGGGGGCGAACGCACCCTGCAGAGTCGAACGTCCGGACGGGCACGGGGGGTTCACCGCCGGGCATTTGCGCCGTCGGGGTCAATCCGCGAGCCGTACCTGCCGATACCGGAAGTGATGCCCTTACGCCGTTCGGAGGAGCCCGCAATGCCCGAACCGTGGCTGCCCGGTGCCGAGATCCACGACCTCGGCGACCACGCGCCGACCGATCAGCAGTACCCGCCGAAGGCCATCGCCCACATCACCTGGGACCGCAACGCGACCGCCGCCGCACCGCAGGACTGGTGCCCCTACGAGGACCTGGTCGGCTACTTCACCGGCAGCGGCGCCGGCAGCGCGCCGCACCTGGTCTGGGACCCGTTCAGCGGCCGCACGGCGCAGCTGTTCCCGGCCGACTCCCGCTCGAAGAGCCTGCTCAGCCCCGCCGAGAGCCCGACCCGCACCAACCGGGCCGGGCGGGTGGTGATCCAGATCGAGGCGGTCTTCTTCCCCTACTGCCGCTACCAGGGCGGCGTCTACCCGCGACTGGTCGACACCCCGTGCGCGGGCTGGGACCGCATCCACGCCTGGATCTCCTCCTGGGGCGTGCCCGACATCTGGCCGATGGGCCGGCCCACCGACTTCTCCGGCCACCGCGACGAGCGGACCTGGGAGGCCTTCGGCGGCTGGTACGCGCACGCCCACGTGCCCTACAACGACCACACCGACCCGGGCTCCTGGCCCGACGTCACGGCCGGGCCCGGCTCCCCGGACATCCCGCCCTCCCAGCAGCACCCGGTGCCCCCCGCCGCGCCCGCCCGCTACCAGGTCAGCATCAACGGCCTGGCGTACGGCTACGGGGCCCAGGGCTACCAGGTGACGGCCGTCGGGCGGGCGCTGGTCGCGCACGGCTTCGGCGACCACTACCGTTCCGGCCCCGGCCCGAACTGGACGGACGCGGACACCGAGAACTACTCGGACTACCAGGGGAGTCTGGGCTACTCCGGGCAGGCGGCGGACGGCGTCCCGGGCGCGGGCTCGCTGCGCCGGCTGCTCGGCTACCTGCCCGGGCAGCGGACGGTCTCGGTGGCCCACGTGATCGAGGCGGCCCGGACCGACCCGGGGGCCGAGCAGGGGCACCTGACCTACCCGGCCGAGGCGGCCATCGTGGAGCAGGCGCTCGTGGACGAGGGACTGCTCGACCAGCGCTGGGTGGACGGCTCGTTCGGCAGCCGGACGGTCTCCGCGTACGCGGCCTGGCAGCGGAGCTGCGGGTACGAGGCGGGGGCGGCGGACGGGATCCCCGGCCCGGCCTCGCTGCAGCGGCTGGGCGCGGCGCAGGGGTTCGCGGTGACCGACTGAGGGGCGGTGCTGCTCCCGGGGGAGGCGTCGCCGGTGCCACGCCGAGGCTGTGTACTCGCTCGGGAGTAGACGAGGTTACTTCCACCGTCAGATGCCGGATGAGGCAGGGACGGGAGAGTCTGGGGCCGTCCTGGTGACCCCGACTCGAAGGAGGTACCCGTGCGCTCGCCCACCGGCGCCGTCGCGGCGTCCGAACCGACGCCACGGCGGGTGGCGGCACCCGCGTCCGGGGGCCGCCGCCTGCCGCCGGCGGTGCGCAAACCGCTGGTCGTCCTGCACGTCGTCGCCTCGGTGAGCTGGCTGGCCTTGATGCTCTGCCTGCTCACCCTGGCCCTGACGGCCCTGACGACCGGGGACGCCGACCGGCTGCGCACCGCCTACCGGGCGATGGGCCTGCTCGGTGACGCGCTGATCCTGCCGCTGAGCCTGCTCACCTTCCTGAGCGGGGTGGCGCTCGGGCTCGGCACGTCCTGGGGGCTGTTCCGGTACTACTGGGTGAGTACCAAGTTCTGGCTGACACTCGGGGCGATGACGGCCTCCGTCCTCGCCCTCACCGACCGGCTGCACGACGCGGTGCGGGTGGTGGACGCGCACCCGACCGGCCCGATCACGGTGGCGGACCTCGGCTTCGTCCGCTACAACACGGTGATCGTTCCGGCGGTGGCGCTGACGCTCTACCTGTTCAACGTGATCCTCTCGGTGTACAAGCCCTGGGGCCGCCGCAAGGCCCACGCCAAAGTCACGGCCCCGGCCCAGGTCACGGCCCCGGCCCAGGTCACCGCCCCGGCACCGGCCCCGGTCAGGGCCGAGGCCACGGACACGCGTCCGGGCCGAATACCCGGAGCGGGCGACTGACCGGCAGGCCGTCGGCCGCGGCCCGGTCGCACGGGGAATGCCCGTGCGGGGCGCAGGCGTTGTCCAACGACGTGACCACTGCCGCGCCCACGACCAGGCTCTCCGTGCTCGACCGCTCCCGGACCAGACAGGGCGAGGAGCCGGCCCAGGCACTGCGGAGCACCGTGGCCTTCGCCCGTGAGGTGGAGCGGCTCGGCTACCACCGGTTCTGGGTCTCCGAGCATCACGGCGTGCCGGGGGTGGCCGGGTCGGCGCCCACCGTGCTCGCTGCGGCGGTGGCGGCCGCCACCACGCGCATCAGGGTCGGTACCGGCGGGGTGATGCTGCCCAACCACCAGCCGCTGGTGGTGGCCGAGCAGTTCGGGGTGCTGGCCGCACTGTTCCCGGGGCGGATCGACATGGGGCTCGGGCGCTCGGTGGGCTTCACCGACGGTGTCCGGCGGGCGCTGGGGCGGGAGAAGGACGCCGCGGACGCGTTCGGTGCCCAGCTGGCCGAACTGCTCGGCTACTTCGACGGCTCGCAGCCGGCGAACCGCGGGGTCCACGCCCGTCCGGCCGAAGGCCTGCACGTCCCGGCCTTCGTCCTGGCCACCGGCACGGGCGCCGACCTGGCCGCCGACGCGGGACTGCCGCTGGTGATCGCCGCCCCGCGCGGAGTGGACCGGATGCTGGAGGCGATCGACCGCTACCGCGCCCGCTTCCGTCCGTCCGCGCAGGCCGCCGAGCCGTACGTGGTGGTCTCGGGCACGGTGGCCGTCGCCGACACGGCCGAGCGGGCGTGCGAGCTGCTCGTCCCGGAGGCCTGGTCCGGCGCGTACTCCCGCACCCACGGCGAGTTCCCGCCGCTGACCTCCGCCGCCGAGATCCGGGCCCGGGCGATGACCGCCCGGGAGCGGGCCGCGTTCGAGCAGTCGCTCAAGGGCCACATCGCGGGCACCCCGGAGCAGGCCGCCGCCGAGCTGGCGAAGCTGGTCGAGTGCAGCGGGGCGGACGAGTTCCTGGTCACCACCAGCACCTACGACCGCACCGCGCTGCTCGACTCCTACCGGCTCCTCGCCGAGGCCGTCGGCCAGATCTGACCAGGCGAGGGCCGGGTCGGAGCTGGTACGTGGGGCCCGCAGCCTGCCCGTCGCCCGGCGCCCGTCCCCGCCCTCGGCACGTCCCCCGCCCCCGGCCCGTCCCCCGCCCGTCGCCCGTGGCTCAGCCCGCGTCGACCTCGGTCGTCCCGAGCCGCGCGTACACCTCCGGCCGCCGGGCCCGCAGCCGCAGGGCGATCCCGACGCCGGTCAGGAAGACCACCGGCACGATCGCGACCAGCGGCCAGTTGACCTCCGGGCCGGCGCCGGTGAAGAGGTCGAGCCGCCACACCACCAGCGCCGTGGCCCCGCACAGCAGCACGGTGGCGGCGAGCGGTGCCACGACCGTACGGAACACCCCGGCGCTCGCGGCGGCCGCCCGGTTGCGGCGGAAGAAGGCGAACACGGCGAGGCCGGCCAGCGCCTGGAGCACCAGGATGCCCACCACCCCGGGGGAGTTCACCCAGAGGAAGAACTGGTTGTACGGATCCGCCCCGATCAGCGCCGCCACCCCGACGGCCACCGCCGCCAGCACCGACTGCGCGATGCCGCCGATCCACGGCGAACCGTGGCGCGGGTGGATCCGGCCGAGGGCGGCCGGGGCGGCCCGCTCGTTGGCCAGCGCGTAGCCGTACCGGGTGATGGTGTTGTGGAAGGCGAGCAGTGCCGCGAGCAGGCTGGTGACGATCAGCACCCGCTGCACCTCCGTCGCCCAACCGCCGACGTAGTCGGTCATCGCGGTGAAGAACATCCCGGCCGGGTCGGCGGTGGCGGCGGCGACGGCCTCGGTGTCGCCGAAGGCCTGCACGATCATCCAGGTGACGAAGGTGTAGAAGAGGCCGAGGAAGGCGATAGCGGCATAGGTCGCGCGCGGCACGGTCCGGTGCGGCTGCCGGGCCTCCTCACGGTAGATCGCGGTGGCCTCGAAGCCGATGAACGCGGCGAAGGAGAGTCCGAGCACGCCGCCCATCCCCCCGGAGAGCACGTGCTCGGGGGCGAACGAGGACAGGCTCAGCCCGTGCGCCCCGCCCTTGACCAGCACCGCCACCGCGAGCACCAGCAGGATGCCGGTCTCGGCGATCAGCAGCGCCCCGAGCACCTTGGCCCCGAGGTCTATCGAGCGGAAGCCGAGGAACCAGACCACCGCGACCCCGAACAGCGCCCAGACCGGCCAGGGCAGGTCCAGCCCGAGCAGGTCGGCGGCGGTGGTGCGGGCGAAGAACCCGAAGGCGCCGAACATCCCGATCTGGATGGCGTTGTACGAGAGCACCGCGAGCAGTGCCGCACCCAGCCCGGCCGCCCGGCCGAGGCCGCGGGTGACGTACGCGTAGAAGGCGCCGGCGTTGCGGATGTGCGCGGTCATGGCGGTGAACCCGACCGCGAAGAGCGCCAGCACCACGCCGGTGGCCAGGTAGGCGACCGGCGTGCCGATGCCGCCGAAGGAGATCGCGAACGGTGCCACGCCGGCCATCACGGTCAGCGGCGCGGCGGCGGCCACGACGAAGAAGACGATGTCGCCGGTACCGAGCACCCCGCGTCCCAGGCCGCCGGAGCCGCCGGAGCCGCCGGGGGAGCCCGGGGAGCCCGGGGAGCCGGAAGCGGCAGCGGAGCCGGGGGGACGGAGCGCGGAGGAGGAGGCCGCGTCGGAGGGCGGGTTCATGGGGGAGCTCTCCTGAGGTCGTGCGAACGAGGAAGCGACGGTCGGCGGCGGACACGCGCCGGCCGCCGACCGGGGAACGAGGCACGGCCGCCGTGGGGGACGGCCGGAACCGGTCGGGAAGTCCGTCGGGGCGGCTGGGGTTTGCCGGGGCGGCCGGGTCGGCCGGGGGGAGCGGGGCGCCTCAGCGGGTCGAGCGGTCGGCGCCACCGGGCGGGCCGCCGTGGGTGCGCCGCCCGCCGAGCCAGGTGCCCGCTACCCCGATCGAGGCCAGCTCACCGGCCGGCACCGCGTAGGGATCGGTGGCCAGGTGCACCAGGTCGGCCCGCATGCCCGGTCGCAGCACACCCCACTCGGCCTCCTCGAAGGCCTGGTGCGCCACACCCGCCGAGTACGCCGCCAGTGCCTCGGTGAGCCCGATCCGCTCCTCTGGCAGCCAGCCGCCGTCCGGCAGGCCGTCCGGGGTCTGCCGGGTGACGGCGGTGGCCAGCCCGGCCAGCGGCTCGTAGCGGGTGACCGGCCAGTCGCTGCCGAAGGACACCCGGGCGCCGCCGCGCAGCAGGGCGGCGATCCGGTACTGCCGGGAGCCGCGCTCCGGGCCGATCCGGGGCAGGGTGAGCTCGGTCATCAGCGGGTCGGTCTGTGCCCAGAGCGGCTCGAAGTTGGCGATCACGCCGAGCTCGGCGAAGCGCGGCAGGTCGTCGGGGTGGACCAGCTGCACGTGGGCGATCACCGGCCGGCGGGCGCGCGGCCCGTTGCGGCGGGCGGCGGCCTCGACGGCGTCCAGCGCGATCCGTACGCCGAGGTCGCCGATCGCGTGGATGTGCGGCTGGAAGCCCAGCGCGTCCACGGCGGTGACGGCCTCCGCCAGTTCGGCGCCGGTCCAGTTGGCGACGCCGTGGGAGTGCGGGCAGTCGCTGTACGGCTCCAGCAGCGCGGCCGTCCCGGACTCGATGACCCCGTCGGCGAAGAACTTGACCGCCCGCGCGGTGAGCCGCCCGTGCCCGGCGGCCTCGACCCGGTCGCGGTCGGCGGCCAGGCGGGGGAGCCGCTCGCGCCAGCCGTCCGGTTCGAGCAGCAGGGCGAGCCCGGCCCGGACCGGCAGGCCCTCCTCGGCGACGGCCGCCAGCCAGGTGTCCACCTGCGCGGGCTCGACCCAGGCGTCCTGGAGCCAGGTGATCCCGGCGGCCGCGAGCGCGGCGGTGCTCTCCCGCAGTGCGGCGACCTGCTCGGCCAACGGCGGCGGCGGGACGAGCGCGAGGACGGGGTTGAGCGCACCGAACTCGCGCAGGGTGCCCAGCGGGCTGCCGTCCGGCCGGCGGACGATCTCGCCGCCCACCGGCTCGGGGGTGTCCGGCCCGTACCCGGCCCGGCGCAGCGCCTCGCTGTTGGCCCAGCCGGTGTGGTGGTCCATGGTGCGCAGCAGCACCGGGCGGTCCGGGACGGCGGCGTCGAGCAGTCGGGCGTCGAACAGTCCGCCCTCGGCCAGCCACGGGTCGACGGCGTCGCCGGTGATCCACTCGGCCTCGGGGTGGCGCTGCGCCCAGTCGCGGACGGCCGCCACGACCTGCTCCAGGCTGGTGCAGTCGCGGACCGGCGCGCCGCGCAGGCCGATGCCGCCGAGCAGCGGGTGGACGTGTCCGTCGCCGAAGGAGGGCAGCAGGGCGCCGCCGTCGAGGTCGACGGTCTCGGTGCCTTCGTCGCGCAGGGCGAGGGCGGCGTCGCCGAGGGCGGCGATCCGCCCCGCGCCGACGGCGAGGGCGTGGGTGCGGGGGAGGGCGGGGTCTCCGGTGTGGATCCGGCCGCCGGTGAAGATCGTTTCGGCACGCATGCGGGGGTGTGGGTCCTCTCCGGGGCAGGGCGGGCCGACGGGTGCGCGGCCTGCCTAACCGAATGGGGTTCGGTTACCGTAGGCGCGGCACCGGCGGGTGCGGAAGAGTTTTACTGAAAGCCGTTCAGTAACGCTTGGATAACGATGATCTTGGTCTGCCGGTGCCGACGGGCCGCTCGGCGACCCCGAAGGTGAGGAACCGGGCATGCCCAGGCCGCGCACACCCCTGCTGGACCGGCAGCGCATCGTGGACACCGCGCTGCGGCTGGTCGACGAGGCGGGGGACCTCACCATCCCCGCGCTGGCCGGTGCGCTCAAGGTCAGCCCCTCCGCGCTCTACCACCACGTCGCGGGCCGGGCCGAGATCGTCGCCCTGATGCGTGCCGAGCTGGTGCGCACGATCGGCGAGCAGTCGATGTGGGACCAGTCCTGGGACGCCGCGCTGTGCGCCTGGGCGCACGCCTACCGGGACGCCTTCGCCGAGCACCCCGGCATCATCCGGCTGCTCGCCACCGCGCCGCTGGCCGAGTCGTTCATGCACGAGCTGTACGAGCGGGCCGTCGCCACCCTGGAGGACGCGGGCTTCGCCGCGCAGGACGTGATGGGACTGATCACCGCCCTGGAGAGCTTCGTCCTGGGCTCGGCGCTGGACCTGGTCGCCCCGGACGTCATGGTCGACGCCGTCGACCGGGGCGCCACCCCGCGGCTGGCCGACGCCCTGGACGCCGTCCCCGCCGGGCGCGAGCGTGCCGACCGGGCCTTCGGGCTCGGGCTCACCGCCCTGATCGAGGGCTACCGGGCACTGCTGGGCTGACCCTGGGCCCGGTCCGGCCCCGGCGCGAAGCCCTGGTCCGGCCCCGGCGCGCAGCCCCGGTCGGGCGCCGGTTCGCCCCCGGCCCGGGGGCGCCCCGCCTCGCCCCGTTCGCCCCGGGGCCGCTGCCGTTCGCCCGGCCACGATTTCTGACCAGGCGTGATGTCCTGCTACTGTTCATCCCGTCGAGAGGAAGTGATCTTCCGGGAAACGGAATCTCGAACAGGCGTCAGCGGTGCTACCAGAGCACGCCCTACTTTCAGTAGGGAGAGTCCGTGCGATCCGGGCCTGGCGCTCCCATCGAAGGGGCTCGTTCCGTCCAGCGGAGCGGGCCCCTTCGTCGTGTTCGCCTTCCGCGCCCGCGCCCTCTTATCGTACTTTCGGGCTCGAAACCCTCTCTTGGGGCTCGATACCGGCCAAGGTGCCGTGCCAGGTGGCCGGTGAACGGTACTCCAACCTCCCTGGCCGACCGGTGGGGGCGAGGTCGCATCCGGTCTGATGTGCCGTCAGTTCTTGGCTGGAACTGGCCGTTACTGATGTGAATATGCCATTGGAATGTTCGTCATATGGAATCCGGCAGTAGCCTTCCGTGTCGAACTAGCCACTGCTGGTGGTGAACCGGCCGGTGCCGCGCTGCGCCCGGCCGCCCAGACCCCGCGAAGGAGCCGGTGTGCCCGGTATCGACGAATGCCTCTCCGGAGCGATGGCGATCCACGGGGCCCGCGCCGCGAGCCTGGTCGACTGGAGCAGCGGGCTCGCCCTCGGCAGCCTCGGGGACAGCCCGACCGGAGAGCACGAGACCTCCGCCGCCGAGGCAACCGACCTGGTGCGGGCGGCCGTTGAGAGCCAGACCTTCACCGTGACGGAGGACCGGCGGGCCCCGTTGGAGGACATCATCGTCACCGCCGGCCGCAGCTACCACCTGATCCGCTTCATCGACACCGTCTTCGACAACAGGCTCGTCCTGCACCTCTGGCTGGACCGCGCGGAGGGCAACCTCGCCGCCGCCCGCTTCCGCCTCCAGGCACTCGCCGAGGAGCTGGTGCTGGGGTGAGCGCGTGACCGCCGCGACCGGCACCGCGCCGCCGTCCCCGGCGGAGGCCGCCACCCCGAGGTCCCCGGGCGAGGCGCTCGCCCTGCTCGCCGACCGCCGCGCCACCGGCGCCCTGCGCGGGCCGCTCGGCAGCCTCCACCTGGTCGACGGGCGGGTGGCCGCCGCCGAGTCCCTCCGGGCGCCCGGACTGGCCGACCTGCTCATCGGCTGCGGTCGGACCACCCCCGAGGACTGGGCGGAACTGCTCCGGGCTCACGGCCCGGGGGCGAGGGTCGGCGAGGCGCTGGTCGAACGGCGGCTGCTCACCCGGGGAGAGCTCGAACTCGGCCACCTGGGAACGCTGTTCGACGCCGCGTTCTTCGTGCTGGCCGACCCGGCCGGCGGCGTCTGGCGGTTCGAGGCCGACGCCCGGCACTGGCTCGGGCCGGTCGCGGAGGTCGACCCGGCCCGGATCCGCCGCGAGGTCGAGCGCCGCCGGAAACTGCTCGACGGGATCTGGCCGTGGGCGCAGCTCGACACCGCGCCCGTCCGCCCGGCCGAGTGCGGCCGCCGGTCGTCCCACCGCTCGTGCGGCCGCCGGCGACGTGAGCTGTTGGACCACGCCGACGGTCGCAGGACCCCGGCGGACCTGGCCCGGCTGCTCGGCCGCTCCGGCTTCGGGGTGACGGCCGATGTCCGTCGACTGGCCGCCGCCGGACTGCTGGACGCCCCGCGCCCGCCCGACGAGCCGCGCCCGCCGGAGGCCCCGCGCCTGCCCGACGAGCCGCGCCCGCCCGCCCCGGCACTCGCGGCACCTGCGGCGCCCGCTGCGCCGGAGGTCCCGGCGGCGGCCCCGGCGCCCGCGGCACCTGCGGCGCCCGCGGCGCGGCCGACGACCGCTCCCCGGCCCGAAGTCCCCCCGCCGGCCGCGAGCGGACCGGCCCGAGGGCTGCACCGCCGGGTCCCCGGCGCCAGCCTCCGGGGCGCCGGCCTCCCCGGCACCCCGGTCACGGCCGTTCCCGCCCCCGCTGCCGCTTCCACTCCCGCCTCCGCCCCCGAGGCGGCCCGCAGCGGGACCGACGCCCCCACGTGCCCCGAACGCCCGCCCATCACGGCAGCGGCCCACCCGCTGGCCGTCCCCGATCCGGACGTCGCGCTGCTGACCCGGATCCGAGACCTTCTGGAGGCCCGACTTTGACCCATTCCCCGCCCGCGACCCCGTCGTTCCGGCCATGAGGCGGGCACTCAAGCAGCGTGTCGGAAGGAGACAACTGATCGCCTTGGAGACCGAGTTGCTCGCCGAACTGCGTGCCGTCAAGCACCGCGTACCGCACCTCGCGGGTGGTCTGGTGGCCAGCGTGGACGGCCTGTTGGTCGCGCACGACACCCACGGCACCGAACCCTCGGGACTGGCCGCGATGACGGCGGCCTCGCTCTCGCTGGCCCAGCGGCTCGCCGACACCACCGGTCAGGGCGAGTTCCGCGAGTCGCTGGTGCGCGGCGAGAACGGCTACGTCGCCACGTACGCGGCCGGCGGCAGCTGCGTGCTGACCCTGCTGGCGCACCCCGACGTCAACGTCGGCCGGCTGCACCTGGAGGCCCGCCGCAGCGCCCAGCGCATCGCGGGGCTGCTCAACGACGCCCTCGTGCCCAAGGATCCGCGCGACACGGGCTGACCCGGGCAGACCCGGGCCGACCACCGAACCATCGTCCCCATCCGTCCCGAACCACCCATCACCGAACGGGAGTTACCCAGATGACCGACGCACCCGGCGCGCTCAAGCAGGCCATGACCAGCATCGAGGGCGCCATCGGCGCGGCCCTGGTGGACTACAACAGCGGCATGGCGCTGGCCACCCTCGACGGCCCCGGCGGCCTGGACCTCAACGTCGCCGCCGCCGGCAACACCGACGTGGTCCGCGCCAAGATGCGCACCATGGACATGCTCGGCCTCCAGGACGGGATCGAGGACATCCTGATCACCCTGAGCAGCCAGTACCACCTGATCCGCCCGCTCACCGGCCGTACCGGCAAGGGCCTGTTCCTCTACCTCGCGCTGGACAAGGCGCGCGCCAACCTCGCGATGGCCCGCCACCAGCTGGGCCGGATCGAGGCCGAGCTGGAGGTCTGACGCGCAGTCCCGGGACACCGCCCCGGGACAGCCGCCCCGAGGCGCCACCCCGGCGCGGCGCCCGGGCGAGGCCCCGGCGGCGGTTCGGGCCGCCGCCGGGCTCCGTCCGGCGGGGCTCACCCCCGGGGCAGGTCCGGCCCCGCGGCCTGCCCGCGCACCAGCTCGGCCGGCCCGCCCGACCGCTCCCGGGCGGCCAGCGCGGCGGCCGTCCGGTCCCAGGACGGGCCGGTCAGCAGCGTCCGTGCCTCGGCCGGATCGCAGAGCCGCCACTCCACCAGCTCCTCCTCCGGCAGCACGATCGAGCCGAGCATCCGCTCCGTCACCGTGCCGCCGTCGAACACGTACACCAGGACGGCGGTGTCCCGGCCGGTCGCCGGGTCCGCCGCCGGGTCGGCCGCCGCACCCGGCTGCCAGTCCAGCGCCAGCAGCGGCCCCGGTTCGACCTCCCAGCCGAGTTCCTCGCGGATCTCCCGCCGGGCCGCCGCCCGGGGCATCTCCCGGTCCGCCTCGACCCCGCCGCCCGGCAGCGTCCAGTACGGGACCTGCCCGCGCGGCCCGTCCCACGGCCGCAGCCGTACCAGCAGGACCCGGCCGGCGGCATCGGTGAACAGCGCCCGCGCCTTGGCCCGGATGCGCGGCCGGGTGGCGTAGTAGGTCTCCCGGTCCATCGGCGGCTCCGGCCGCTCCTCGGTCGGCGGCGTCAGCCCCGGCGCCGCGGCCAGCCCGGTGTATGCGGGCACCGGCCCGTCGGCGGGCAGCCGCCGGAGCGTGTGCCCGACCGGCCGGCTGTCCTCCAGCTCCAGCGGCCCGTCGTCCCGCGGCGCCAGCAGGCAGGCCGTCACCCGGCGCGACAACCGGGGCGGCAGCGCGTGCCCGGCCTGCTCCGTCGTCAGCCAGGTCCAGCCGCCGACCTCCGCCGCGTCCGGCCGGAACGCCGCCGCCTGCGCCGCCGTCAGCGGCTCGGCCCAGTACAGGTACGCGACGATCGGCAGGTCGCCGTGGCGCAGCAGCGCCCAGTCCACGCAGGCCAGCGGTCCCAGTCGGGGCGTGAAGCCCAGCTCCTCCCGGATCTCCCGCAGGGCGGTCTCCCGGGGCGACCGGTCCGCCGGCTCCCACCCGCCGCCCGGGATCGCCACCGGGTGCTTCCGGTCGTACGGCAGCCGCACCACCAGCACCCGCCCGGCCCCGTCCGGGAACAGCACCCCCGCCGCCGCCAGGACCTCCCGGCCGACCGTGCCCGCGTTCTCCACCCCGACTCCCTCCGTCATGTTCTCCCCGGACACGACAACCGGGCCCACCTCTACGGTTCCCTCCGGGCGGCACTCCCGATCCCCACGATCGGGCGATCGGGAGGCCCGGCGCCGCCCGGTTCGGCCGCTCGCGGCGTTCGGTCCGGGTCGGCCCACGGCGGTACTCCGGGGCCGTCCGGCGTGGTCACCGGCACCCGGACCCCGTCGACGGCGCGGAGCCGGTTCCCGTCCGGACCCGGGCGGTGCGGTTCCTCCGGGTGTCCGCCGGACGCCCGGCAGGGGTTGCTCCCGACGCTTCCGCGCAGTGTCGCGCGCTCCTCCTCGGACCACGCGCGGTGCCACGTTCCGGCGCCGGTGAACTCCTCCTCGGACAGCCGTCGTTGCGGGGCCGACGCGGGCCCCTCACCCCAGGGAGGCCAGCGCCTGTGCCGCCGCGCGCGCCATCTGTTCGTCGTGCCGTCCGCTGCCGCCGCGCAGGCGGGCGACGCCCTCGGCGGCGGCCAGGGCGAGCAGGCCCGGCAGCAGGTCGGTGCTGCGGGCGGCGAGCCAGCGGGTGCCCCGGGTGGCCATCCACCAGAGGTCGGCGGCCGGGCCCGGCGGGGCCTCGGCGGGGGCGGCGGCCGGCGGTGGGCCGAGGGGGTGGCCGGCCTCGGTGAGCAGGTCGTGGAACCGCAGGGCGATCAGGTGGTGGCCCTCGGCGCTGGGGTGCAGGCGGTCCACGCTCAGCAGCCGGCGCTCGGCCAGCCACGGCAGTTCGGTGAGGTGCAGGTGTATCGCCCGGTGGCGCTCGGTGAGGGCGTGCACCACGGTGTTGACCGCCCGCATCCGGCGCGCCAGCGGCCGGGCGAGCGGTGCCGGGAGCCGGAGCAGGCTGCCCGGGTCGGGCAGGCAGGCGGTCAGCAGCCTGGCGCCGTGGCCGGACAGTTCCCCCATCGTGGCGTCCAGTTCCAGCGTGGCGCGCCGGATGTCGAAGCCGGTGCGCAGGGTGTCGTTGCCGCCGACCACCACGGCCGCCAGCTGCGGCCGCAGCGCCAGCGCCCGCGGAAGCTGACGGATCGTCAGTTCCGTGGTGAGCGCCCCGCTGTACGCCAGGTTGGTGAACTCCGCGGCCCGCCCCTCGGGTGCCAGCGCATCGGCCAGGACGGCGGCCCAGCCGCGCCAGCCCTCGCCGACCCGGTCCCCGACCCCTTCCGTCAGCGAGTCTCCGAGCGCGACGAAGCGCAGTGGTTCGCCCGCCGCGGGGCGCTCCCGCGCCGCCCGGTCACGCCCGGCTTCCAGCATGCTCGTCCCGACCCCCGTCCACCGCCTCGTCGTGGTGCGCGCCGTGCGCCGCCAGGAACGCCGCCACCGCCGCCGGCCAGCCGTACCGCTCGGCCTGCGTCCGGGCGGCGGCCCGCCGCAGGTCCTCCGGCCGCCCCAGCAACTGCCGTACCGCGGAGGCGAATCCACTGCCCGTGTCGACGGCCGTCGCTCCGGCGAGCCCGATCAGGCCGGGCAGCGCGGAGGAGCGGCTGACCGCCACCGGGGTTCCGCAGGCCAGGGCCTCCATCGCGGCCAGGCCGAAGGTCTCCACCGGCCCGGGCGCGAGCACCACGTCCGCGCAGCCCAGCAGCCGGGCCAGCTCGGCACGCCCGCCCAGGTGCCCGAGGAAGCGTACGGGCAGTCGCAGCCGTGCGGCCCGGGCCGCCAGCCGTTCCCGCAGCGGGCCGGTCCCGGCGACCACCAGCACCGCGGGGTGCCGCCGCGCGCGCAGCTCGGCCAGGGCCTCGATCGCCCGCTCGGGCCGCTTCTCCGCCGAGAGCCGCGAGCAGAGCACCAGCAGCGTCTCGTCCGGAGCGGCGTAGCGGGCCCGCTCGGCGGCGCGGGTGGCCGGCGGCAGTGGCCGCATCGCCTCAAGGTCCACCCCCAGCGGGGCCCGGACCAGGTTCGGGGTGCCGATCCGCCGGAACTCCGCGGCGGCCCAGTCGGTGGTGCAGAGCACCGCGTCGTAGGCGCGGGCGGTGGCCGCGTTGAGCCGGTCGGCCGCCGTGCCCGCCAGCGGGCCGGGCAGGCCCCAGGTGCGCAGCACCCCGGCCGCGCTCTCGTGCGAGACCATCACCGACCGCACCCCGTGCCGCCGTGCCCAGGCGCCGGTCCAGCGCAGCGTGGTGCGGTCGGACACCTCCAGCCGGTCGGGGGAGAACCTGGTCAGTTCGGCGGCCACCGCCCGCCGGTCGGTGAGCAGCCGGTAGCCGCCGGCGGCCGGCAGCACCGGGCCGGGCAGGGTGACGACCACCCCCTGCTCGGTCTCCTCCTCGGAGCGCCGCTCCCCGGGGACGATCAGCACCGGACGGTGCCCGGCCGCCCGGTACCCGGCGCCGAGGTGGCGCAGCGCGGTGCGCAGGCCACCGGAGACCGGGGTGACGAAGTTGGCCAGCCGGACGATAGTCAGCGCCTCGCCGGCCCTGGGCGCGTCGTCGGCCCTCGGTAACCCGCCGGCCGGCCGAGGAGCCCCACCGGTCGGCCGAGCCCCGCCGGTCGTCCGTGCGCTGTCGTCGGGAACGGGGGTCATGCCGGCAGCTCCTCCGGCAGGACGGGCGCCACCGGTTCGACCGGCGCGGGGGCGGCGGCCGGCAGCGGCAGCCCGCGGTGTTCCGCCAGCACCTCGGCGTAGTGCCGCAGCAGCAGGTCCCCGACCGCCTCCCAGGTGCGTGCGGTCACCTCGGCCCGGCCGGCCTGCCCGTACCCGGCCCGCCGCGCCGGGTCGGCGGCGAGCTCGGCCACCGCGCGGGCCACCGCCGCGCCGTCCCGGGGCGGCACCAGCAGGCCGGTGCGGTGGTGGGCGACGAGGTCCAGCGGTCCGCCCGCCGCCGGGCCGATCACCGGTACGCCGCTGGCCATCGCCTCCTGGATGGTCTGGCAGAAGGTCTCCAGCGGGCCGGTGTGCACGAAGACGTCCAGGGTGGCGAAGCAGCGGGCCAGTTCGTCACCGGTGCGCCGGCCGAGGAACACCGCGCCCGGCATCGATGCCTTCAGCCCGGGTGCCGAGGGGCCGTCCCCGACGACCACCACCCGCACCCCGGGCAGTGCCGAGGCCGCGGCCAGCAGGTCGACCCGCTTCTCCGGGGCCAGCCGTCCGACGTACCCGACCAGCACCTCCCCGCCGGGGGCGAGCGCCCGGTGCAGCGCCTCGTCCCGGTGCCGGGGGTGGAACCGCACCGAGTCCACCCCGCGCGGCCACAGCTGCACCCGCGGCACCCCGTGCGCGGTCAGGTCCTGGGCGGCGGGGGTGGAGGGCGCCAGGGTGCGGGCGGCCGCGCGGTGCACGGCCCGGATCCGCCGCCAGGCGGCGGCCTCACCGAGCCCCCGCCCGGCCCGGTAGGCGTGGGCGTAGCCGGCCAGGTCGGTCTGGTAGACGGCCACGGCGGGCACCCCGAGCCGCGCCGCGACCTGCATCCCGCGCGCGCCGAGCACGAAGGGGCTGGCCAGGTGGACGATGTCCGGACGGTGCCCGGCGATCGCGGCCGACAGCTGCCGGCTGGGCAGGGCGATCCGCACCTGCGGGTATCCCGGCAGCGGGACGGACGGGATGCACACCACGGGAATCTCGCCCGCCGCGGTGCTGCCGAAGGTCTCCGGCGGGCATTCGGCGCCCCGCGCCGGCGCGGGGGTGACGACGAGGGGCCGGTGGCCCCGGCGGACCAGGTGCTCGGCCGTCCGCAGCACGCTGTGGGCGACTCCGTTGACCTCGGGCGGGAAGGATTCGGTGACGATGGCGACGCGCATGCCAGTGTTCTGTCCGCGTCCGGCGTGCACCCGGCCAAAGGGATCTGTCGTAGAGGAGAACGCGGGTCGGCGATTTGCACCGCCGACCCGCGGCGCGGTTCGCGTCCGTCACACGGACCCGGCGGTCTCCTTGAGCTCCGCGTACGGCGCGAGCTTGCGGATCGACTCGATGCTCCTCAGGCAGTCGTCCTTGCTCTCCTGCGGGTCGCCGGTCACCACGATCGCCCCGTTGCTCGCCTTGAGCCGGAACCGGTGCATGCCGCCCTCGTCCACGTACAGCTCGAATTTGCCAGCCATGCCAGAAACAGCCTTCCGCTCGGTTGACCCCCTGGCACCGGAACCTAGGGTCAAATCCCTTGTACGGCACGTCAGATGATCCATCCGAGTGGAATGCGCGGGGGAGTGGTGCGGCTGATGACAGATGGCTGTGAGCGGCCGTTGGGGATCTAGTGGGGAAAACATCGCGATGGGGATCAACGGGAAGGCCGAAGGGTGGCGAGCTGCCTGCCACCCTTCGGCCTTCCCATGGAGTTACGCCGGTGCCAGCTGCTGTGAGGTCCTGGCCGCCTTCTTCTCGCGTGCACGTCGTAGGGCGGAGAGCTTGCCTGTCCCCGCGCGTGAATCGGCAGCCGGTTGGGCGGGTATCTGGGATGTGACAGGAAGTGGTTCGGGCGTCGGTGTGGCGGGGCGCGTCGCGCGCGGAACCACCGCCAGCGCGGCTTCGGCCTGAGCGCGCTGGTACTCCGGGAACACATTGGTGTAGATGTCCATCGTGATCTGGATGCCGCTGTGGCCCAGCTGCTCCGAGATGGCTTTCGGGGTGGAGCCGCCAGCGTGGGCGATGCAGGCTGCGCCGTGCCGTAGGCCGTGGAGAGTGATGGGTGGGAGGTCGGCCAGTTCGACCAGGCGCTTGAAGAGTTTGGTGAGGTAGTCGGGGTGGTATCCCGTCCCGTCCTCACGAGTGAATACGAGCCCGGTGTCCGTCCAAGCTTCGGCCAGTCTGGCGCGTGCTTCGCTTTGGCGCGCTCGTCGAAGGTCGAACAGGCGGGCAGACTCGCTGTCGAGATCGATGGTGCGTTCCGAGTCGGCCTTCGGTTCTGCGCCGAACAGCTTGTAGGCGACGGTGATGACCTGCTGGTTGATCGTGACTCGGCGCTCGTCCAGGTCTACTTCTGTCCAGGGCAGTGCGCAGACCTCCCCTCGGCGAGGGCCGCGGAGTGCCATGAAGTGGAACAAGTCACAGAGTTCATGGTCCACATACGTATCCAGGAACTGTCCCGTGAGCTGAGGTGTCCAGACCATGACCGTGCCCGGGACTATGCCTGTCTCACGCCAGCGGGCGACCCGGGCCGGCGTCCACAGCATCGGCCGCGGAGGCTTCTTGCGTGGGAGCTTCACCAACTGGGCCCAGTTTTTGGTGATGAGTTCCGCACGGACGGCGTCATTGAGTGCCGATGAAAGTATGTCGAGGATCTGATGTTGGGTTGGCAGTTCCGTAACCTTGCGCTGGCGACGGCGCTCTGAGGCCAATAGTTCGCGGGCCTCATGCCAAGCGATGCGCAGGCCTCGGCGATTGCCCTTGGGGCCGTTGTGCCATGCCAGTCGCTTCTGCTCGCAGTCGTCGGCCAGGAGGGCCACGTAGTCGCGGTGCACCTGGATCTGCGTGTTTCGTTCGCGGATGGCAGCGATCATGTCTTCGACGTGCTGCTTGCGTAGCTCCTTGCGGTCGATGTGGCCGATGAAGGGCGCGATGTGGAGCCGTATGGTGTCTGTGTACCTGCGGGTGGTCGTCAGCGAGACATCACCCTTCGACTCGATCCAACGGTCGAGGTACTGCCCTAGTGTCTCCCTCACTCCTACGTCGAGGCCGGCCTTGTGCTCCTCCCAGACCTTTGTGCAGGCACTGGCCGCATCCCGCTGGGTGCGAAAGCCTCCTCGGCGGATGCGCTGCTTCTCGCCGTTGGCAACCGTCGGAAGCTCAATGTAGAAGTACCAGGATCCGTGACCTTTCTTGCTGAGGTCCGGGCATCCAGTGCCGAGGGTGCCGATCCGCTGTGTGCCGTTGTCGTTCAACACCGGCTCGCCTTTGTCCTTGCCGCGCCGGTGGAAGAGCGGGCCCTTGCATGCGCATCGCTGATAGGTGCGTTCCTCGAACATGCTTGGGCAGTTCCCTTCCGTGGCCGCGAATCAAGGCGGTGGACAGCTTCTAGCCGCGAATAGAATGTATGTTCTATTTTGCACCATCTGACTTCCGCTGTACACGGAAGCCGTTCGGTGGCTCAGGTTGAGAGCTGGGGCACACTGGAGCTGCTGGCCAGCGCCTACTGGCGCTATCCTGAGCTGCCCGTCGTCACCCTGCGCCCCGCTGCGTGGGTAGGCTGGGCGTAGTTGGCGCGGGGGAGAAACGCGACGACTCAAAATGAAGATCGACAAGACCGGCGAGACGCAGTCGGAGCCCGGGCGCGGCATGACCCTGGAGCAGGTGAGAAGCCTGCCAGTCACCATCAACGTGGTGACCGCAGCGAGGGCACTGGGCGTGGGCCCCAACACGGCGTACGCGGCGATCCGCGACGAGACCTTCCCGCTGGACATGATCAGCGTCGGGGGCTCGAAGCGGGTCCTCACCGCATCACTGTGGAGGCACCTCCAGATCGAAGGCCTTGTTGCAGCTTGATACGTGCAACGTGATGGAGACTCCTCCACGAGTCTCCATCACGTAAAGGGTGTCCATGATGGGAAGGGGCGCAGAGTGGCGGCAAGGACTTTCGGGTTCACCGGCGACAAGAGCGCGTTGGTGGGAGAGGAAGCGCAGGCCCTGAGAGAAGCCGTCGAGCGCCGGATCAACGGGGGTACCCGCGCCGGCGCCGCCGCCTACCTGAAATCCTGCGGCGTCGTCGGCACGCTCGGCTCCCCGTTCACCGGCCAGACCGTTGCCCGGCTCTTCCGCAACCCGGCGATCGCCGGGCTCAAGCCCGGTCCGAATGGCGAGCTTGTTGATGCCGGGCACCCGGGCGCCATCACCCCGGAGCAGTTCGCGCAGCTCCAGGCCATGGACGCGGCCGAGAGCGAGCAGCGAGAGGCCAGCCGGAAGGCCAGCCCCCAGCCCGAGTACGACTACGCCTTCAGCAGCAACGACCTCGTCGTGTGCGGTTTGTGCGGCGCCAACCACCAGGGCCTGCGCACCAACTCCGGAAACCCCGGCTACTGCTGCTCGGCCGGGCCCCGCGCCGACCGGCCCGGAGACTGCGGGAAGGTCCGGATCTCCGCGCAGGTCCTGGAAGACCACCTCGGCGAAGAGATCGTCGCTCGGCTGTCGGAGCCCGGTACCCAGAAGGCCCTGGAGGCCGCGCGGGTCGAGGTGGAGAAGGAGCTCGCCGTCGCCAAGACGGAGCTGGCCGCGGTCACCCAGGGGCTCGACAGCCTCGCCGACATGGTGCTGCGCCACGAGATCACGGCCACCAGCGCCGCCAAGGCGCGTCAAAGCGGCGTCCAGCAGCAGAAGGCCTTGCGCCAGCGGATCCGCGTCCTGGAACGAGCAGCCGCTACTCCGGTGAGCGGGAGCATCAAGGAGCTCGTCGACTGGTGGAACTCGGCGCCCACGGAGGCCAAGGCAGGACTGGCGAAGCTCCTGCTCCACCGAGTCGACGTCCACCCTGGCGGCCAAGGAGTCCGCAAGCTCCGGCCGGGACGCGTCGTGCTGTGGTGGCGGGACAAGCCTGCCCCGCCACCCATCCGTCGCGCCTCCTAGTTGTCGGGCGCTGGTCACCGGCGGGGGAGCGCGCGAGGGGTGGAGCAGACCGCGAAGCCGGAGAACAGGCTCAGGGCGAACAAGCCCGCGCTGGTCTGGCTGATGGCTTCCTGAAGGCCGGTGCTCCACGCGGCGCCCGCCGCCTGGGTGACCGCTACGAACATGCCTTCGGTGGCGCCCCACACCGCGCAGGCCGCGCCGCCGACGGCGATCAGCGCCTGTCCTATACCGAGGACGCGAAAGCGGTGGCCCGCCCGGATGTTGTCGAGGGCCAGAGGTGTGCAGTCCCGTGTGATGGAGGCCCCGATCAGCGCCCAGTACGCATCCGTGATCAGCAGGTAGGCGCCGACACCACCGTCGTCCGCGTACGCGTTGATGAACTCCAGGTTGCTGTTGTTGGCCACCGCGAACACGGTGGTGGCCGCTGCGGCGACGACCCCGGCGACGCCGAACCGGTACCTGAGTGCGGCCGTCCGGGCCTCGGAGGGAATGGTCCATGCCACCAGCAGGACCCGGATCGCCACGAGCGACGCGATCCCGAACATGTGCGACAGCAGCATGTGGAGGTTGTCGACGCCGAAAGCCGAATCGATACCGGTTGAGATGCCGGGCAGGGTGAGCAGGAGGGCGACTAGGCCGGCGCCTGCGGCGGTGGCACGACTCCAACGGGCCAGGGAGCGGGTGTTGCCGCCTGGCCGGGCGCTGCGGCGCAGCGTCATCCGGGTCATGACGACGGCGGTGACGGATAGCGCGACCAGGGCGGCGCCCAGCAGCAGGGCTGCGATGTGCACGGTGGTACTCGTTTCGGGTCTGCTGCCGCAGTGGCGGCGGGGTTGAGCAGGATTGGGCGGGACCTAGGAGTAGAGGAAGTGCTCTGTCTCCCGGCGGCTGGCCTCGGCGGCCTCGGCGCGCGACAGGCGCCGGCGGCGGCGCGTCGTGGTCGCGGTGTCGGCGGCGGTCGTGTCCAGGCCGCGGGCTTCGCGCAGGGCGCGGGCGGCTTGGAGGAGCGCGTCGGCTCCGCTCTCTCCGAGTTCGGCCACCAGGCGCAGGGCCTCGCGGGCGGCCGGGTGCTCGTAGTAGACCTCCAGCGAGGTCAGGTCGTGCTCTCCCGGCATCAGGTACGGAGGCGGGCAGTCGAATGCGTCGGCCAATCCCATGAGTGTCCTCAAAGGCGGGTTGACCTTCGTTCCGGAAAGCGTGGCGTGAATCACGGTGTGATCCAGTGCGGGCTTTCCGTTCGCGTCTGCTGTTCGCGATGCAAGATCACGTGTGGTGGGGGGCTTGCCGCCTTCCCCGGTGAGTCTTCCGCGTAGGTACTTGAGTTTGCCTGCGAGGCTCCATAGCCCGTCGGCCTTATCGGCTGGCGTGGTCATCGGAGTCCCCCTGTTGTTCGCGCCATGGGCAATATCTTGTTGGCGATCGGCAACAGGTACGGTACATGCTGGCGGTGCCCGGAATCCAAAGGATCTTCCTTTGACAGTTTGTTGATATCGGTGCAGGATGTGGCCGCCGGTCGCACCATTCGACCAGGTCAGCGGTCTGATGGTCCGCAGCGAACGACACCGTGGACCGGGTCGCGCAGGCTCCCTGTTGAGCCTGCGCGCTGGCATGAGGGGGCTTTCTGATGGCGATCAGCTGCGAAGGCGTGCTGCGCGTGCTCGCGGAGCGGCGCCGTGCCGGCCTGACCGTCGAGTCCGAATGCGACAGCCCCATCTCTGGGCGGGAAGCCGTCAGTGCCCTCATCCTCCTCGCGGATTCCCGGCGAATCGATCTTCGAAGTTCCGGACAGTCGGCGGCGAGCGGCTCTGATGATGTCGAAGGCGACGCTTCCGGCTGAGGGTCGCGCTACCTGGATGCAGGCATATTCCGGCCCTGGAAGGCGCTGCTGAAGCTGCCTCAAATTCTTCTTCGCCGAGATTGCACCCCCACCCTGAATGAGTATAAAATATAAACACGAAGAGGGGGGAAAGTCCCCCGAAATCCTGATGGGAGTCACAACATGGCGAAGATGCTCAAGCTGACCCAGATCCACCCGAACCCGACGCAGCCCCGCGAGTACTTCGACGAGGAGAAGATGGACGAACTCCGCGACTCTGTCCGGGAGTTCGGAGTCATCCAGTCGATCGAGGTCCGCCGGCGCCCTGCGGGCGGCTACGAGATCGTCGCGGGCGAGCGCCGCTACCGCGCCAGCGTGGACGTCGGAAAGACGACCATCAAGGCGGAGATCGTCGACACCGCCTCCGACATCAAGGCCTTCCGACGCTCGATGGCGGAGAACCTCGGCCGCGCCGACATGACCCCGCTGGAGGAGGCGGCCGGATACCGGCGAATCCTCGACGAGGACCGGAACGGGGACGGCAGCGAGCTCACCGAGGCGGACGTCGCCAAGTCCTTCGGCAAGACCCCCCGCTACGTCAAGATGCGCCTGCAGCTGCTCAGCCTGGTCCCCTCCGTCCGACACCACCTGACCCACGGTCACATCGGAGTCGCTGCCGCGCACCGCATCTCCGAGCTGCAGCCGGAGAATCAGGAGGCCGTCATCAAGAAGTGGGCGAATGGCGGCGACGACGGCAAGGCGATGGACGAGAACGAGCTGCTCCACTTCGCCCACCAGGTCCGCGAGCAGGAGCGCCAGCCCAGCATGTTCGACGTCGAGGAGCTGACCGAGGACGAGAAGGTTGAGCGCAGCGCCGTCCGCCGGGCAACCCGCAACAAGCTGGACCGGATCGAGCAGGTGCGCGAACTCCTGGACGGGCTCGCCAAGACCCCGATCGAGGAGCTGGCCGTGGCTCTGGAGGGCCAGATCGTCGCCCGCCTGGACCAGCTGGAGCGCACCGCCAAGAGCCTTCAGGACGCCAAGTTCCAGATCCGGCAGGCCAAGGCCTGCGCCGACGCCCGCCAGATCGTCGCCTCCGGCGCAGCGGCGGCCCCCACCCTCTCCGAGGCGCCCGGCCGGAACGACGCCGCCGACACGGCCAACCCCGATGCCCGGCTTGAGGCCGAGTTCGCCGACATGCTCGCCGAGATCGTCGCCGAGGATGCCGGCATCGCCCAGGGCGCCGACGCCCCGGTGCCCGTCGCCGCCTGACCCGGGTAGCCCCACTGGGGCCCGCCGGTTGCGGGCAGGAAGCCCCACCCGGCCGACCCCGAACCCGCCACCCGCGCGCCACGGGCGGAGCGCGCCCGCTACAAATGACTCGCACCACCCCGCGCACGAAAGGTACGGATCATGCCCCGCCCCGACTGGCTCCAGATGCCCCCCGCCGCCTGGTACGGCACCGGCAGGCAGGATGCGCTGTTCGACCCCCCCGGTCGCGACCCGGACAACGACGCCTTCGGGACGACGCCCTTCGAAGGCTGCACGGCGCAGGAGCTGAAGAGGCAGCTGAGTCCGGCCGACCGCCCTTCCATACAGCCATGACTTGTATGGGTACTCATTGATGATACGGTCAGCATGTCGTCGGAACCTGGGGGTCCAGCCCACCCGGACCCACCCCCGACGCATGCGCCGTGACACTCCTCTCACGGTCCTGGCAGGCGGCACTCCCCCCGCGCCCCACCTGCCAGGAACGGGCAGCTCCCAAGAGCACGCCACGAGAGGACCGCCAGCAAGCACGTCACGACCAGGCCCGCCCGACACCCCCCGTCGGGCGGGCCTGCGCATGCCCAAGGAGCACCACCGTGCACGACACCTACACCGCGGCCAGCGCCGCCGACCCCGAGGCCTACGCCCGACTGATGCAGGAACGCTACGGGCCCCTGTCCGCCCTACGCGCGGAACAGCACCGCCCGACCCCACCGGCCCCGCCGGCAGCCCGAACCCGCCGCCACAGCGGCCGCTGGCCCGACCCGCAGGCCGCCTGGCACCGCGAACAACTCCTCCAGGCCCTCCACTCCCACCAGCAGAGGAACGAGAAGTGACCACCAACCCGAACACCCAGCCCGCCGAGCGAACCCCGCCCCGCCCCGGAGCCATCTGGTGCAAGGCCTGCGACTCCTGGTGCGACCCCGTCTCCAGCCTCTGCCGGTGCAACAATCGATGACCATGCACCAGGTGACCGAAGGGCAGCTCTACGAGGCCTGCCACCCCCTCGACGAACAGCGGCGCATCCGCGTCCTCACCGTCACCGGCAACCGGGCCGAGGTCGAAACCCTCGGCCCAGGCCCGGCCCGCAAGCGCGACATCCTTCTCAACTCGCTCCACCCGACCGCCATCACGGCCAGCGGCCAGCCGCGCCAAACCGGCTACCGCCTTGTCGAACCACCAGCGGAACGGAGCCCGAAGTGACCGACAGCCCCGCCATGGCACGCCGGCGGGCCAACGCCAGCACCATCACCGACCCCGAACTCGACCTCCTGTGGCAGCGCGCCGAAGACGCCGAAGCCCGACTCCAGACCGCCGCCGACCTCATCGCCTCCGGCCACACCGCCTTCGCCGAGCGGATGGACATCGTCCGCCGCCTCTGCGCCGGCGAGATCACCCCGCAGGAAGCCAAGGCCATCGACCGGGGCGACGAATGAGCACCCCGAACCCCGCGCTCCGACTCGCTGCCGTCGCCTCCACGTGGACCGGAAGCCTCCAGGCCGCCCTTGATAGCGCCACCGCCGTAGACCGGTACCGAACCGACGCCGCAGCCCTCAGTCTCGCCGACCGCGCCGACACCCTGCTCGCCGAAGTACAAGGCGCCGAAGCCGGCAGCACGCCCACCGACGATCACCTTGCCGAAGCCCGACGGCTCCTCTACGCAGAGGCCATGGGCGACGGCCGCGGCAGGTGGCCCCCAATCACCGCCCCGGGGCGCGGAAGCCGACTTCCCCGTCCTTTCGGTGCAGAGGGCGGGGAAAGGGGGCGGGGGGTCGACATCCCCGCCCCCTTCTTCGGCTGCCGGTAAGACAGCCGGCGAGCGGTAGCCGGTGGCGGCGGCGTCACGGTCAGCAGGGAGGCCTCTCCTGCTGTATGGCGATCCGCCGGAGGCCGCTCACCCCTCCGGTGACGATCAGCCTCGCACCACCTCACCTTCTCGTCCACGGGGCACGTGGAGCCCAGGCCGGGCGTGCGCGACTCCACCACGCGCCCCACCAGCAGCCAAGCGGGAGCCGCCGGAGCCGACAGGACCACCGCGCGCAGCCCGGCTTCCTCCCGCTACCGTGCCTGCAAACAGGCCCTGGTAGTGGAGTAGCCCGTGACGATGACGCAGGCAGAGATAGAGCAGCGACTTCACCTCGCAGAGGTCGACCACGGGGAGCTGGCAACGCTGCTCAGCTTCGAGTTCGGATCGTCCTCCACCCTCGACGGCCGGCGGGTGGCCTACCCCAACGCGACACCGCAGGCCCTGCTGGTCGAGTACTCGGGCGGCAAGATCTGGCGCATCCTGCCCCAGCCGGGCCTGGACGACGAGACCGTCCTCAAACTCGAACGGCGGGTCCAGCAAGAGCTGCTGACTCCACCCGTGCGAAAGGTCGGTCGCTTCATCCTCTACTTCCCGGAGCCGGCACTCGGCTACTGGGCCCACGGTGAACACCTGGTCCTGCGCCAACCGGCACCAGAATCCCCGCAGGCCCACCCGTGGTCAGACCTCCACCCGGTGCTGTGTGAACTCGCCTACCAGGGGGCCACCGAGCCCATTCCCGACCTGCACCGCAGGGAACGCGCAGTCCGTCACACCAAACTGCTGCTGACCCTCCTCGTCCCTGGCCTGGCCGACCACACGGACTCATACGCTCGGACCGCCTGGGTCCTCCCCGCCGGCACCGACCGTGAGTCGGTCTGCATGCAGCAGATCCATCTGATCAAGGACTTCGACGCGGTCGGCAACGAACTCACCGAGCAGGCAGAACTGCCTGCCATGCCCACGGCCGACAACCTGTACGAGGCGAAGCCGTGGGAACTTGCGCAGCACTCCACGCTCGTACTCCCGGCGACCCTCGGCGCCGACCTTGACCGCTTCCACGCCCTGGACCGGTCCAGTCAGCGCGAGTTCCTGCGCGCGGCCTTCTGGCACCATCAGGCCCGCCTCCTCCATCACCGCAGCCTCTCCGCCAGCTACCAGGCGCTGGTCCAGTCCATCGAGGTGCTGGCCGCGTCAACACCGACCCCGGACGGCGCACGCAAGCAGTTCAAGGCGTTCCTCCGGGACTACATCCACGGCGACTGGGACGGCGCCGACGACTTGTACGGCCTGCGCTCCCGCATCGTGCACGGCAACACCCTCATGCTTGCCGACGAAGAATGGCTCGGCTTCCACCCGAACCCCCGGGCCAGCGACGAGCGCATCCGCCACCTCATGGCGGAGCAAGTCAGCCGGGCCGGCGCGATCAACTGGCTACGCGGCCTCAAGACGAGCCCGGTTGCGCCGTAGGGCGCGGGGATTCGGCATACGAAGGACCTACTCGTGCGACCCGAACCGATCGACCGGATCGTTGACTCCCTGCTGTCTCTCGCCGTTCCGATCGGCGATCCGATCCGGTACTGCCGCGACTCGCGGCGCGGCGATGTCGCGGCGGTCGCCGAGCCGCTAGGGATCCACGGCAGGTCAGCCTGACCGTCCCTGTGCCGTGAGTGTCTATGGGTGCCTAGGCAGCGCCGTGACCCTCCACGGCTTGCCGGCCAACTGCGCTCTTTTGCAAGCTGTTTGCCTATATGATTCGACGCCGCGGGCTTCAGTCCGGTTGCGCTGCAAGAGGAGAACTGGTGGACGGAATCGACGTGTCCCAGTGGGCGGTGTCTGCTGCGCAGGCGCTGATCGCGGCCATGACCACGGACCTGTGGGTAGGAGCCCGTGACCGCTTCGCCGGGCTGCTGGCTCGGCGACCCGAGTCCGCCGGCGAGGTGGCCGAGGAGTTGGATGACGCCCGGCAGCAACTCCTCGACGCAGGAGTCACGGAGGAGGCTGCGGAGGAGACCTCTGCCGAATGGGTCGGCCGCTTTCGCCGGGCACTAACGCGAGACCCCTCGCTCGTGGAAGAGGTACGGGCTCTCCTTGCAGAGCAAGGTGTGGGGGTGCCTGGCAATGGGGGAAGCCTCGTGCAGAACGTCAGCGCCACTGGGGGTGGAATCGTCTTCAATCAGGGCAGCGGCATCCAGAACAATCAGGTGCACGCAAAGTGAGTACACCTGAAGATAGCTCCCCGGCTGTCGAGCAGAACATTGCGACTGAAGGCTCTGGTATCGCATTCGTTCAGGGGTCTGGCAGTCAGCACAATAGCGTGATTCAGAACTATTTTGGAATGACTGGGGTCCCTCTAACTCCGGAGAACCTGTACCGGCAGGGGATGAAGCTGGCTGTGAGGGACTGGGGGGAGGCCGAACGCCTCCTGACTGCCGCAGCCGAGGCTGGCTACAGGCCGGCAATCGAACACCTATCCTCCGTGGAGCTGGGTGGAGGACGTTGGACGGAGCTGCTGGCGGACATGGGCGACCCGGACGGGCTCTATCGAGCTGGACGGGTTCGGGCCTGGCACGCTAGCCAATCGGGGTCGTATGGGCGAGAGAAAGCCCTTCGGGATGAGGCGATCGAATATTTTGAGAAGGCGCTAGAAGCTGGCCGTGAAGATGCAGTGGTTTGCCTCGGCGACCTGATTTATAAGTCGGGTCGACTGGAGGAGGCCATCCCTGCTCTTGAGAGGGCTATTGAGTACCTTGAGCGAAATCAGGAGCGCGACGAGAATCTCCTTGGGTGGAAATTGGAAAGGGCGAGAAAAGAAATCGCGCGACAGCAGAAAAAGGCCGAGAAGCGGGCGCAGGGCGACGTTCGGAGTAGATGGTGGCGCGGCCGTAAGCGCGGCTGAGAGCTGATGATTGCCGGGGCCCAATCAGAACGCGGCACCCGGTGCGCGCCTCTTGATCGCCACCGCACGCCATCGGTCGGGGGCAGGCTTGGCGACGTGTCGTCTAGGCTGTTGCGGCGTAGGGCGCGGGGAATCGGCCTACGAAGGACCAGCTCGTGCCTGCACCGATCGACCGGATCGTTGACTCCCTGCTGCCCCTCGCCGTCCCGATCGGCGACCTCACCCGGTACCACCGCAACCCGCGGCGCGGCGATATCGCGGCGGTCGCCGAGTCGCTTCGGATCCACGGCCAGTTCAAGCCGATCGTTGCCAACCGCGGCACCCTGACCGGCCGCCCGGCCGAGATCCTCGCCGGCAACCACACCTGGGACGCCGCCCAGGTGCGTGGTTGGGACCAGATCGCCGTGTCCTGGGTCGACGTCGACGACGATGACGCGGCGAAGATCGTCATCGTCGATAACCGCACCAGCGACCTGGCCGGGTATGACACCGAGCTGCTCGCCGACATCCTGTCCGGCCTCCCCGACCTGGATGGCACCGGCTACGACCAGGATGCCGTGGACGACCTCCTCGACGGCATCGAGCTGCCGTCCCAGCTCGCCGCCGAGACCACCGACCGCGAAGGCGACAAGACGGCAGACGAGCACCTGCAGTGGGGCTTCGTGCAGTGGGGCACCACCCGTGTGCAGATCACCAATGATGAGGTCGAGCGGCTGAACAACGTCCACGACGCCTTCTACACGAGCAGGGGCACGGACACCGGCTTCGCGCACTACCTCCTCGACCAGCACGAGGCGCAGCAGGAGGCCGTCGGTGCCTGAGTTCGTAGAGGCGTACGCGATCGACGGGCTCAAGCCGGCCCCGTACAACCCGCGCCGCCTGAGCGAGGAGGCCTTCGACCGGCTCCAGCGGTCCCTGGCCCTGTTCGGGTGCGTGAAGCCCGTGATCGTCAACGGTAACGGCATCCTCGTGGCCGGCCACCAGCGCACCAAGTCCCTGAAGGCGATCGGCCAGGCGACGGCCCCGGCGATCCTCCTCGACGGCCACGTTTCCACCCAGGACGAAGTCCAGTTCAACTTGCTCCACAACAGCATCGAGACCGACGGCTCCAAGGTGCGGGTGCCGGAGTCCGGGCCGGACGCGCACGGCTGGGAGTGGATCCGACCCGAGGACGTCACCGCGGTGTCCCGCTCCAACCCGGCGATCCAGGCCGAGATCCGCCGCCTGGTCACCCGCTACGGCACCTGGGGCTCGGTCGTCGCCGATTCGGCCGGCAGGGTCATCCTCAACAACGACTACGCGGTGGTCGTCTCCGACCTGAAGCTACCGCTGCTGTGCTACCGCCTGTCCGTGCAGGAAGCCGACGAACTCGCCGTGTGGCTGGACGGCGACTACGGCGTCTACGACTACACCCAGCTCGGCATCCGCGCCTACAACCAGCACTGGTGCCAGATGCACCGCCTGGGCGGCGACGAAGGCGACTCCAACAAGTCCACGACGTACGAGCAGCACGTACTGCCCGCACTGCGCCCCGGCCAGCGCGTCATGGACTTCGGCGCCGGCGAGCTGGCGTACATCCAGCGGATCAAATCGCAGGGCTGGGACGCCCACTGGTACGAGCCGCACGTCAAGGCCGCCGGCAAGCAGAACGCCCTGGATGTGGCCGCCACCGTCAGCCACATCCGCGACCTCCAGCGGGACATCCCCGCGAACGGCCTGTACGACGTCGTCGTCCTCGACAGCGTGCTCAACTCCGTCACCTCGCTGGAGTTCGAGAACGCGGTCGTCGCCACGTGCAGCTCGCTCCTCGCCAAGGACGGCACCTTCTACACCGGGACCAGGTCGCTCGGCTCGGTCGCACGCAGGGTCGGCGGCAAGAAGGCCCGCAACAACGGCCGGTACAGGCGCAGCATCGAGTTCCTGGACGACAACGGGTTCACCGCGAGCTTCCGTGCCGGCGTGTGGACAATGCAGAGGTTCCACGACCCTGAGTCGCTTCGGTCGCTGATGGGCCGGTACTTCGACGAGGTGGAGATCCGCGGCAACCCGAACGGCAGCAACATCTACGCGGTGTGCCGCAGGCCGAGGGCGCTGCCGGAGGGTGAGCGGCGGGCGGCGCTGGAGCTGGAGTTCAACATGGAGTACCCGGGGGAGTACCGGCACAACCGGCACCGGCCGCTGGTGGAGGCCCTGATGCGGGCCTGTCGGGAGCGGGACGGCGGTTAGGCAACCACCTTCGGTGAGTATAAAATATAAACAGAAAGGTTTCCTCAACTCGCAGATTGGACAACCAAGTTGCCATCCATCACCCTCCAGGTGGGGGAGCGCAAGTACCGGTACCTGTGGCTCAAGTACGTCACCGGCATCGACCTCAGCCGCCACTGCGCGGTGGCCCTCCACGGCCGCTACAGCCGGCACATCAACGAGACCACCCGCGAGGCCACCGTCGAACTCGACGAGTTCCCCCACGCCCTCGCCTGGTACCTGTGCGGCGTCACCTCCAGCCCCTACCGATGGGAGGACAACCCCCACCTCGCCCTTGAGCTCGCACCCGGCCACACCCAGGACCTCACGGTGAACGACCTCACCGTGCACCTCGATGGTGTCCGGCCCATCCCCTTCACCGACGCCGAGATCCCCACCAACGACCCCCATGCCCGCGACCGCGCCTTCACGACCTGCCGCAACTGGCAGTTCGCGCACTACCTCCACAACCGCGGCGTCCCCAACGTCCACGGCGACCGGCCCCGCGTCACCACCCTGCGGCCCGGCACCGGGCAGGGCGAACTCCTCCCGAGGCCGCCCCGCACCGTGAAGGCCATGGACAAGGACGCTGGCGCGCCCGGCGGGCCGCCAACCCGGCAGGCCGCCTCCGCCCCGCACCAGCCGCGACCCGGCGCGCCCCAGCAGGCCCTGAACACCCAGGAACCCATCGGCGTGATCACGGAACACCCCGGCCACCAGCCAGGCCGCTAGCCCCGGCCCGCCGCCCACCGACCCGACCCGTCTCACAGCCAGCCCCGGGGCGCGCCGTCTACGCCCCGCTGTACGTGACCCCGCCGACCTACCCCAAGGAACCGATGTCCAGCGCCGCCGAAGCCAAGGCCCGCCGAGAAACCCGAGAGCGCCGACACCGCAGCCGTGAACGCGCAACCATCACGCCCAACCACGTCTCGACCGTGCTCGCCAACACCACCAAGCCCGACGACGACCTCCTGATCAAGCTCAGCCTCTACACCGGGCTCCGCCCCGCAGAGTTGGACGAGTTGACCTTGGAGGACGTCGCCACCAGAGGCCACCGCCACTACCTCACCGTCCACGGCAAGGTGCCGAGGACGATCGCTCTCCCGCGCATCGTCGGCGAAGCCATCGAAGCCGCCCGTCCTGGCCTCCTGCCCGGGGGCCCGCTGGTCCTTCCCCACCTCGATGTCGAAGGCGCTGTCGCCTGCGCGATGCGCGCCGTCCTGGTCACGGTCGGCGTGACCGATGCCACCGCGCACGCCCCGCGGGGGCACCTGCTCGACCTCCTGCGTGCCCAGAACGACCTGCCGCTTGCCCACCGCCTGGCCTACGTCGGGTTCATAGGATCCGACCCAGGCTCCCTCCCGGACGGGTGGAGCGAGCCGATCGCCGACCGTATCGACCAACTCGCCGAAGACGCAGCAGCGGCCGGGTAGCGGGCCTGTCCGGCTAGTCCTTCAGGCTGGCAGGGCAGAGCGGGCCTGGCTCTCAGACCGAGACACCAGCTCGATCGGTTGTCGACTCTCCTCGGATCACGAACACGCCGGGCTGCACCTCGTCGGAGATGGACAGCAGCTGTTGGGCCGCGTATGCGGGCCACAGCGTCTCCTCGGTCCAGCGCGCGTTGGCAAGGCGGGCGTCAGCCAGGATGGCATCGGTCAGGTTCGTGCCACCGAGGAAGGAACGTGTCAGGTTCGCGCCGGTCAGGTCGGCGCCAGTCAGGTTGGCGCGGCTCAGGTTGGCGCCGCTCAGGTTCGCGCGGCCCAGGAGGGACAGCCTCAGGTTGGCGCCGATCAGGGTCGTGTTGGTCAGGTCGGCGTCGGTGAGGTTGGCGCCGCTTAGGTTGGCGTCGGTCAGCCCTGCGTGACGCAGGAAGGACTGCGTCAGGTTGGCGCCGATCAGGTTCGCTTGGTTGAGGAAGGCATCGGTCAGATCGGCGCCGCGTAGATCGGCGTCGGCCATCTCAGCGGCGAACAGTTTGGTGCGGGTCAGGACGGCGTGGTTCAGGTTCGCGTGGCGTAGGTCGGCCTGGTGCATGAAGGCGTCGGCCAGGTTCGCGCTGTGCAGGTTGGCGCCATTCAGGTTGGCGGCGAACAGTTGGGCATCGATCAGGACAGCGGAGGTCAGGTTCGCGCGACGCAGGTCGGCGTTGTGTAGGAAGGCGCGAGTTAGCTTGACACCGCGCAGGTCGGCACCCGTGAGGTCGACGGGCCCCTGCTTGGCCGATCGCTTCGCTGCTGCCAAGGGGCCTGTCACTTCGGTGGCGGGCTGATCGAGAGAGGAGTCGTTGCTGGCCCGGCGGGCGATGGCCCACGCGGTGTTGGTCACAACTGCCGGCGTGATGTAGGGGCAGGCGAGGTAGAGCACGCCGCGTAGGACCTCGGCTGCGTGCTGGAGTTCGTTGTTCTCCAGGTTCTCCGCCATATCGTTCTCCACGGTAGGGCTTCAGCCTTCGCCTAGGCCGGTGCAGACAGGGCATCGTGAACCGGGTACCGCGTGGAACGCCAACAACAGATCCGACCCGGCCCGCTCCGCCCAGCGCATCGCCTGGGCCGCGGTGCTCTTCGACTTCGGGGTGGCGTTCTTCAGGACGAAGACGACCAGCCTTCTCCAGTGGTCCTCGGCTTCCTCCCACTTCGGTTCTGGCGGAGTGCCGGATCCGGGGCATGGGTGGAGTCTGCCGAACGCTACGACGGCGGCCTCGATGTCGCCGCCCTCCTTGTGCAGGTCATGCAGTGTGATCACGGCCCGAACCCCGGTGGCGGTGTCGGGGGTTCAGACAGCGCGCGAAGCCTGCGCACGACCTCGTCCAGTGGTTCGGCCTGGTGTGTCTGTATCTGGGCGGTCACCAGATAGCCAACCATGGCCCCGACGAACGCCGGGATGGCGCCCCACCCCACGATCGACAGAGGCCAGGCGCACCACTGCGGAGTAACGGTCGCGGGCGAGGTGATGCCCACCATCACCTCGTAGGCCTCTGCTGCGTGCCGCTTCAGTAGGACTGCGTTCAGGGCGAACAGAGCAGCGCACAGGGCGAGGATCCAGCTGGCGCGGGTCAGCATCCAGTACGGCAGCCTCCCGAGCGCGTGATGCTCGGCCCAGCGGCTCCGCAGCCGCTGTCTTGCGGTCGGAGGCGGCGGCACCGGGGGAGGTGCCGGGGGTGGCGATGGCGGAGCCGATATCGGATCAGGCGCGGGCACAGCCTCACGGTAGCGGCCGAACCGCAGGCGGCGGACCGAAATTTGCGAAGCTGTTCGGCTGAGGGCTCACCGCACGGCCACCGGGCTCGGGGTGGCGACCGACGGCTTGAGGGGTGACTGGGCATGCCCCGGCCTTCGGTGCGGGCCTCGACGGTGGCCCGTCATCAGGTCGCTGGCAGGTGGATGGGGCTGCGGGTGACGGTGCCGCGCCCCCGGCGGATGTCGTCGATGATGATCGCTCTTTGACCGCCCATGTATGGGATACATAATTGGGGTCATGGGTCAGGAACACGATGAACTCGAAGCCGCAGTAGCCACGTTCGAACAGGCCGACGCCGTGTGGCAGGCGATCAAGGCGCTCCTCGACTCCGCCGCATCCGACCGTGCGGACGCGATGAAGGGTGTCGTCGACCTGGTCGGCCAGACCGCTGCCGCGCCGCTGCTCAATCTCGACCAGAGCACCATCAGTCGCACCCTCGCCCGGCCTCGCGAGCCACGGAAGATTCCCCTTCCCCCGGGGATGTTGGACCTGCTCACGCAGGACGCCCGGTCCCAGACCCGCGACCTGCTCTTCGGGGATCAAGAACCCTCAGGACAGGCGCTCCGCGACAGCTGGGGGCGGCTCCTCGAAGCCAACAAGAGCCGGGACGGCGTCCCGAAGCCGCAGAAGTCCGAGAAGAAGAAGTCGAAGAAGGGCGGTAAGGGCAAGACCGGCAAGTAGCGGGAAGCCCCGCAGCAACACCCCACGAGACGGGGGCCAGCACTCCGGTGCCGGCCCCCTTCCCGCGTTCCCGAGGGCCGGGCCGATCGCCCGGCCGAACCGAAAGAGGAGACCCCTTGAGGGAGAACCACCAGATGCTCCAGCTCGCGACCCTCGGCGCCGTGTGGGCGGTCCTGAGCGTCGCCCACACCTTGGCCGACCACGTGCTGGGCCAGAGCGATCACCAGGCCGCCCACAAGGCCGCCCCAACCCGCGAGCAGATCGACGCCGGAACCAGCCCCAGGCGCGGCTGGGGAGCGTGCCTGGCGCACGTCGGCCAGTATCACGCCGTCGTCGTAGGGGTGTACTGGCTCGTCGGTCTCGCCGTGGCCCTGCCGGCGACGTGGCTCGGTGCCACCACGGCGATCGGCTGGTCGGCCTTCACCCACGCGATCCTGGACCGCCGATGGATCGTCCGTGCCATCCTGGAGCACACCGGCTCGCCGAAGTTCGCCACCCTGCAGTCAGACGGCATTTCCGGACCGTACCTGGCCGATCAGGCCCACCACGCGACGGCTCTGCTCGGGTCGGCCGTGCTGCTCGCCCGGCTGTGACAGAGGCAGGCCGGTGGTCACCCGCGAGTACGGGACCTGACCGCCGTGCACAAGTCGAAATATCTGCGATGGTGCCATCGTGCGCCCGGGCCGCACGGCGGCGACGTATTCCCGAAGTGACGATACCGGTCAGCCCTCGCGCCCGGGCCGTACAGCAGGCCGTTCGCGCAGTGGTAGACGTACCACGGTCAGCCCTCGCACGCCCGGGCCGTACCAGACGCTACGCGGCTACCTCTCGCTGTCCGACGGTCAGCCCTGGCGCGCCCGGGCCGCACGTTTCTCCCATGACCAGCACCGTCCAGTCGTACGGTCAGCCCTCGCGCGCCCGGGCCGCACAGGGGTAACTGACTTCTGCCATTACATCCTCGCGGTCAGCCCTCGCGCGCCCGGGCCGTACTGCCGGGCCACCTCCGTGATCAGCTTCCCGTTCGGTCAGCCCTCGCGCGCCCGGGCCGTACGCCAAGTGCCGTGGTCCACACGGCATCCCACGCGGTCAGCCCTCGCGCGCCCGGGCCGTACCAACACCGCCGGGTCATGCCCCTCCCCAGATGCGGTCAGCCCTCGCGCGCCCGGGCCGTACGACTGAATCGCCTCCGCCAAGGCGGGGCTCTGCGGTCAGCCCTCGCGTGCCCGGGCCGTACTTGTGCGCGCCGGCGAGTTCGGCCACGGCGTCCGGTCAGCCCTCGCGCGCCCGGGCCGTACCGTAAGGGCGTAGGGGGTGGCAGAGGGTGGCACGGTCAGCCCTCGCGCGCCCGGGCCGTACCCCTTCGTGAACTGGGCTTTTTTGTGGGCTTTGCGCGTTCTTTGCTCTCTGTGGAGTTGTGGCCCGAGTGTGGTCGGGTGGGTGTGGGCTGTCGGGGGATTACTCCCGTCGAGGTGACCCGCCGCCTGGCGGTGGGCCTTCCCGCGTCTGCCTTTCGGCGCGTCCGTGCCTGCCCTCGGGGGCGGGGCTTACCGGACTTCTACGGGCTTTTACGTCCCCCTCTACCAGGGGGACGGCGTGCCGGGCGATGTTGCGGGCCGCGTTGAGGTCGCGGTCGATCGTCAGGCCGCAGGTGGTGCAGTGGTACTCCCGTTCGGCGAGGGACAGTGTGGGTTTGACTGTCCCGCAGGCCGAGCAGGTCTTGCTGGACGGGTGCCAGCGGTCGGTGACCGCGAGGCTGGAGCCGTACCAGGAAGTCTTGTAGGTGAGCTGGCGGCGGAGTTCGCCGGGGGAGGCGTCGAGGACGGCCCGGTTGAGGCCGGCTTTCTGTCGGACTCGGCGGCCGGGCTTCTCGATGGTGCCTTTCGCGGAGGCGCTCATGCCGGTGACGTTGAGGTCTTCGATGGCGACGGTGGCGAAGCGGGTGGCCAGCTGCTTGGTGAGCTGGTGGATGGTGGTGGCGCGGCGTTGGGCGATGTGGTGCTGGATGACGCCGACGCGGCGGGCGGCCCGGGTGCGGCGGTTGGATCCGCGCTGGGTGCGGGACAGGGTGCGCTGGGCCTTGGTGAGTTGGCGGGTGGCGGCGTTGAGGTGGCGGGGGTTGTCGACGTGGACGCTCGCCGGGTCGGCCGGGTCGGCCGGGTTGAGGGGCTGGGAGAGGGTGGCGAGGTGGGAGATGCCCCAGTCGACGCCGACGGTGCCGCGGTCGGTCTGGGCGCGGGTCGGCTTGTCGGGGATGTCGCGGGTGACCTTGACGAGGACGCTGGCGTACCAGCGGTTGCCGCCTCGGGAGACGGTGACGGACTGGACGACCGCTTGGCCCTTCGTGATGAGGCGGGTGAGGCGTTTCGCGGAGTCGTGGATGCGCACCGAGCCGAGGCGGGGCATGATCAGTCGGCGGTAGCCGTCGGGGCGGATTGTGGGCTTCTTCACGTCGTGGTGGAGACGGAAGGAGTCCCGGGCCTTGCCCTTCTTCTTGAAGCGGGGGTAGCCGACGGCCCTGCCGGCGCGGCGGTCGGTGAGGGAGTCGAACCAGTTCTTGAACGCGGCGTCGGCGTCGTAGAACGCGGACTGGAAGGCGTAGGTGGACACTTCGTGCCACCACGGGCACGGCAGGAACGGGCCGTGGAAGCCGTCCGGGTGCTCGTCGTCGTGCCGGGAGTCGCCCTTGATCTGATTCAGGTGCTTCTTGATGGTGGCCTGGCCCGGGATGCGGATGCTGGTGCTGGCCTTCTTCCGGGCGTCGCGCTCGTCCAGGCCGCTGTCGACGAGGGTGTCGACCTGGGTGCGCCACTCGCGGTGCGCGGCGATCTTCCGGGCCAGTGCCCAGTTGAAGGCCCACCGGGCGGCGCCGGCGTGCCGGCTCAGGTCCGCCTCCTGGGCGGGTGTGGGGTCGAGGGTGAACTTGAAGGCCTGCAAGGTCTCCTGCAACAAGGCGCAGTTCACCCCCTTTCCGTGGCTGTCCGGCAACGCGTGGTGAGACCCTAGCGGCCTCCACCGACAATCCGGGTCGGGTTGCCGGTTAGCTGCTGAAAGACGTTGGGGTGTGGAAGAGTTGACCGTTTGAGGTGCTGCCGGTCCGGGCGTCCTGAACGCGTCCCGGTTCGGTCGCGGAGGTGCTGGGCGGCGTCGCGTCGGGGTTGCTGCTCCGGAAGGCGTCCAGGGTGTCTGAGTGGTCGCCGGAGGGGTGCAGGGTCTGGCGGGAGACGGGTGGCCTTGGCTGTGCTCACATCCAGGGCACACTGCCCTGATTGCCCGCTTGGCTGAGTATTCGCCGGTTTGAGTGACGTGCTGCGATGTGTTGTCGTTCAATGAGGACATGACCTACGGCGTGCCTGGGGGCCTGCTGCGCCTTGGCGTGGCGGCCCTGTCCGTGGCCGGTTTGACCGGCCGTTCCCCACAAATACCGGCGCGGCCCTCGTTCACCCAGCCGGAGGCGGGCGGAACCGTCCTACGGGGCGAGCCCTACCTGATCACCTGGCTCGGCGGCACGAGCGCCCACCGGGTGCTGACGTTGTTCACCGGCGACGACACCGCGCTGTTCGCCGTCCAGATCATCAACGACGCCGTCGACGGCGGCTCCGGCCGGTTCGTGTGGCTGGTCCCGCCAGGCCTCCAGCTCGGCCGGTACGCGCTCGGGCTCGGGCCGAGACCGGGCGCCGGGACCAGTGCCCTGTTCGAAGTGGTTGCCGGCGGTGACACGGCGCCCGTCCCACGACCGAGACCGCTGGTCACGGTCGGCTGACGCGGGGCCGTTCTCCGGGACGGCGGCCGTCAGGTGGTGGGGGCGTCGTCGATGTGGCCGAGCTGCTGGCGGGCAGCCACCAGGTCCTCGCCGGTCAGGGACTTCCAGTACGGATCGGCCCACACGGCGTGGGCGGCTTGCCGCTCGGCCTCCGCGAGACGCGCCGACTGTGCCAGCTGCTCGTCATCGAGGCCCTGCTTCGCGGCGGCGAGATCACCATCCCAGCGTGGCAGCGACGCGAGGAAGGCCTGGCGCTCGTGCCGGGCGGCGGCCAGTGCCCGCTGCGCGCTCCTCAGCTGGCCGGTGAATTCGAACGTCTTCTGCTTGCCCACGGCAGAATCGTACGGGCACCTGGTTGGCAGCTGGGCTGCGCCTCTCCGCCGACATGGAGGGCCTGCTCCCTGACGAGTGCAGCCCGGACGGCCTACGCCCAGCGGTGGGCCGTGGCGTAGTGGCTGATGCTCGGCCTCATGGGAACGATCGTCGTCCTGTTCGAGATGGAGCCGGACGAGGCGCTGGGAGCGGACGGTGCGGAGCAGCAGGTGCTGGCCGTGCACGCCGCAGGTGCGGACCCCGAGGTCCCGGAGGACCCGCTGTCGAGGACGTTGTGCGGCATGGACAGCGGCCCGATGGAGCACTCCCGCTACCGGCCGGCGCGCCCCGGGGAACCCTGGTACCCGGCGGCTCTGGTCGACCGGCGGTGTCTCGACTGCGAGCGGGCGCTGCGCTCCTCATGAACGGGACACCACCCGGCCCTGCCCCGGAGAAGGCCGTGGCCGAGGTTGCCACCGAGCTGTACGGCCTTCCGCCCAGTGAGTTCACTGCGGCCCGGGACACGGCGGTGGCTGCGGCTCGCCGCAACGGTGACCGACAGCTCGCCTCCCGGATCAAGGCCCTGCATCGGCCGACCGTGGCCGCGTACGCCCTTAACCGGCTCGTACGGGATCACCGCGGAGAGGTCGCCGGAGTGCTGGAGCTCGGCGAGGCACTGCAGCAGGCGCAAGCCCGGCTCGCCGGGCCCGAGCTGCGGGAGCTGTCCACTCGCCGGCACCGGCTGGTTGCCGCGCTCACCGCCCGGGCCCGAGACGCAGCCGGGGCCGCTGGGGTCCACCTGGCAGAGGCGCAGCTGCGGGAGGTGGAGCAGAGCCTGCGGGCGGCACTCGCCGACGAGGACGGCGCGGAGGCACTGGCCGGCGGCTGCCTGGCCGCTGCGTTGGCGGAGCCGTCCTCGCTGCCGGAGGCTCTTCCCGAGCGGGTGGCCGGGAAGTCGAAGGGGCGGTTGGTGGCGTCGGCGGTGCCGGGGGAGGGTGGACGAGGCCCGCTTCAGGTGCTTGCCGGAGAGGAGCGGGAGGCGCAGCGGCGGCGCGCCGAGGCCAGCGCGACACTCGCCACCGCCCAGCGGGAGCACCGACGCGCGGTGCGCGACCGTGACCGGCTGGAGCAGCAGGTACAGCGACTGGCCGAGGATCGGGACGAAGCCCTCGGCCGCGTCGAACGGGTATGGGCTTCCCTGGACGGGGCGTTGGAGCAGGCCGCCGCCGTCGGTACGGTGTTGGCCGAGCGCGAGACTGAGCGGGATGAAGCTGCGGCTCGTGCGGACGAAACCGGCCGGCAGGTGCGGGAGGCGAAGGCGCTCGTCGATGCTGAGGACGCGCCAGCCGGAGGTGTTGGAGAGGGCGGCCGGGTTGATTGAGCAATTCGTTCGGTGAGCTGTCCGGGTGACGAGAATCTGAATCGCCGACTTATCCACAGGGAATTGGGACCGAGTCCTCGGTGGGGCTGTGATCGGGCAGAGTCCTGGCGCCGGCCGTCGATGACGGCCCGATCGAGAGGCTGATCGCCATGTACAACGTCGTGCACGTCAGGACGGCTCGCCGGACCGGTCGCGTCCGGGTACGTCCTCCGGTCGTTCGGCGCGCCGGAAGGGTCGGAGACAAGGCGCGTCGACTGGGTGCGGCGTGCATCGCGGCCCGGCTCCTGGGGGAGCTGATCGGAGGACTCCTCGATTCCTGACCGGCCCCGGCCGTACCCGAGGTCCGGCCAGCCTCGTTGAAGCCGTGAGTGCCTGCTTCCCCGGGGCATTCAACGTCCGTGCCGAGAGCCCAGGCCGTTCAGCCCCTCGGGCTGGGTAGCGCGCGGAGCCCCGGGTGGCCTGATCGGAGGTCGGGTCGCCCGGGCTCGCCCCGGGACCGACGCAAGGCCGTGGAAGTCCGAAGGGCGACATCGTCGAGCACCGTGTCGATGGCACTGCGCCTTGCTACCGTGAACGAGGACGGACAATCGGGGGGCCCGATGACCAGTTTCCACGTCAAACCTGCGGACATGATCGTGTCGTCCGCAGGGTTCACCGACCTGCACAACTCGGCCGCGCAGCTCTACCGCAGCCTCGTGTTCTCCATGGACGATGTCGCGGGCATGGCCGGTGACGACGACGCCGGCAAGAAGTTCGCCGCCAAGTACGATCCCGCCGCGCAGAAGATCGTCGACGCGATGGCGCAAGCCGTCGGTCAACTCGGCGGCACCGCCAACGGCCTGTACACCATGGCGATCGCCTACCTGCAGTCTGACGCCGACGTCGCGGCCTCGCTGATGGCCCCGCAGAAGCTGCCGGCGTCCGCCAGCCCGGAGTGCGACGAGGAAGTCGCCAAGGCCAAACTCCACTCCGCCGTCGGCCATAACGGCAGCGGCGCCATCCACGACTTCCTCAAGAAGTTCTGGCCGCAGGGCGACCCCGGGAAGCTCCGTCAGGCCGCGGCGGGCTGGAAGAGCTTCGCCAGCCTGATCAGCCGGCTGGGCGTCGAGGGAGACAAGAGGGTGCAGCGGGTCACCGCGTCCAGCACCTCCAGCGCCGTCACGAGCTTCGCGCAGAACTGGGCGCGGATGCACGACGGCTGCGCCACGCAGGGCCCGCTGCTGAACAGCATCACGAACGCGGCGTACAAGTTAGGGCAGGCCTGCGAGGCGTACGCGAAGGAAGTCGAGGACCTGCGGGACACCCTGGAGGACCTCGCCATCGCCGCGGGCATCGTCGCGGGCGCCGGGATCGCGCTGACGATCTTCACGCTCGGCGGGTCCGACGTCGCGGCCGCCGGCGGCGAGGCCGCGATCGCGGCCGAGGCCGGCACCGCGGCGGTCGCGATGGCCGCGGCGGTGGAGGGTAGCGCCGAACTCGCCGTGCTGGCCGAGGCCGCGGCCGTGGTCGACACCGCGGCGGCGAGCCTGATCCCGGTGGGAGCAGGGCTTGCGGCCACGGCCACTGCCGCGGGCGTCGTGCTCGCCGGGGCGAGCGACGCTGCGGCAGCGCCGACCCCGAAGCCGCCGCCGTTCACCGTCACCCCCGGCATGCCGCCGCTACCGCACGACCCGCTCAGTCCCTTCCCGCTGCTGCCTCCTCAGCAGCAGGCCGCGATCCGGGCGTGGATGACGCAGATGGAGCAGGACGGCCGAACGTTCCAGGCCAACGGTCCTCACGCGCCAGCGCCCCCGGCGAAGGCGGACCCGAAGATCAACGCGAGGAGGGCCTACCAGGTCAGGGTGGCCGGGTCGACGGAGTACCGGCTGTACACCGACGTCACAGACCCGGCGACCGGGCGCGAGCTGGGCATGGACGCCGACGGTGTCCGCCCGGAGGACGGCGCCGCGATCGACGCCAAGTACATCGGCCAGCAGAACAGCTGCAAGTCCCCGTTCCGTCTGGACAACGCCGACGGCGTCTTCGAGTTCGCGTACGAGAACACCATGGAGGGGGAGTCCAAGAAGCTGGAGAAGTACGCGTCGGCCCTGAAGGACCCCCGCAACAAGGTCAACCACCTCGAACTCATCACGAACGACCCCAAGGCCTCCGCCTACTTCCAATCCCTCATGACCGCCCAAGGCGTCACCGGCCGCGTCCGCATCGAACCCTGACCGGCCGCACCCGGCCGCACCACCGAGAGAAACGAGCACCCCGTGGGATCCAGCTTCTACGTCAGCGCCGACCGCGAGAGCACCGGGCCGTGGGCCTTCACCGGCGAGCAGGTACAGGAACGCGTCCTGAGGCACTGGCCGGACGCCACGGTGAGCAGCGCGTACGAAGGCTTCCTGGAGATCGTGGCGGACGTCGAACCCGGGCGGCCGGCGGAGCTGTCGTTCAACCTCCGGCACGGCGTGTTCTCGTTCGAAGACCGCGGGTCGCCCGCCGGGCCCCTGACCGTCATCTACAAGGTGCTGCACGACCTCGCCCCGGAGATGCCCGTCGTGTGGTGGATCGACTACGACGTGGACCCCCAGCCCCTCGACATGGCCGACCTCGAAGCGTTCATCGGCGGCTTCCCGGCATAGCCGGCTCACGGCCTCCGCCTTCTGGTGCTGCCGCGCTCGGATGGACGCTCGGACGTCACCTGGTGGGGTGACTTGAAGGCGATCTGACACACATGCTTCGCGCACCTACCGCTATAACCCGTGTGTGATCAAGAAGCTCTTGCAGCGCAGTCTGCCCGCGCTCGCCGTCGCCACCCTGTCCGTGTTCTCTGCCGAAGCCCCTGCGCAGGCCGTGGTGGTGCCGACCTCGACGGGCGTCGTGCACGCCCGTGCCGTCGACAGGCCACTGCTTCTCCCCGATGCAGTCGCCCTGCTGCCGATCGCCGAGGAACATCGTGAAGGCTATCTCCGATCCCTCTACAAGCACTGGAACCGCGGCCTGAACCCGAGCGACGGGTGCGACACCAGGAAGGAGGTGATCCTCTCCGAGGCCCTGGTCGCCCCGCAGATCGAGCCGGGCTGCAAGCTCATCGGAGGGGAGTGGTACTCCTACTATGACGGCGTCACCGTAACCGACGCCGCCGGGCTGGACGTTGACCACATCGTGCCCTTGGCCGAAGTCCACGACTCCGGCGGCTACGCCTGGGACGCAGCCCGTCGCGAGGCCTACGCCAACGACCAAGGCAGCCCGCTCACGCTCGTCGCGGTCACCGCGAGGTCTAACCGGGCGAAGGGGGACAAGGACCCAGCTGATTGGCTCCCGCCGCTCGGCGGCGACGTCCACTGCCGGTACGCGGCAGAGTGGGTGTCCACCAAGCTCCGCTGGACCCTGGCGGCGGACCAGCGCGAAGCCGACGCCCTGATCCGCATCGCGGAGGGCTGCCCGGCCACGACCGTGGTGTACGAGCTGGCATAGGTGGGACCTGAAGGGCCGGACGGGAGGCGTGGCCACCATCCCGTCCGGCATTCGTCGGTCGCTACGAGCGGTGGGGGCTGTTGTGCCGTCGCCGGATGCGTGCTGGCCGCTCCGTGTGGGCTGAACGGGGAGTGGGAGGCGGAGTCGGGGCGCGATCGCGGGCGGCTCCGCGGGAGGGTCGACGCGCCGGCGCCCGGGCCCGGCCGCGCCAGCGACCACACCTTCATCGTGATGGTTTGGGTGCCGACAGTCCGGCGTCAGTATGGTGCCGGGCCGGTTACCGAGGGGTGCTGCCAAGGCCGGCCGCTGCTATCGGGCCGTCGCGCTCTGGTGTCAGGTGCGGCCTAGATGGCCCTGTTCATGCCAGGGGCCGACGCTGGCATTATCAAGCTTTTTTAGGGGTGGCAAGGGTTTTCCGGCATTATTACCCCGAAGATAGTGAGATGTGGATTGGTGGGTAACTCGATCGGACGTGATGTCGTTGGTGGTGCGGAGCCGCGAATACTCAGGCTCAACGCGCGGTGCCCCCAGCGAGCCGGCGAGATTACCAGTCACTGACCGGGCCTGCCGGGGGCACCACTACTACAGAGGGTTCGACATGTCGAACATCCCTGTCCGCCCGGAAGATCGTCCGGACGGCGAACCGCGATCCAATGCGGCTCGTTCTGGGAGGCGCTCAAAGAGGCGTCTCGGCGCACGCCGTGAAGGGTGGCGCCTGGAGGTGACACTGCTCCTGAGTGGCCTGGTGGTGACGATCCTCAGTCTCGCGACAGGAGCGTCGATGATGGCCGCCACCGTCGCTTCGGCCGTGTGGGTGGCGAGCATCGGGGCGGCGGTGGGGTTGGCCACGGCCTTGATTGCTGCACCCGAAGGCCGTGATGGGCGAGGCCGGGTGCGATGGCTGCTTCTGCGCCTCGCCGCCCTGTTGGCGGCGGATTCGGGAGACGGGGCCCAGTAGCGGTTGGCGCGCATGGTCTGTCTCCCTCCCGAGGTGGGTGTAGGTCCTGTCGGCGGTGAGTGGTGTGCCGCCGACAGGGCTCACTGTGTCAAGGCAGTGAGCTGGTCGTGTGTGGCTGGGATGAGGCCTTCCTCTCTCTGCAGGACGGGGAGAGGAAGACCTCATCCCAGCCACACAACGAAGCACGGCGCGCCGATGCAGCACAAGGGGAGATGTGCTCCGCTTGTGTTGCTGTCACCGGCTCGCGTAGGTCGATCGGACTAACGGCCACGGTAGGAATCTGGAAACGGGGCCGCGTGTGTGCAGCCGCGCCATTCACTCGTTCGGGTGAATGTGATCGATAGTGATAAAAATGCAAAGGCGTGAGCTGATTAGATTTGGCCTATTTCTTTTCAAATTGATCGCGCCGGGTATGGCGCAATTCCTTGCTGTGGGCATCTCCCGTTCCTGCGGGATTCCAGCCGGACGGTAAGGAAAGTAAGGTAAGTAAGTGCCGGCTTGGAGATTCGGGTTACGCGGACTCCTGCGCCGAGCGGCAGATCGAGGCCGCGCCCCGGTAGGGGATCATGGGTGGTGGCGCGGGGGCGCACCACGGAGGACCTGCGCCCATGCCCCGCCCCAACCGGGCCCAGCGCGCCGCGATCGCCCAGCGGCGGGCCGACGCCGTCGAGCTGCGTCTCGCCGGCGCCGACCCGCTGACCGTCGGCCGGAAGCTCGCTGCCGACCCCGCGATCAACGCCGACAGGGTCGCCTACCCGTTCGGGTACGGCTACGAGCTGTACTCCAAGGGCCGCCCCGGCCCGGACGACGACACGCTGGTGCGCTCGGCCAACCGGGATGTGACGGAGGCTCTCGGCCACCGGCTCGCCGCCGCGCAGGCGGACGTCGAGGCGCTGCGCGCGCTGGAGGACGCCCGCCTCGACCGGCTGTACCTCGTCGCCTACCGGCGGGCGGTGCGCGACGGCGAACTCCAGGCGATCGACCGGGCACTGCGAATCATGGAGCGCCGGGCCCGGCTCCTCGGACTGGACCAGCCGGCGCGCACCGAGATCACCGGGCACGACGGCGGCCCGATCGAAGTCGCGGCGGACACCACCGGCGACGAGCTGGCCGCGCTGATCGCCCTGACCGACCCGGCCGCCACCAGGGGCGAGGAGTGACCGCGGCCGACGGCCTGGTCGAGCAGTACCGGCTCCTCCCCGCAGAGCGGCGCCGGGCCATCGCCGAGCAGGCATCGCCGGCGTTGCGCACCCGGCTTGCGGCGGTGGAGCGCGACCTCGCGCTGCGCCACTCTCCAGGCTCCCTCGCCGCGCTCCTCACCGGCGGCCGGGAGATGCAGGCCGCTCACCTGGACCTGATCGACCAGGCGTTCCAGCGCATCGCGGCAGGAGAAACGATTCGCCTGCTGCTGACCATGCCGCCTCGGCACGGCAAGAGCAGGCGGGCCGCCAGGTGGGCGCCGTTGTGGTACCTGCTCCAGCGGCCGGACCACCGGGTCATGATCGCGTCGTACTCGGCCGACCTCGCGGATGACCACGGCAGGTGGATCAGGGACGCGATCACCACCTGGGGCGAGCAGCTTGGCGTGGCCCTGCACTCGGGTAGCAAGGCCGCGAACCGCTTCGACATCGCGGGCCGGGAAGGTGGCCTGTTCGCGGCTGGTGTGGGCGGCGGCCTGACCGGCAAGGGCGCGAACCTCGCGATCATCGACGACCCGATCAAGGACGCTGCGGACGCCCAATCGCCCACCATGAGGCGCCGGTTGTGGGAGTGGTGGCAGGCCGTTCTGCTGACCCGCGTCGAGCCGGGCGGCAGCGTGATCGTCATCCAGACGAGGTGGGACTGCCGGCCATCGCGGACAGCCCCGACGACGTGCTCGGCCGGAAGGTCGGCGAACCGCTGTGGCCCGCCCGGTACGGGAAGAAGGCGCTCGCGGGGATCCGCCGCGCCGTTGGCGAGCGGGTGTGGGCGAGCCTGTTCCAGCAGAAGCCGCGCCCTGTCGAAGGCGGGGTGTGGCGGCGGGCATGGATCGACGAGGCCCGGATCACCGCTGTGCAGTTCTCGGGCATCGACCTGGCGCGGGTGGTCGTCGCGGTCGACCCGTCCGGCGGCGACAGCTCCGTCAACGATGAGACCGGCATCGTCGGACTCGGCCTCGACTACCAGGACCACCTGTACGTCGTCGCCGACGAGTCCGGCACTCTCGGCGCGAACGACTGGGGTCTCGCCGCCTGCCGCTTGGCGCTGGCGCTGAAGGCGGACGCGATCGTGGTCGAGGCGAACTACGGCGGGAACATGGCCCGCCAGATCCTCGCCCAGGCGTGGGACCAGCTCGCCCGCGAGGGCGAGACCCTCGGCCAGCTGATGCCGCTGGTCGTCGAGGTCAACGCGAAGGTCGGCAAAAGGTTGAGGGCCGAGCCGGTGGCGCAGCTGTACGAGCAGGGCCGGGTCCACCATGTTGGGCACTACCCCGAGCTGGAAGGTCAGATGGTGACGTGGGTCGCCGGGATGGACAGCCCCGACAGAATGGATGCCGGCGTGCATGGCCTGACCGAGCTGGCCGGCGCCGGGCAACTCGACGCGCTCGCACAGGGCATGGATGACAACCGCCTCTCCGGCCGCCGGTAACACCAATCGGCCAGCCTCTTCATGTCAGAGGCCTGGTGGAAGGTTGCCGACGATCACGTAGTTCCGCGGGCTTCCGGGCGGCTGGCTTCGTATCCTGGCCTCCCCGACCGTGGAGGAGGCAACCGTGATTGCAACAGCGGAACGTGTCCGTGGACGCGGACTTGAGCCCGACCGACTGATCTGGCACAGGCCGGCCGGGCCAGTGGTTGAGGACTTCCAGGCAATCGAGTGCAGTGACGAAGAGGGCCTGGTACTCCCCTGGGGCGAGCGTGATGTGCCGCTTGACCTCACGGCGCCCGGCGAGATGTGGTGCGCGGACTGTCTCGTATCGGTCCGGTCGGGTGAGTAGCCGGGAGGAATGCTGAAGGGGCGGACACATTATGTGTCCGCCCCTTCAGCATTCGTGGTAGCGGGGACAGGATTTGAACCTGCGACCTCTGGGTTATGAGCCCAGCGAGCTACCGAGCTGCTCCACCCCGCGTCGGTGGGTCCGACTGTACGGCACCAGCCGGTGATCACAAACTCCGTTCCCGGAGGGCAGGGGCGTGTGGGCTCAGAGGGCGAGTTGCCCAGTGAGAGCCGGGGAGGGCTGAGGGACCTCGCCGAAGTCCTCGTCGTCGCACAAGATCGGGAGCCGGTTGATGACGGCTTTCGAGGGAAGCCGGAAGACGTGACACGTCCAGCGGACCGGCGCCGCAGGCGGCGGAGGTTGCGCCGACGACGCGGTCGGTCTCGGCGGCCGAGGGAACTCCGGAGTGGGCGGCGAAGTGGCTGGGCGACCGGGAACTGAACCGTAACGCCTCCCGCATCGTCGGCCGGTACGCCCAGCTCGCCATCGTTCAGCGCGGAGAGAGTCAGGGCAATGCGAAGCTGTGCGACGCCGAGTGGGAGATGTTCACCACGGCGCAGCGGGTCATGGTCGACCGGCAGGGATTCGACGACGGCTGCCGAACCCCGGCCTAGCTAGCCGTGGGGTCGGCCGTGGGGACTGACCCTCAGGCCGATGCTTGAACCTCGGCGACGTCTAGGCTGGTGGGCGGCGTGGGGCCTGGTTGCCTGGGAGGGCAGCATCCGTGGGCCTGCGCGAGTTGATCATCGACGTGTGGTCGTGGCTGGACTACAAGCCGATCATGTCCACCGCTCCGCGTCGCGGCGTCGGGCCGTTCGGCGAGCTGGCCTCCGGCTGGGTGCCGCCCGAGGACCTGCGTCGGCTTCAGGTGTACAAGGTCCTGGCCGCCTACGATCACAACCAGGCCGGGCAGCTGGCGGCGGCGGCCGGGGACGAGAAGGCCCTCGACCGGCGGGAGTTGGGCGATCCGGCGAAGCTGGTCGCGGACGCGCTCGGCTACCTGTTGGGGCCGTCGCAGTCCATCGTCGTGCCGGGTGCCGAAGGCGACGGCGTGCAGCCGACGCCGCAGGCCGCGCTTGCCCGCGAGGTGCAGGACCGGCTGCGGGAGTGGGCGCGGCGGGAACTGCTGCCGATGCGGATGCAGCAGTGCGAGCGGTCCGCGGTGCGCTACGGCGACGGCGTCTACACCCTGGCCTGGGACGCGGTGGCAGGGCGGCCGCAGCTGCGCACGATGGACCCGGGTTGGTACTTCCCGGTGTGGACAGACGAGGAGGCCGACGGCGGCCAGTTCCCCACCGCGGTGCACTTCGCGTGGGAGCTGCCCGAGGACCCGGCCACCGGCCGGAAAGCCCGGGTTCGCCGCATCACCTACGAGTTGGGGCCGATCGCCGGCGCGACCCGCTCGGCGGTCCACACCGGGAAGGGCGGGCCGCACCGGGAGTGGGTGACGGGGCAGGACGGGAAGACCGTTCTGCTGCCAGGGGACCGCGCGGACGGCGCCGGCGGGACGGTGTTCCGCACCTACCCGTGGGCGCCGGACCAGGCGTCGACCGTAACCTGCTACCTGACCGACGCCGAGTGGCTCCTCGAAGACCTCAAGGCGGCGCACACCGTCTACAACCTGCCCGCCGACAAGGCCCGGTACCGGGTGCGCCGGGATGGCGAAGTCCTTCAGGCACTGGATCTACAAATCGACTTCGTGCCGGTCGTGCACATCACGAACAGCGTGGTTGAGGTCGGGGAGCACTGGGGGCAGCCGGTGACCTCCCGCGTGATGCAGGCCCTCGACGAGCTCGCCGCGACGGACACGGACTCCTCGTCGACCTCCGGAACGACGGGGACGCCGATCGTCGCCCTGTCGGGTGTGCGGCTGTCGAAGGACCACCGCACCGGCGCTCCGCTGCCGCTGAAGGTCGAGGCGGGCACCGTGTGGTCGCTGGGTGAGGGCGGCTCGATGACCGCGCTCGACACGTCCCCGCAGCTGCGGGAGCTGCGGGAGCGCACCAACCACCTCCTTGACCGGGTCGCCGGGAACTCCCGGCTGACCGCCGCCGGCCTCGGCCTGGTGAAGCCGTCGGAGGTGCCGTCGGGCTACGCCCTGGCACTGTCGCTGGGCCCTCTGGGCGCCCTGGTCGGGGAGATGCGCCTCGCCCGCGCCCACAAGTACCAGCTGCTGCTGAAGATGGCCGGGAGGCTCTTCCAGGCGGGTCAGGTCGGCTGGCCCACCGGGGAACTGCCGGCCGCCCAGATCGTGTGGGGCCCGCACCTGCCCACCGACAAGACGGAGGCCCTGGACCTCGCGGTGAAGGGCTACGAGGCCGGGCTGTTCAGCCTGGAGACCTGCGTCCGGATGCTGTCCGACTCGGGTTTCCCGATCACCGACATCGCCGATGAGGTCCGCCGCATCCAGGCCCGAGCCTTCGACGCCGCCGCTCGCCTGGCCGATGCCACCGGCGACACCCGGGTGGTCCGGGACTTCCTCGGCCTACCCCCGGCAGGCCCCACGGTGCCCCCTGCGCTCCTCGGGGAGGGGGCGGGGCCCAAGGTCACCCCGGAGGGCCCGAGGGGCTCATAGAGGGCCACCCTGGGCCCCCTGCGGCGTCAGCCGTGGGGGGAGGGGGGAGAAGGAAGGAAGTAGGTAAGGACAAGGAAGGAAGGGGTTCCCCCGGCGCAACCTGCTGGGTTCCGCCAGGGCAACCTGCCGGGTTCCCCCGGGGGAACCCATGCTGCGAGGACTGTGGGTTCCCGTAGGGAAACCCACGCGGGAAGTCGGTCGAGCTGCGCTAGCCAAGTCCCTACCGTGCTGGCATGCCTAAGGAGTCGAAGCCGCCCTGTCGCACGGAGAAGGCAGGAAGCCCCGAGTCCAGTGAGACGTCTATGGCCTTACGGGGTTTGCGGCGTGAGTTCCTGATGTTTCGCTGGCTCGCTCGCGTGGCTACCTGTCAGTGCCAAGGCGTGCAGTCGGGGAGCCAGTTTCCGTACTGGTCAGCCGAACACACCTGTACCTGGTAGGGACTGCCGTCCCAGACCGCTATGTCATCCCTACGGACGTAGTTGCCGGCAATCCAGCTCGTCACCTCGGTCTCTTCATGCCAGGTCCGGCCATTATCCTTGGTCCAGTTCATCCAGACTTTGTCGCCGTCCCACCCGAGGGCGCGGTAGAAGGCCCGCTCGTGGTGGTCGCTCGGGTCGAGTCTGGTGTACATCACCAGGTAGCCATGGGCGGTGTTGACGCTGTAGCACCAGTAGTAGGTTGAGGGGCAATCTTCCGCCATGGCGGCCGCGTCCGTCGTCCCGATGGCCATGCCGCTGAGGACGATGCTCATGCTGAGTGCGCCCCGTATAGCCAGCTTCTTGATCCTTTTCAATGCTCCCCCAAGGATTCGTCGATGGGCCGTCGACGGCTCGGCTGCCCCGACTCGTTTAGGAAGAGGGGAGCAGGAATCCCGAGTTTTTAGGAGAGGGCGGGGCTCTTGCTGTCCAAATTTCCACAGCAGATCGTCCGAAAGGTGGGAGTTGACCTGAATCTAGCTACCACTAAAGCTTCTCCGCGTCTACGTGGTCGTCGAGCGAAGTGTGTTCACAGGATGTGGGAGATCGCTTCCCGTTTGTGAACCGCCCCGATCCTGCCGAAATGGATTTCATGAACGCTCCAAGCGGAACATTTCAAGCTTAGTGAGACGGCCGTGATGCTATGGGATTCGTGATCCAAGTTTCCTGTGCCTGCTGGGTTATTTGATTCACGCCGTCTTTGGAGCGGCTCCTCCTTTCGGGGCGCCGGGATGGCGCTCGGCGACGTCCTCCAGGTCGGAGGCCGATAGCGTGTGGCGAAGTGTGGCTAGCAAGCTATTTCGCTCCAGGTACCCTGTTCTGACGAACCAGGACGGCAGTGTGGCTACTCGTTCCCGGTGCCCGAGGTCTTCGGCACCGTGGCCCTGCCAGGGAGTAGCTACACTGGTCACTGGCGCGGGGGCGCTGCTCCGGAGGAACGATGACTGCCCCCCCGCCCCAGGCGAACCCGCCCGCCGGAGACCCGGCCGCCACGCAGCCCCCGGCCAGTACCGACGCGGGCAGCACTCTCATCACCCAGGACACCCTGTCGAAGCTCCTTGCCCGGGAGAAGTCCCAGGGTGAACGTGCCGCTCTCCGAAAGCTCGTCACCGACCTCGGCTTCGACGACACCACCGCCCTCCAGACGTGGGTCGAGGCGCAGCGCGCGGCCGAGCGGGCGGCCCTCGGGGAGGTCGAGCGCCGCGAGCAGGCCGCCGCGCAGCGCGAGCAGCGGGCGCTCCAGCGCGAGCAGCAGGCCCTCGACCGGCTCCACCAGGCCGTGCGGCACTCGGCTCTGAGCCGCCTGGGCGCGAGCGGTCAGAACCTCGACGACGCGATCCGTCTCCTTGACGTTGCCGCCGACGCCGACGAGCAGGCCGTGGCGGCCGCTGCGAAGGTGCTGGCGGACCGCCGCCCGGAGCTGTTCGGCCCGGCCTCGCCCACTACGGCGCCGCCCGCGCCGACCGGGTCGCCCGCCGGCGGGCCGCCGCCGCGCGGCCAGGCCCCCGCCGCCACCTCCTTCGGCCTGGACATGGCCAAGCGCCGCGGCTACCTCACGGCCTGACGACCCGGCCGCCCTTGATCGTCTGACCCGGCAGCGAACCGGGACCAGGGGACCACGCCCCACCCCCACCGTGGACGGCACCACCAGCCGGTGAGTGCGTGACCGCCAGCTCCCCGAAGGCGATCACACCCCTTGACCACCCAGCCGATCACCACCTCGGCGACGTACACCGCCGGACGCCCCTGGCTCGCGTCCACCCACGGCACCGACCAGACCGAGACCGTCACCATCGACGCGTCGAAGCTCGTCGCCAACACCCACTACGTCGCCTCCACCGACTCCACCCAGCCCTACAGCCGTCTGCTGTCCGGCCTGCCCCTCGGCAAGATCACCGCCTCCGGCCTGTACGGCCCCTACGACCCGGCCGCCACCGACGGCCGCCAGACCTTCTCCGGCCTGGTCTTCGACGAGGCCCTGTTCGCCCCGGGCCAGCCGAAGATCCCGTGCGCCCTGCTGTGGCACGGCGTCGCCCGGGCCGCCAAGATCCCCGGCGGCATCGACCCCACCAAGATCACGCTGTCGCCCACCGGCGCGCTGATCCGGTTCGTGTAAGGGGTCCTGAGCGATGACGATTCAGGACCTCGTCAAGGGCGTGTCCGCGGCGGACCTCACCACGTTCGCCCGCGCCATCCCCTCCCCGGCCGACTTCCTGCTGACCAGCACCGTCTTCCCGACCCTCGTCACCCCAGAGGTGAAGTGGCGGATCAAGCAGAACGGCCGCCGGGTCAATACCGCGAAGTATCGCGCGTACGACAGCTCCGTGGCGTTCGCCGACCGCACCGCGTGGGAGACCACGCGCGAAGGGCTGCTCCCCGCCCTGGGTCAGAAGCTCATCGTCGGTGAACAGCAGCAGATTCTCCTGGAGCAGGCGCACGGCGCCGACCAGGACCGGCTGCTGGAGCTGCTGTTCGACGATGCCGAGCGGCACATCGAGGCGATCCGCTCCCGCCTCGAACTCGCCGCCGGCGACGTGCTCACCGACGGTAAGTTCACCCTCGACAACGAAGCCGGTCTCACCATCGAGATCGACTTCGGCGTGCCCGCCGGCAACATGCCGGTCGCACCGAAGCCCTGGTCGGACCCGACGTCGGACCCGCTCGCCGACGAACTCGGCTGGATGTCCTACCTGGACGACCTCGGCGCACCCGAGCCGGAGATGGTCCTCACCTCCAAGAAGGCGTTCTCCCAGCTCGCCCGCAACAACGCCTACCGGGCCGCCTACTACCGCAGCGTCAACCCCTCCAACACCCCGACCCGCACGCTGACCGTGTCCGAGGTCAACGCGGTGCGCGGCGACTATGGCCTGCCGCCGGTCACCCTCTACCGGGCGCAGGTCAACGTCGACGGCACCGCCACCAAGGTGCTGCCCGACGACCGGTGGATCATGCTGCCTCCGGACCGCGCGAAGTGGGGCCAGACCCTCTACGGCGTCACGGCCGAAGCCCTCGTGCTGGCCCGCGGCACGAACCCGGAGATCACCCGCGAGGACGCCCCGGGCATCATCCTCACCCGCGGCGTCCAGGACGACCCGGTGCAGATCTGGACCAAGGGCGCAGCCGTCGCGATGCCGGTCCTGCACACCCCGGACTGCCACATCGTGGCCAAGGTCCTGTGATGCCACGCCGACTCGCCTACGCGGTCCACCTCCAACACCCCGGCACCGGCGATCACCTCGTCCTGCTGCCCGGCGAGATCCCGCCCCGGGAGCTGGCCGAGCTCATCACCAACCCGGACGCCTGGCAGCTCACCGACCAGCCGGACAGCGAACTCGCCCCGGGCCGAGAGGCCGACGGCACCCAGCCGCCGGCCAGACCACCGCGGACCCGCAAGGCCCGCACCGACACCAACTAGCCCCCACCGCACCGACGGGACCGGCACCCCCACCACGCACCCGGGGGGCCGGTCCCGCCGCACCCGACGATCGGACCCCCACCGTGGACCCCGCCGTCCTCGCCTGGCTGCACGCCCAGCTCGGCACCACCAACACCGACGACCTCACCAACCGGTACAACCGCCTCGGCACCGCCCGCGCCGTCGCCGCCGAAGTCCTGGCCGAACGCCGCGCCGGACTACTCGCCGACCCGCTACGCCTCGTCGTCGACGGCGTGGTCACCGTCGACCGCACCGCCAACCTCGGCGGCCTCGAACGCCAACTCGCACAACTTCCGACCACCCTGGGCCCGGACGAGGCCGCGCCCGGAGGCGACGACACTGCGCACCTTGACACCGCCACCCTCGTGCCCGCACGCCGCACCCGATGAACCACACCACCCAGCCCGCCGTCGACCCGGAGCCCGTAGACGACGTCCCCGCCGGCCTCGACGCCGCCTGGCAGCAGTTGGCCGCTGCTCAGGCCGCCGTCCTCGCCGTCCTCGCCCGAGGGCGGCGCACCGCCCGCCTGGCCGCCGTCCTCGCCGAGTTCGCCGACGCGATCCGCAGCTTCCACCACGCGGTGGACGGCGTGATCCGCGACTACGCGCACCGAGAAGTCCCGCGCCTCTACGAGCAGGCCGCCCGGGACGCCGCCGCGAGCCTTGGCCGCACCTTCACCTGGACACCGGCCCACCAGGACGCCCTTCGGGCGCTGAGCGCCGACACCTACGGCGAACTGCTGCACAGGGCTCAGGAGAGCGTCCGGGTGGCGGGCGCCTTCTACCGGGCCGCCCGGGCCGCCGCCCGCCACGACCTCCCCCTACTGGCCACTGACCGTGCTGGAGCCGTGGCCACCGCCCGGGCCCTCGCCGACCGGCTCTCCGCCGCCTACCGCCTCGACCACGTCGTCTACCGCAACGGGGCCCGTATGCCCGTCCGGGCCTGGGCCGAAGCCGCCGTCCTCGCCCGCTCCGCCGTCGCCTACAACGCCGGCACCCTCAACACCGCCCGCGAGTACGGAATCCAGCACGTCCACGTGTTCGACGGGTACGACTGCGGATGGACTAGCCACCCCGACCCGGACAAAGCCGCGCGCACCGTGCGTATGGTCGAGGACGCAGCAGAGTGGCCCATCTCCCATCCCCGTTGTACTCGTAGCTTCGGGCTTAAGAAGACATCTCATTTGGGCTACTGAGTAGGCCATGGCTCGGCCGAGTTCGGGTGGCCGCTCCGGCGCGGATCGCTTTTGCCGCCTGGCCGTCGACTGTTTGGGTCCGGCTCGTGTCCGGTCCGGGCCTGTTGGCGTAGCGGAGTTCGTCGCTGGTCTACCTGCTGCTGGTTGTTCGCGGTTCCGTCGGGCCTGTGGGTGCCTCGGGGGCCTGCGGGGATTTGGCCCCGCACGCCCCCGAAGGTTTTTCGGCGTGGGGTCAGAGCCAGCCGCCCTGCGCGGCTTTGATGCCGGCCTCGAAGCGGCTGCTGGCGTTGAGGCGTTCCATGATGGAGGCCATGTGGCGGCCGACGGTGCGGGAGGAGAAGCCGAGGCGCTGGCCCGCGGCGTCGTCGGTGAGGCCGGAGCCCAGCAGGCGCAGCAGTTCACGTTCGGTGGTGGTGAGGCCGGTGGTGGGGTCTTCGGGGGTGGTGGAGCCGAGAGGGACGGCGGTGTTCCACGCCTGGTCGAACAGGTCTAGGAGGGAGTGCAGGATGCCGGGCTCGGTGACGTACAGGGCGCCTTTGCGGTTGTCCTCGGGGTCGACCGGGACCAGGGCCTCGCGGCGGTCGACGACGACGATCCGCTGCGGGACGGTGGGGGAGGTGCGTACCTCGCCGCCCTGGCTGCGCAGCCAGTGGGCGTAGGTGACGGTGTGCGGCTGGTGGCGGGTGGAGTCCTGGTAGAGGGTGCGGATGGCGATGCCCCGGGCGAGGACCTGGGCGTCGGCGGGGCGGGAGGCGTCGAGGTCCTCGGGGCGCTGGTTGCCGGGTTGGATGCTGATGACCTCGCGGGTGGTGTTGCGGCCCATGCGTTCGAGGCGGTGCAGGATGGCGTCCATGCCGAGCAGCCGTTCGCCGTGCTCGGAGCGGTGCTCGGCCCGGTCGGCGACCATGCGGGTGACGGCGGCGCGGGAGGCGGCCAGGGTGGCCTGGCGTTCCGCGAGTTCGGCTTCCTGGCGGGCCAGCAGGTCGGCGAGGCCGATGGCGGGGTCGACGGCGCGCATCCGGCCGGGGTGTTCGGCGGAGGTGCGGACCAGCATGAGGGTGCCGAGTTCGTCCAGGCTGTCGTGGACCTGGGCGGTGCTGAGCGCGCAGTGGGTGGCGATCTCGTCGAGGCTGTCGGTGGGTCGGTCGAGCAGTGCCCGGTAGACCCGTCCGGCCGTGGCCGTGAGTCCTAGAGCCTCCAGCATGGGCCCCCCTCATGTGGTGGTTCGTTGGTGGTGTCGTGCGCAGTGGCGTACGAAGCGTCACGCATCCTGGCAGATCGGCGCGTTCGATCACAAGATCGATTCTGCGGGCTTTTGAGGCATCCGCAGGCCTATGTCCGAAGGGCATCCGATCTCAATTTTTTGATGAATTCATGACAGCTTGTCTGGTGTCGGACAGTCCGATTGGCGACATCCGGAACCCCTTCCGAGGGGGTTCCGCAACGACGAAAGTAGAGATCGCCGCCAGGGAGAACGACAACCGGCCGGCCACCGGAAGAGCGTCAACCGCGGGACTGCTCAACCGGACCGACTACCCGATTCCCCGTCACACCCGAAGGAAGACCACCATGACCAGCACCCGTATCGCCAAGGCCGCCGCGGTCCTCACCCTCTCGCTCGGCGCCCTGCTCCTGACCCCCGCCGCCGCCTCCGCCTCCGCCTCCGCCTCCGCCACGACCACGGTCTCCAGCACCCCCACCCCGCTTGCCACCGTCACCACCGACAGCCTCGGCTGGGGCGGCTGACCGCAGATGGACATCGTCTACGCCTCGCTACGCCGTAAGGGCGCCGCCGGGTGGGCCCGGGCCGGGGAAGCAGAAGAAGTCCAGGCCGCCCTGTGGGCGCACACCAGACCCGCCGATGCCGTCCAGCACATCACCGTCCGCTGCGAGCCGGAACAGGTCGACCTGCTGCTCTACCTGCTGACCCACCCCGCCGCCGCTGAAACCGCCACCGAAAACCCCGCGGCCCCGGCCCCGTCCGAGGCCGCAGCGAAGGATTCGCTGGCCATCGCGTACAGCCTCATCACCCGCAGCCACCAGGCATCGCCGATGCTGCGCCGACGCTACCAGCCGCCGATCCCGCCCACTGCGCGCTGACCTTCTGCCGCGGTACCGCACCGACTGCTGCTCCTGCAGGGCAGCTGTCCGGCGCCGATCCGGCGGCCGTGATCCCCGGGCGCGCCCGCCCTACTTCTGGGCGCCGCTGCATCGCCGCCCTTCCTGCGGACAACTGCCCGTCCGCTTGACCTCTGCTCCATCGGTCCGTGCCGATCCAGACTGCCGACCGCGCAGTGCCCGACGTCCGAGAACAGGCCCCGGCACTCGGTGCACCCGCTGTTGCGCCGAAGCCCGCAGAGGGCGCGCAGCGGGACCGGGCGGCCCACTTCGCACCCCGTGCCGCCCGGCGGCCGCCCGGCCAAACCGGCCCGCGCCTCAGAACCGACCCCACACCGACCACCGACATTCGGGGGACCCGCCATGACCGCCAACACCCGCAAGCACTCCGCACGCGCGCTCACCGCCGCCGCGCTCCTCTCCCTCGCCGCCCCGCTGCTGGTCGGTGGCCAAGCCCAGGCTGCCTCCGTCGCCACCTGGGACAGGGTCGCCCAGTGCGAGAGCGGCGGGAACTGGAGCATCAACACCGGCAACACCCTCTACGGGGGTCTGCAGTTCCAGCAGAGCACCTGGCTCGCCTACGGCGGCGGGCAGTACGCGTCCCGGGCCGACCTCGCCACCAAGCAGCAGCAGATCCTGATAGCCGAGAAGGTCCTGCGCGCTGCGGGCCCCGGGCAGTGGGGCTGCGCGACCACCGCCGGGCTGACCAACGACGGAATCGACCCCTACCCGACCGATCCCTCGCCCACCGTGCCGGCTGCGGTGGCCAGCTTCGGTAGTGGTGGTCGGGTGGCCACGGGTGTGCACGCGGACGGCCGGGTGGAGGTGTTCGCGGTGACGCCGAGCGGCGGTATCAGCAACCGGGCGGAGACCAGCCCGGGCGGCGCCTGGTCGGCGTGGAACGGCTTCGGTCCGACGGGGACGGTGACGTCGGTGGCGACGGCGCGTCACGCCGACGGTCGGCTGGAGGTGTTCGCGTCCTTGAGTGACGGCTCGGTGGTGAACGAGGCCGAGGCCAGCCCCGGCGGCGCCTGGTCCGGCTGGTACGGCTTCGCCCCGGCGGGCACGGCCAAGAGCGTCACCACGGGTGTGCACGCGGACGGCCGGGTGGAGGTCTTCGCCGTGACGCCGAGCGGCACCATGGCGAACCGGGCGGAGACCGCTGCGAACGGTGCCTGGTCCGGGTGGAACGGCTTCGGCCCGTCCGGGACCGTGACCAACGCGGCCACTGCGCGGCACGCGGACGGCCGCCTGGAGGTCTTCACCGTCATGAACGACGGCTCGGTGATGAACGAGGCCGAGACCAGCCCCGGCGGCGCATGGTCCGCGTGGAACGCCTTCGCCACCTACGGCACCGCCAAGGGCGACGGGTCCCCGGGCGCGCTCACCACCGGTGTGCACGCGGACGGCCGGGTGGAGGTCTTCGCCGTCACCCCCGGCGGCGGTGTCACCAACCGGGCCGAGACCAGCCCGGGCGGCGCATGGTCGGCATGGAACGGCTTCGGTCCCGCCGGCACCGTCACCGCCGCGGCCGCCGCCCGCCACGCCGACGGCCGCCTGGAGGTCTTCACCGTCATGAACGACGGCTCGGTGATGAACGAGGCCGAGACCAGCCCCGGCGGCGCCTGGTCCGCGTGGAACGCCTTCGCCACCTACGGCACCGCCAAATCCTGACACTCGCCGGGCACTTCACGGCTACAAGGCAATCGCGGCAGGGCAGGCTGCCGCCCGTTCCCCGAACCATAGGCGTGGGCTGCCACCGAAAACCGGTGGCAGCCCACGCCTTCTGCTGCCCTCGCCTGTCCGATCGCCACCGGTCCTGCCCATCAGCGAGTACAGGCTTCGAAGCGTTGCACTGTGCGGGCCTGCACCACCCCCACCGCCCGGTCCGGTAAGCCGGATCGTCTCGACGACGTAGTGTGATGCGTCAGAAGGTCTGAGGTTTAGTTAGAAGTCATTTCATTTGTACTTGTAGGCCGTTGGCGTGTTGATTGTGGAGCGCCTGGTGCCGGATGAGTTGTGGGAGTTGTTTCAGTGGGTGGTGCCGGCGGCGCTGGCACGGCGACCGGGAGGTGCTGGCGGCGATCGTGTTCGTGGCCACCTCCGGATGCACATGGGCCCAGTTGCCGTTGTGTTTCGGACCGTCCGGGCCGACCGCGCACCGGCGGTTCACGGAGTAGACCGCGGCCCGGGTGTGGGCGAAGCTGTACCGCCTGGTCCTGGACGAGCTTGGCCCGCGGGGCGAGCTGGACTTGTCGAGGTGCGCGGTCGACTCGGTGAACATGCGCGCCACGAAAAAGGGGAGCTGACAGGTCCGAATCCTGTCGATCGGGGCAAGTACGGGTCGAAGATCCACCTGCTCACCGAACGCACCGGTTTACCCCTGTCGCTCGCGATCTCCGGGGCCAACCTCCACGACAGCCAGGCCCTGATCCCGCTCGTCGACGCCATCCCGCCGATCCGCTCGCGACGCGGCCCGAGGCGGCGCCGACCCGGCAAACTGCACGCCGACAAAGCCTACGACCACCGCTTCATCCGCTCCTACCTGCGCCGCAGGCAGATCCCGGCCCGTATCGCCCGCCGAGGAATCGAGTCCTCCCAGCGTCTCGGCCGCCACCGCTGGGTGATCGAGCGCACCGTGGCCTGGCTGAGCGGATTCCGCCGACTCCACCGCCGCTACGAGGTCAAGGTCGACCACTTCGCCGCCTTCGCCAGCATCGCAGCAGCCGTCATCTGCTACCGCCGACTCTCCAAATGAGATGTCTTCTTAGGTGAACGCCTCCCGCTCAACGTTTCCGTGAGCAAGAGGAGTTGAAGTGAGCAACGACCAGACATCGTTTCCATGGTCTGTGGAGAAGTTCGCGGCGAGCCTGCTCGCGACTCTGATCGTGAAAGCGGTAGAGGCTGTCGTCCGACACCGATGGCGCGAGGGCGACGGATCGGACCGGCAGGATCGGCCGCGCTCCGAAGCCGGCCGACGTCGGTGGTCCGCGGGGACCGTCCGGCCCGGTGGTCGCACGAGGCCGCCGCGGAAGGATGCGGAACGCGGGCGCCGGCCCCGTCGGCGTAGACGCCGCAGCAAGCACTAACGGCTGCTGAGAACGGGGCCCGGCACCTGGACGCCGGGCCCCGTCCTGCGGCTGCCAGTACAAGCGCCACCCGTGACGTCGTATGCATCGAGTGCTACCTGAACCTCGACGCCCTCCTGGACCGCGAGGACCCTGCCGCGATCAACCCGACAGCCGGCCATACTGGTGTCCTCGCGGCCCTGCGAATCATCCTCCCCGTGGCCAAGGAAGAGTGTGGTGTGCTCGCGATCGAGGTCACGCTGCTGCCCAGTAACCGCGCGACCAGCGACTTCGCCCAGGATTGTTCGTGATCAGCAGCCGGCCGACTTCTGAACGAATCGGTTGGGGGAGGTAGCGGGGACCTCCGCTCGCCAGGCAGGATCGGACCCATGAGGCTTCTGGTTCTGGGTGGTACGTGGTTCCTCGGCCGAGCTATTTCAGACGGGGCACTTGCCCGGGGCTGGCAGGTGACGGCCTTCAGCCGAGGCCTGTCCGGTGCGCCCTCGGCAGGAGTGGAACACGTTCGTGGCGATCGCACCAATGCTGCTGATCTTCAGAAGCTCGCCGACCGCGGTCCATGGGACGCCGTGATCGACACAAGCTCAACGGAGCTCTCGCCACGCCATGTCCTGCTCGGCGCCGAGATTCTTCGGCCGCAGGTTGCGCATTGGGTTCACGTCTCCACGGTGTCGGTCTACCAGGGGTGGCCTCATCGGGAGCTGACTGAGGCGGACGCAGTTCTCGACTGCCCTCCGGATGCCGACGAGACCTTTGGGTACACCGGAGAGGACGGGTCGCCGACCCTCTACGGATTCCAGAAGGCCGGGGGAGAGCACGCCATTCTCGCGGCCTTTGGATCCGATGTGACAATCCTCCGTCCTGGCGTGATCCTTGGCCCCGGCGAGTACGTGGGCCGGCTCCCCTGGTGGCTGAACCGGGCAGCCAGAGGCGGTCGGATCTTGGCGCCTGCGCCCGCGGCCCGGATCATCCAACCGGTCGATGTTCGTGACGTGTCCAGGTTTGCCCTCGACTGTGCCTTCGCCGCGCGAGGACAGGTCTTCAATGTCACGCACCCGAGCGGCGTCACCTTCGAGGGATTCATCCAGGCCTGCCTGCGGGTGACCGGTGGAGTCGGTGAGGCGGTGTGGGTGGACGACGCCGCGCTGAAGAACCATGGCGTGACCGAATGGACCGAGCTGCCCCTGTGGCGTACCCACGCCGGTGTGTGGAATGTCCGGTCGGACCGGGCTGTAGAGGCGGGCGCCCGCTTCCGGCCAATCGAGGAGACGATCAAGCAGACGTGGGCATGGCTTCGAGACGGCGGCAAACTGGTAGACCACCCTCGGCGCCACGCCCACGGGATCACTCAGGAGAAGGAGGAACGCCTGCTTGCCGCCGTTGAGGGCTGATCAGCCTATGGCCGGCGGCGCCCCGATCTGGGAGCGTGCCGCCACGGCCACATACTCCTCGATCCGCTCCGCGAGTTCCGTCCTGCCTCGCTCCGGAAGGCGGAGGCCCGGCCGGGCCAGGTCCTTGCGCATTGCTTGCGCACGCAAGGTGACGCCCTCGACCCGCCACTCCTTCCCGAGGCCGAATACTGGGTGCACGGCTTCAAGCGCGCCATCGAACTCGTTCGAGTGGAGCCGCGCACGGGCGAGGTCGATCGCAGCCTGCACCAGATCGGTGGCTTCTTGGAGGCTCAGACGACCCTCTGCCCGCTCGTGACTCATGTGGTCGATCGCTTCTTGCGCCGTGCTCGCTGCAGCCGCACCGTCGTTCAGCAGCAGGTAGGTTGTGGCGTTGCTCATCTGGGCTCGTCGCCGAGAGAAGCCGAACTCTCCGCCGACGTCGTCGTGGAGGACGTCACGAGCCCCGGTGCCTTCGGCGAGCGCCAGGGCAGCCGCCCGGCGGGCAGCTTCGGCGTTGCCAGCGTGGGCGTAGGCGCGAGCGGCGATCGCCGCGAGGCGGCGTCGGGCGACATCGCCGAGCCCGGGCAGTGCCTGTGCTTCCTCCACATGCCGAATCGCTCGAGTCGGCTGATCGGACCAGTACGCCAGGATAGCCAGGTTTCCGAGTGCGTAAGCGCGCAAGGGCGCGTCCTCGATGACCTTGCCGTACATCGCGGCCGTCCGGGCGAAGCCGGTCGCCGCGCGCGTTGATCCGAGGTCGAAAGACGCGGTGGCGAGCACGACCGCTGTCCTTCCGGCAGCGCGGTACAGGCGCTGTTGCTGGCCGAGGAGGCTGGTGCGTTCGAGCAGGTCCGTGGCCGAGGCAAGCAGTGTGCTGCCCATCCCGTAGACCTCGAACGGGGGCTTCTTGTTGTACTCGGAGGCGAGGACGAGGGTGTCGTCCTCGATCTCGTCGATCGACATGTCTTCGACGGTGCTCGCTGCCGCGCGCGAAGCGCGTTCTGCAGCCCTACGTGCGTCCATTTCGAGATCGCCTTCGTTGAGCGTGTGCCCGGCAGTCCGGGGCGGAGCTTCGCCATGGGCGGCCGGGGTGAGTAACTCCAGCGCAGTTCGTCCGGGAAACATGCGCTCCAGCACCATCGGTGCCGGCCTGCGCGGCAGGCCCTTCAAGTTGCCGTTTCTCCAACGAGTCACCGTCATGACAGACAGGTCGGACGCCTGGAACTCCCGATGACGGGTCTCCCTCAGCAGCATGCCGCAGGTCGCCCGGTAGCGGTCGATGAATGCGTCCGTCGTCTCGCCACCGTTGGAGAGAAGCTCGTTCAAGAGTGTCTGCACGTCGGGCTCCTGTGGCTTGTGCCGCATTGTCCGGTCTGGTGCTTACCACCAGTTTCACCAGCGATGGCTCGCCGCGCGACAAATGATGGCAAGTGGTGTTCGAGTGTTACAGCACCACACCGGCACCACGTCAAGTGGTGTGGTGCGTGTGGTGGTTGTGAACAGCTTCGCCCGCCATCCTGGATCACCGCAGCAACGCAGGCCAGGATCTGCCGGCCAAGAGCCGTGCGAGGTCGAAGGCCGAAGCGCCGTCCTATGTCGGCGGCCCGGGGACACCTGCCCACTCGTACCAGCCCGGAGGATCTGCCATGCACCGCCGCGTCTTACAGATCACAACCCCGCTGAGAACTGCTTCGGCGGGTGCCATTCGCAACCTGCTCCTCGAACGGGTGAGGAGTCTGGACGGGGTCTCCCTCGACGACGACCAGATGTACGCCGTCCGCCTGTGCACGTCGGAGTTCGTCGACAATGCGACGAAATACGGTGCCGACCATGCCGGTCCTGATGCCGAGCTGCTCATCGACGGCGACCTGGACCTCCAGCAGAGCCGGCTCCGGATCACCATCACGGATCCCCGCCTGACGGTGCCGGACATGGGCAGCCGGGCCGAGAGCCTGACCGCGCTCGGCGGCCGAGGGGTCACCGTTGCCATCGGCTATGCCGACAACGCCGGTTGGCACCAGCGCCTTGACGTCCGAGGAAACCCCACGGGCTGGTCCGTCTGGTTCGACGTCACCGTGCAACTGGACTCGCAGGTTTCAGACGAGGTCACCGCCACTGCGGCGGAAGTGCCACTGGAACCCGCCATACCGGCCCCGATACCGCCCCTGAGCATCATCTCCCCGCTCGCCCGCAGGGGCGTGGCCAGATGGCACCGACCCGGTCGACGCCCCAGGTGGCGCACCGCCGCGTAGCCATCGGCCCGCACGCCCGGCGCGCGCCGTACTGCCGCAACTCCCGGCTGGCCTCCGCCCCTGCCGGTAGACCAGTCGGGCCCACGCCGCCCTGTCGAGGGCCGCCGCGGCCCATGCCGGCCATGGGCCGCGCGGCGGTGTCGACCAACGACGTCCGGCCTCGGCGCCCTCACCGCCGCCCGCACAGCCGGAAGGCAGCGGATGCCCGGCCGTTTCAAGTCCTCCCCGGCAAGGGGCGGGCGGGCACTCCCCTTGAACACCTCTGACGGAAGGACCACCACGATGGTCACCCGGATCGCGACGCACGTGCTGGGACGGCGCTGGCTCGCCGGCGTCAGCAGTACCCCGCGCACGATCACGGACCTGTGGAGGAGCGGCAGCCTCGCCCCGGTGCAGTTGTCCTGCCGGTTCGACGCCGTCCTGATCGCCGGTGCCGTCCTGACCCACGCGGTGCTCGCCGAGCTGGACGAGAGTGGGCTGCCGCTCGGCCCGGTGCTCTACAGCCACGGCGACCAGGTCAGCTACTGGCTGGTGCCGGTACGTCCCGGCGCGGGCTGGCAAATGCACGGCACCGTGCTGCTCACCGAGCCCGAGGACGGCGGCGATCCCCCCTCGGTGCTGATGCCGGCCCCGGGAACCGGGCGGCTCTGGGACCGGCAGTGGCTGGTCGACCCGGACGGCTCCGGCACGCTGACCCGCCACGAGCACCTGGCCGTCGCGCTGCGCCGCACGCGCAGGGCCCTGGAACGCGGCAGACAGCGCCAGGTCCGTACGCCGCTGTAGGCGAGCGGAACTCCTCCCTGCCTGAGCGGCCGGTCCGGCCGAATCCGGCAAACTCCACAACTCTTCTGTGCAGAGGTCGAGATGAAGTTAACGTCCGTCGTTTCGGCCCGGGCCCTGGGCCAGGTGATCTCGGGTATGCGCTGGCTCAGCCGCCGCACCGGCGACCCGACGGTGACCTGGGAGGCCTGGGCGAAGGGGGAAGCCGCCCCGGTACCGGTCGGCAGCGGCTTTGTCGTGGTCCGGCTCCCGGGTGACCTCGGCGCCGACGCCGTCGCCGAGCTGGCCGCCACAGTGCCGCAGCTGCTCGGCCCGGTCCTCGTCAACCACTCGGCCGTCGAGGTGTTCCTGCCGATCGCCCCGGCCGTGTGGCTGGGACCGGACGCGGAGCTGATCGACGGGCGCAACGCATCGGAGCGAGCCATCAAGTGCCCGCCGGCGGGCCGGGAGGCCGACCGGAGGCGCTGGCAGGTCCTGCCCAGGGCGCTGCCCGGCACAGATCCCGTGCTGACCGACCCCTACCGCCTGGCCGCCGCCCTGGACCAAGCCCGAGCGCGGCGCTGCCCGGCCGGCGCCTGAGGATCCCGCTGCCCGTCGCAGGAGAGATCACGGCCGGCAGCGGAGGACCACCCCCCGCCTGGCCCCGATCGCCATAGGCGGGCACACCGGTGGCCGTCACCACCGGCCGTGGAAGCGGACCGGGATGGGCCCGAAGACCCGGGCAGGGAGGCCGGGCCCACCCCACGAAGCCGCCGAAGGCGACCTTCCGGTCGGCGGACGACCGACCAGTTCAGCACGGACCAGAGGAGACACCGGTGTTAGGCAGCAGCGATGCCGTCCGCGCACTGCGCGCACTGGCCGCCCAGCGGCTGGATGTGCCGCTCGATGCGGACGGCGTGCCGCAACTGCCCCTAAGGGGCGCGCTCGACCGCATCGCGGCCGAACTGCGCCGTCTCGGCGGCCCCCGGCTCGCAGACCCGTCGGTGGAACGCCTCGCGGAAGTCCTGGAGGACCTTGCCCGCCGGCACCGTCGCGCCGACGGCGGAGAGTCAGACCCCGCCCTGCTGGACAAGCTGGCCTCCGAACTCCTCGACGCCGACGCGGCGTTGCGGCAGGGCGAGCACCTGGCGGCGCTGGACCTGGTGCGCCGGGTGTGCGCGGTGACCACTTGCCTGGACGAGATCGCCACCCACACCACGGGGCAGGGCGCCGGGCCGAAGCCCCCCGGCGCGGGGCGAGCGCGCCTTCACGTCGTGGAGCAACGCCTGCCGTCGGCCACGACGCCTCCCCTGCCCGCACCGCAGGGAAGCACGCCGCTACCCGAACTCCCCTGGCACGGCCAGAAGCTGGGAGACGTCGTCCTGGGCGGTCACCTGCGGCACCTGCGCGAGTGCCAGGGCCTGGCCCGGGCCGACGTCACTGCCCGGCTGCCCACCAGCCTCCAAGACATCGACATTGACGCCCTGGAGGCCGGGAACAGCACCGTGCTGCGGGAGGATGCGCCGGGCGGGCAGCTGGCCGCGGTCCTGCACGCCTACCGCGCCTCCGGGACGCTCGCGGTAGCCGACATCAAGCACTGCCTCGCAGTCAACACCCTTACCCAGTCCGGGTACTTCATGGACTGCGGCCTCGGCCGGGCACACCGCTACCAGCTTCTGGAGCAGCGGGCCTCGACCGTGCTGCTGGTCGGTGCGCTGCTCGTTCCGGCAGCCGTACGGGTGCCCGCCTACGATCAGGCCGTCGCGGATCGGGAGGCGCCCCGACTGCGGATCCCCGGGGACCTACCAGCGAGGTCGGCGGCGCTGGTGCCGGAGCGGGGCTGCCCGCTGTGCCGGGCCTACCGCACGAACCTGCTCGCCCGCCCGCAGACGGCTTCGGCCTGGCTGCGGCATGTGGGCGCCGTGCGGGCCGAGGCGTTCGAGGTCCGTCTGCGTGCCCCGGACGCACCGCCCACGACGCTGCTCCTCGACGCGGACCTGCTCCGCCGTCCCTCCGACGCCCCCGGTGTTCACGCCGACCAGATGCTCCACCTCGCCCACCTGGCCCGCACCACCGCCCTGCGAGTGCGCGTCCTGACCCCGGACAGTGGCGTCGCCTTGACCTCGGACACCGCCGAACTCGGCTTCCGCAACGGCCGGATCGTGACCGCGATGTGGGGCCTGATCGACATCACCTACCAGCGCGGCGACGACCTGCGCCCGCACGCCGCACTGGAGCGCGCCCTGCCGCCCAAGGAGAGCACCCGACTGCTGGAACGCGCGGCGGCCGGAGACCTCCCGAGGAGGGCCCGATGGTGACCAGTAACAACTCCATCACCGGCGCCACGGTGCTCGGCGCGGCGGTACAGGCCCACACCGTGTACGGGGGCATCACCCTGCACACCCCGCCCCCGCCCCCGGTACCGCGCCAGCTCCCGCGCCGCCGCCCGATGGTCGACCGCCACGACCTCACCGCCGCCCTCACCGACGTCCTGCGCCAGGACGACCCGCCACCGATCCTGATCACCGGCCCGGCCGGCATCGGCAAGACCACCCTCGCCCTCCACCTCCTTCACCAGCACGGCCCCCTGCCCGGCGGGCAACTGCACGCCGACCTCGGCGCCCACACCACCACCCACCCCGCCCACCCCGACGACATCACCGCCCGCCATCTGCGCGCCCTCGGTATCACCCAGCCCCCCGCCGACCCCGAGGAAGCCCGAGCCCTGCTGCGCACCCTCACCGCCTCTCGGCCGGTGGCGCTGTTGTTGGACAATGCGGCCGACGACGACCAGGTGCGGGCACTGATGCCCGCCGACGGGTCGCTGGTCGTCATCACGTCCCGGCTCCCGCTGCCCGGCCTGCTCGCCGACGGAGCCCACCACCGCGGCATCGGCCCGCTGCCACCTGCCGCAGCCCGCCAGCTTCTCGCGGCCACCGCCGGCGAAGCCGGTGCGACCCGCGACCTCGCCCCTCTCGCTGCTGCCTGCCGCGGCGTGCCGCTTGCCCTCGCCCTGGCCGGCGCCCACCTGGCCGCAGGGCGTCCCCTCATCCTCCAGACCACACCGGGCTCACCGTTGGAGACCGTCGTGACCGCAGCCGTCACCCAGACCTACCAGACCCTCGCCCCGGACACCGCCCGCGTCTACCGGACCCTCGGGGCGTTGCCGCTGCCCGGTACCCGGATCGACGCCGCGATGGTGGGCGCGGCCACCGTCCTCGACCCGTCGGCCACGTACGGCCACCTGACCTCCCTCACGGAGGCTGGGCTCATCCACCCGGCCGACAACGGCGACGAGCACTACTACTTCACCAGCGCGGGCGGCCGCCGCCGCGCCGCCGCCCTGGGCCGACGAACGGACGGCGCCGACGAGGTCGCCACCATCCGCCGCCGCGCCCTGGACTGGCTGCTGGCCGAGGCCCACGCGGCCTCCCGCACCCTGCACCCCTTCCGGCGCAGTGTCGAGCCGCACCTGATCCACTCGCCGGCCCACCGCGCCGACCTCACCGACAAGCAGGCAGCCCTGAAGTGGTTCGTGCGATGCGACACCCACCTGCGCACCGCGCTGGAGACCTCGACCCGACACGGCCTCGATGACGTCACCGCGCACCTCGCACACGCCTGGTGGCCGTGGCTGCTGCGCCGACGCCCTTATGCGGTTTGGCAGTTGACGTACGACCTCGCGATTCCCGCCGCCCAGCGCCTCGCCCGGACCACGCCCGCCTCCAGTGGCCGGTTCATGCTGCGCGAGTTGTTCGCCGCCCGCGCCACCGTGCGGCGCGCGACGGGCGACCACGGCGGCGCCATCGAGGACTGCGGCGCGGCCCTCGCGCTCGCCGCCGAGGACAACGACGTCGTCGCCCAGGCACAGCACCTGAACGACCTCGGAGTCGCGACCCACGATTCAGGCAACCCGGGACTCGCGCACGTCTACCTGACCGAGGCGCTGAACCGGCGCTCTGAGCTGGACAACGCCCGCGACACCGGCGTCACCAGGGTGGCGCTGGCCGTCTCCCTCCACGATCTCGGCGACGACGACACCGCGCTCGCGCACCTGCGCGACGCCTACCAGGAACTGACCGCCGTCGGCGACGGTCTGAACGCCGGCAGGGCCCGGGCGTGGGAGGGCCGCATCCTCGCTCTGCGGGGATCGTTCGGCCCTGCCGACGCCGCGTTCAGCCGGGCGATGAACCACTTCGTCACCGAGAGGGCCGACCTGTGGCAGGGCCGCGTCCTGCTGTGGTCGGGCGAACTGGCCGGCGCACAGGGGCACCTGGAACAGGCCGCCGAACTGCTGCGCTTCGCCCGCCGGATGTATGCGGGGAGCCCGTCCGACCTCAAGGCCGTCACCGGCGCTGCCAGGCGCATCGGCGTCGATTTGTGACCGGTGACGCGGGAACGCCCGCTCGTCTCCCCGGCGCCGCCACCGTCACCCACCGCGTCACCGGCTACCGCACCCCCGCACGCCCTGCCGACCCCCGACCCGGGAACGGCCCCGGGCCCTCCTATCCCGACCTCTTCGGAAGGTGCCACAGTGAACCCTGACGACAGCTGTGCCGCGGTCATCGCCATGGCCCGGCGCAACGGCCTCGACCCACGTGGCGCCGTTCTCCTGCACGGCGGACCCCACCACACGTGGCGCCTGCCCCGGTCCGAGGCCGTCGCCAAGGTGTGGGCCCCGGGTACCGCATTCGAGACGGCCGCGCGCGACACCCGCATCGCGAAGTGGCTCCTGAACAACGGCATCCGGGCCCCGCGCCCGGCCGGCAACTCCACCTACCCGCTGACCCACAGCGGCCGCTACCACCTCCAAGTGTCGTTCTCCGAAGACCTCGGTGACCGGCGGCCCGGTCCGGCCGATCTCGCCGACGTCCTGCGGCGCCTGCACACCCTGCCCGTGCCCGCGGGCCTGGGCCTGGCGCGGTTCGACCCGTGCAGGGACCTGGCCGGGCGCATCCGGGACCTTCCGCCGGGCACACTCGCCCCCGACCAGGAACGACACCTGCGCGCAGTGTTGGCCGACACCCGCACGGCCTGGCGCGCCGCACCCTGGGGCCCGCCGTGCGTGATCCACGGCGACGCGACACCCACGAACTGCATCATGACCCCGCATGGTCCGGCGTTGATCGACTTCGAGCGCACCGCGACCGGGCCCAGGCAATGGGACCAGGCCGCCGCCGGGTGGGCGCGTGACGTCTACGGCACACCGCCGCAACGGTACGAGGAGTTCGCGCGCGCCTACGGGGACGACGTCACCGCCCACGACGCCTACCGCATGATGACCCCGGTCTTCGGCATCGCCGCGTGGCTCTACCTCGCCGAGTGCGCCCGCACCGAACCCGGCCTTCAGGACGAGGCCGACCGGCGCCTGGCCACCGTCCTCACCGCCCCTCTCCCGCCCGCCCCCTGGGGCTGGCTGCCCGCCTCCCGCGCTATGGCGGAGGCCGTACGGTGACCGCCGCGACCCCGGCGCCGACGAGCACAGTGGGCAACCGAGCGGCCCGCACCGGCCTGCCCGTACTCCTGCTGGCCGTGTGCCTGATGGCCGACCTCGCCGACCAGCCGCCCCTGACCACTGGATTCGACGGCGACCCACGGCGCCACGTCCCCACCGCCACGGTGCACGACGACGGCCTGCGCGCCAAGGTCCACGCTCCCGGCGGCCCCGCCCCCGCGCAGCTCGCGGCCGCCGCCCTGCCCGGCGCACCACAGACCACCACCGCCTACCTCGCCACCCCCGGCCAGATGGCGCGGGCCGTACCCCACCACCACGGCCTGCTCGCCCGCGCCGCCGTCTGGCACGGGCGGACCCCCTCCTGCACCTCACCGAAGACGGACGCTCCCGCCTGCCCGCCCTGCGCCTGATCGGCGCCGACTTCCTGCCCGCCAGCAGCCCCGACGTCCCCGCCAACCCTCGCCCCTGACCGCCCGCGAAGTGGACCGCCCGTGACCGACTTCCGCTACCACAACGACGCACACCTCGACCCCGCCGACCTCGGCCGCTACGCCGCCCTGGTCGAAGCCGCGGCCCCGTACGTGACGGACCTGTCCGCCTTCCCCCTGCCCGCCCGCGTCGTCGTGCGCGCCGTCACGCCCGACCTGTACATCGACAGGCAGGCCGAGCACAACGCCCACCTGAGGCGCCTCGCCCTGGCCGGCCTGCCCGCCGGCACCGGCGCCGTGAAGCGTGCCCCCGCGCTGGTCGAGGAAGCCCGCACTACCGCCCGTACGGCCGCCCGGCGCTTCTACCCGCTCTGCCGGGCGACGGTCATCATCCACGAGTCGGCAGACCCTGAACTGACCATCATCCCCGAGGTCTACGACCAACACTTGCACCCCACCGGCCGCCAGCTCATCGCCGTCTTCGCCCACCAGTTGACCGCGCTGGCGCAGTACGCGCACTACCCCGAACTGGCCTGGGCCCAGCCCAGGTGCACCGCACTGGACAGCGCGCTCCCACCCAACCTGCGACGCCGACCCGCCGCCCTGGTCCCCGGATACGGCCAGTACGTCGAGCGCCTGGTTGCCAGGGCCCTGTGCGGACACGCCGTGACCGGGCCCCTGCCCGACGAACCCCGCCCCAGCGACCTCTACACCCAGCTGCGAGCCGACCCGGACAGCCCGGCGAACGCCCGGCAGGTCAACCAAGGTGAGCAGTTCGCCACAGCCCTCCTCCACGCCGGTGGGAACCCGCTGCTGTGCCTGGCCCTGGGACGCGAGGCCCTGTACCCGACCGTCGCCGACCTCAAGGACCCGACGCAGTGGCTCACCCGCCACAGGGTGGCCGTCACGGAGGCCACAACCGCAGACGACAGCGGAACCGCGGGCGACAGGTAGGGCCCGCACTCCGAGCCCGGCGGCAGGCCCTTCGGCCCCCGCCCAGTGCCGTCGGCGCCGACGGCGCCTCCCCTGACACCCACGAACCGGACGTGCAGCCCGGACCCACGAGGCCGCCGACGGCAGTCCGTTCCCGAACACCCCACCCACTGGACGACACCCGAGGAAACCGGAGACCCACCGCATGAACCCCACCGACACGATCGCCCTGGAGCCCATCCAGACCAGCATCCTGGAACTGCACCGCATCGCCAGCACCATCCACACCTACAGCCCCGTCATCATCCCCGGTACCCTCCAGACCGAGCGTTACGCCCGCGCCATCTTCACCGGCGCCAGCGAGCTTCACCCCGTCGCCGACCACGACATCGAGGCTGCCATCCAGGCGCGGCTGGCCAGGCGCGAACTCATCGACGGCACCCGCCAGTTCGATTACATCCTGAACGAGCACGCCCTCACCAACGTCGTCGCCGCCCCAGCCGTACACCACGAGCAGCTGCGCCACCTGCTGGACTGCACGGAGCGGCCGGGCCTGACCATCGGCATCGTCCCCGACGACATCCCGCTGCGTGCCCACTGGAGCTTCACCATCGTCAACTCGGTCCCGGTCGAACTGGATCAGTACCAGGGACCCCACACCGTCACCGAGCAAGCGGACGTCCAGCGGTTCCGGGAGGCCTTCCGTCGGTTGCGCGACACCGCGGCCTTCGGTGACGACGCGCGCACCATGATCACTGCCCTGATCTAGGTTCCGCCGGAACCCGGGCTCCCGGGACATGCCCTCGTCTCCACGCTCGACCCTCACCGCGCGGACGTGGACCGTGCCCACCCACAAGGCCGGCACGGTTCACCCGCAGGCCGCCGCCTGCCCGGTCGGTGGCGCGCTGACCGCCCACTGCACCGCTTCAGCCGCTGAGCCGGCCACCCCGTTCACCAGAGGAGTACACCCATGATCGACCGTGCAACTCCCGTGACGCCTCACGCAGTCGAACGTCTCCGGGAGGCTCTGCGGCTCGCCGTTCCGGGTTTCCCGGACACTGCGGCGGACGAGTCGGACTTCCTGCTGACCGACCCGCCCGCCTTTCGGACACACCTCGAAGGCCACCTCGCCGACGGGTCCGGCCGGGTTCGCGTCGCGGGAACGCTGGACCGCCGCCTGGTCCTGATCGAGCGCCTCGACGGCCGCTGGGTGGTAGCGGACCTGTCCGGCGAGCCGCACAGCACCCGGGCCTGGCCGGCGCGCCTCGACGGGCACCTCTCGCTCGACAACGCCAGCAGCTGGCTGACCCTCGCCGAACTGGACGAGACCGCAGCCCAGTACTTCACCAGGCCCGCCGTCACCATCGCCGCGCTCTACCACCCCGAGACCTTCCCCCTGCCCCGCTTCCCCCTCGGGATATCCGACGTGGCGCGGGCCGCCCGCTCCACCCTGCTCGGCGAGGTCAAGCTGTTGGACATGCAGCTCGGCGTCACCATGGCCGACCTGATCGAGGACATCAGCAGCACCACCCCGGACATCCTCGGCATCTCGGTCACCTTCGGACAGCACGACCTTCTCACCGAACTCCTGAACGCCGCCTTCCAGCTGCCGAACCCGCCGCTGGTCATCGCCGGCGGAAGCCTCACCGTCCGCAACGAGGCCCTGCTGCTCCAGCAGTACCCGGACCTGCTGATAGCCCGCGGCGCCGGAGAGTCCACCATGCAGGACCTCCTGGCCTACTGGCACGGGGAGTTGGACCGGGAGGCGATCCAGGGCATCGGGTTCACCGGTGCCGCCCGAGGAGGCGGACTGCAGCTGTCCCGCCGCCGCACCCCGACCACCCCCAACCGCGCGCAGGCCGACATCCTGCCCGAACTCGACCTGCTGGCGGCCACCTTCCAGCACGACGGCGTCGCCCAGCTGGAGTGCTCGCGCGGCTGCATCTCCGCTTGCTCGTTCTGCCCGCGCGGACACAAGGGCCAGTGGTCCGGCGGCGAGCCCGCCGCCCTGCCGTGGCTCCTCGGCGAGATGAGCCGCGTCTTCGACCGCTTCCCGCACCTCTCCCGCACGATCTACAGCGTCGACGAGGAGTTCATCGGCGGCGGCCTCGACGCCGTACCGCGGGCCCTGGACCTCGCGCACACCTTCCACGACGCGGGCTTCCGCTGGGAGACCAGCTGCCGGATCGAGCAGGTCAGCAACCCCGCCCACGACGCCAAGTGGCACATCGAGCGCGCCGACATGTGGCGCAAGCTCGTCGAACTCGGCCTTCGCCGCTGCCTGTTCGGCGTCGAGTCCGGCGTCGACTCGATCCTCACCCGCTTCAACAAGGACACCACGGCGGACCAGAACGCGCTGGCGATCCGCACCTTATCCGCCCTCGGGGTGCCCACCCGCCTCACCTACATCACCTTCGACCCGCTGATGAGCGCGGACGAACTCTCGCAGAGCCACCGCTTTCAGGGCCGCACCGACCTGCTGCTGAAGCCGCTGCCGCACCTGCCCGTCGAGGAGATTGTCGAAGGCGTCCGCGACCCCGGCTTCGTCGCCGAGCACGCCACCGGCCGCCCGCTGCACTCCGGGATCTCCTACATGCTCGTCAGCATGGAGTGCCTGGTCGGCGCCGCCTACACCAGGAAAGCCGAGCAGGCCGGGCTGACCGGCGCGGCCCGTCCGTCCATGGGCCGAGTCGACTCCCGCTACCTCGACCCGCGCATCGGCGAGGCCAGCAGCGCGGCCCAGCTGTGGATCGATCGCAGCTTCCCGCTGGACTACACCCTGAAGTCGCTGGAGAAGGTCCTCGACGGCGGGCCGCGTCACGCCGTGCGCGCCGCCCGCACCGTCCTCAAGGACTCCGCCTACACCGTCCTCGGCGGCATGCTCCGCGAGATCACCGCGAAGCCGGCCGCGGACGACACCGATCAGCTTGCCCGCGGCATCGCGAGCCTGCTGGACCGCGAATTCGACCAACTGCGCGATGCCGTCGGCTCCGGGATCGGCGCGCTCACCACCGCGCTGCCCGCGCGGCACGCCGACCGGCTGACTGAGCAGTACGACCGGTGGAACGCCTCCACCGACTGGGAGCTGATCAACGCGGCCGACCCCTGCGGCACCTGAACCCGCCCGCCCGGACACCCCGTGAGGAGCACCGCATGAACGCACCCGCCCGCCCCGGCGGCTGTCTGACCCTGCCCGGAGGCACCACCGTGGCACGCCTGGGCGTGGGCTGCTGGCCGATCGGCGGCCCGGCACACAACCTCGGCATGCCGATGGGCTGGGCCGCCGACGACCACCAGGCCATCGCGGGCCTGGACCGCGCCTTCGACCTCGGCGCGAACCTGTTCGACACCGCCGACGTCTACGGGCACGGTCATTCCGAACAACTCCTCGGCACCTTCCTGCGCGGCATTCCCCGCACAGAATTCGCCGTCACCAGCAAGGTCGGCTACTACACCGAACCCAGCGCCGACCACGCCATGGACCCCGCCCACCTGCGCCGCCGCCTCGAAAGCACGCTCCAGCGCCTCGGCGTCGACCACCTGGACGTCTACTCCCTGCACAACAGCAACTTCGGCCCCGACGACATCCACTTGGAGGGAGCCGTCGCCGCGCTGCGCGGCTTCCAGGCCGAGGGACTGATCCTGGCGGTGGGCATGCGCGGCCCGCACCGCTTCGCGCCCGAGCGCCTGACGACCGAGCCTGGGCAGCGGGAGGACAAGCACGCCCGTTTCCGGCGGCACTTCGCCGTGATCCGCCCGGACGTGCTCGCCGTGCGGGACAACCTCCTCACCCCGCCCTCGGCGACCGCCGGCATCCGCGAGTTCAGCGAGGCCCACGCGGTCACGGTGATCGTGAACAAGGCCCTCGGACAGGGCCTGCTCACCGGCAAGCACACCGCGGCCCAGCCGCCCGCCTTCGGGGACGGCGACCACCGACAGCGCAAGGCATGGTTCAGCGAACCTGCGCTCGCCGTGCTGGGCCCGCACCTGGACGAGATTCGCCGCCGCCTCGGCGACGGCCCGCAGACCCTGCCGCATGCCGCGCTCGCCTACTGCCTGCGGCGCTGGCCCGGCGCCGCCGTCCTGACCGGGTTCACCACCGCGACGCAGATCGAGCAGAACCTGGCCTGCGACCCCGGATGGCTGTCCACGGACGACCTGCTGTTCCTCACAGACGTGGGCCGGCGGGCGCAGCAGGCCCTCGACGGCCTCGGCGAGGTCTTCACCGACGAGGTGACCCGATGAGCCCCGCACCGTTCCTGGTCCTGGAAGGCCCGGACGGAGCCGGCAAGACCACGCTGGCCACCCAAGCGGCCGAAGCCCTGGCCCCCGTCGGCGTCCGGCACATCAACCGGCGGCAGGTCTCCACCAACTCCGCCTACGCCGCCACCCTGATGGAACCGCTCGCCCGGATGCTCTGGCACAGCGGGGACGCCCCCGACCTGTCCGACAGCTTCTGGGCTCACCTCCAAGCCGCCTGGTTCACCGCCCACGGCGAGCAAGTCGTCACCCCCGCCCTCACGTCCGGGCCGGTCCTGGTCGACGGCTGGTACGGCAAGCTCGCCTCCCGTCTGCCCGGCCAGGGCTGGCACGCCGACGAGATCAACCGCCTGTTCTCCCGAGTCCGCCGCCCCGACCACACGATCCTCCTGGACGTGGACCCCGAAGTCCTGTGGGAACGCAAGGCCGGCCGGCTGCGGCCCGCCGAACTCGGCATGCACGGCACCTACACCGCCCTCGGCCGGGCCTCCTTCCTCGACTACCAGCAGCGCGGCCTCGACCAACTGCGCGCCACGGCCACCGCCAAGGGCTGGCACGTCGTGAGCATCCCGGTGGGCGAGGACCTGGACACCACCACCCACCGCGTCGCCGTTCTGATCCGCGACCTCATCACCACCGCCCCGAACACGTCAGGAGATCGCCCGTGACCGCGCCCGCCCCCTACACCTGGCCCCGCATCGACGAGCGGCTGCGCCAGGCCGTCGACCGGCAGCTCGACCGCTCCCTGTCCGACCGGGACGCCAGCGGCGTCATCGGCGAGTTCGAGCGCGAATTCGCCCGGTTCGTCGGCAGCCGGTACGCCATCGCCTACTCCTCCGGCACCTCCGCCCTGCACGCGATGTGCGTGGCCGCCGGTCTCGGCGAAGGGGACGAGGTCATCGCCCCCGCCTACACCTTCTTCGCCACCGCCACCCCGTTCGCGTACGAGGGCGTGAAGGTGGTCTTCGCTGACGCCGACGGCTGGGGCAACCTCGACCCCGCCACGCTGCCCGCTCTGATCACCGACCGGACCCGGGCCGTCATCGTCACCCACATGTGGGGCAACCCCTGCGACATGATCGCCATCGCCGAGTTCTGCCGCGCCAACGACCTGCTGCTGCTGGAGGACTGCTCCCACGCGCACTTCGCCGACTGGGGCGGCCGACGCGTCGGCACCTTCGGCGCGATGGCCGTCTTCTCCACCAACCAGAAGGCGATCACCACCGGCGAGGGCGGCCTGCTGGTCACCGACGACGACCGTCTGCGCGAACTCGCCCTCCTGCACGGCCACTACAACAAGCGGTCGTTCCAGGAGATCGACCCCGCCGCCCCGTACTACCGGTACGCCCTGACCGGCATGGGCCTCAAGTCGCGGATGACCACCCTCGCGGCCGCGATCGGCCTCGACCAGCTCGCCAAGGCCGACGACATCGAACAGCGCCGCCGTGCGATCCTCGACCGGTTCGCCGCCGCCCTCGATGGCAACCCCGTCGTCTCCCCGGCCGACGTGGACGCGCAGCGCGGTTCCAACGGCCTGTACGTCCTGGGGCTGCGCTTCCACCGTACGGCCGCCACGGTCACCGCCCAGGAGTTCACCGAGCGGCTCGTCCGGCGCGGGACGGAGTTCGACATGCCCGGCTCCACCGCCGTGATCGCCAACGAGCCGCTGTTCCACCGTCCGGGCCGCACCATGCCCTGGACGGTCGTGCCCGATATCGAGGCCGCCGCCTACCCCGGTGCGCAGAAGTTCATCGACTCCTTCATCAAAGCCCCGCTGTTCGGGTACCCGGGCGACGATCAGGCCGTTGCCCACCACCTCGACACCCTGGTGGCGCTCAGCGAGGACGTGGCTCGGTGATGACCCCCGACGCGCTGACCGACAGCGCCCGGACGGACGGCGCCCCCATCGCGGTCGCCACGCTGCGGGACCTGCGCGCCCAGGCCCTGCGGCCCGCCCCGGTCCCCGTATCCCTGCCCGCGGCGGTGCCCGTCGGCCCGCCCCTGCTCATCGCCCGCTCCTCGCTCGCCGACGGCCAGGTCCGGGCCGCCACCCGCAACTGGATCGCCGCGCACGCCGGCCAGTACCGGGTGGCCCACCCCGGCGACGAAACCCTGCTCCACGCCGTCGAGACGTCCGCCCTGGGCCGCCCGCCCATCGAGGCCGTCGCCCGGTCCATCGACGCGGACCTGGCCGACGTCTACCTGCGGCTCGCCCGGCGCTGGCTGGACCTGGCCAAGGGCAGCGCAGACCCTCGCTACCTCAACGCCGCGTTGAAGCTCCTCAGCGTCTGCCTCATCGCGCCGCTGCCCGCCACCGAACTCGCAGCCGACACGCTCGCACGCTCCCTCGAAGCCCTCGACACGCTCACCGTCCACCCGCCGCGGCCCGCCGACCCCCCGCTGCCCGCCGTCGCCGAGACCGGCACCAACGAGCCCGCCACCATGCTGGAGCCGCGGATCGCGGTGCTGGCCGGCGCCGACTCCCGCGGCCTTCCCCAGTTCCTCGCCGCCGCCCGCAACCTGCCGATCACCGGTGTGGTCCTCCACGAGGCCGGCCAGCGCGCGGAACCACCGCGCAGCGCCTACGCCAGCGCCTGGTACCCGGCCTCCGGCAACACCCCGCCCCGCCCCGCCCCGGAGCCCTCCGCCGTGCCGCACCAGCGGGCCGCGCACCGGGACTGGCCCACCGTCGCCGCCCACCTCGCGGACTGGCGCACCGACCTGCTCGTCCTGATCGGCATGGACGTCGTCCCCGCGACCGTCCTCGCCGTCCCCCACCTGGGCACGATCAACGCCCACAACGGCGCCCTGCCCGGCTACCGCGGCATGGACGCCGTCGCCTGGGCCGTCCTCGCCGGAGACCCAGTGGAGTGCAGCGTCCACCACGTCACCGACGACGTCGACGCCGGGCACGTCCTGGCCGCCCGCGAGGTGCCCACCGGCATCCCCGACCTGCGGCAGGCCGTCAAGGACACCCAGCTCGAACTCCTCACCGACGTCTGCCGGAACGTCGCCGCCACCGGCGTTCTGTCCGCCGGTCAGCCGCAGACCGGCACCGCTCGCCGCCACTACCGCATGCACCCCGCGCTGCGGCAACGCCTCGACACCGCGCCCCGCCTGAACGGAGCCGCCTCATGACCCCGGCCCTGCTGCCGTCGCTGAGCGGCCTCGACTGGGATGACCTCCCGGCCGTGGCCTCCGCTTCCGCCCTCGCCTTCCACGACCTCACCCGCGACAACTGGGCGTTGCTCGCCGACCTCCTCACCACCCTGCCCGCCTCGCCCGGACTCGCCGCGATGTGCGAGCGGTTCGACTTCCTCGACAAGCTCGTCCTTCACCAGGACGACGGTTACCGCCTGCGGATCCACCGCTTCCGGCCCGGCTACTTCGACCGTCCCCACGACCACCGCTGGTCGTTCGCGTCGATGATCCTCACCGGCGCCTACCGGCACATTCAGTACGGCACCAACGAGGGCTTCGACACCATCGACCCGGCCGCCCTGCGTCCCCGCCAGATCCGCACCGAACGTGCCGGCGACCAGTACGCCCTGCACCACACCGCGGTCCACTCCGTCACCGCCGACGCCGGAACGATCTCCCTCGTCATGCGCGGACCCGCCGTCAAGGACGCCTTCCGCATCATCGACGCGCCCAGCGGCGGCTCCTTCACCGCCCGCGGCGCCCAGTCCGAGACCGACGCCCAGCGCGACGCCAAGCGCATGCGCCCCGACGTGATCGCCGCCACCGTCCACGACATCCTCACTGCCCGCCCCACCCAGCCCAAGGAGAACCGGTGACCGAGCAGGACTTCCTCTTCGGCAACCCCGACGTCGTCGCCGACAGCGTCGCCGCCAGCGAACTGCGCGTGCTCGCCCTCAACATCGCGAGCTCGTCCGCCGAGCGCGTCCGCCGCCAACTCGACTGGCTCTACGCCACCAACGCCAACTGCCTCGTCCTCACCGAGGTCAAGACCGGCGAGGCCGCCGACCTGCTGGTACGCGAGCTGTCCTCCTCCGGCTACGCCGTCGCCCGGCCCCGCACCGGCCCCGACGACAAGTACATGACCGTGATCGCCACCAAGGGCTACGAGACCAGCCCGACCCCGCTGACCGGCGTCAACCCCCGCTTCCACGGGGTGCGGCTCGCCAGCCACCTCGGCACCCTCGACGTCATCGGCCTGTACGCCCTCACCAACGGCATGAGCGCCGACAGCAGCACCAGGCGCAGCACGTTCCAGCAGCAGACGCTCCACGCCCTGTCGGCCCGGCTCGACGCCGAGCCGAACATCCCGCTCCTGGTCACCGGCGACTTCAACGTGGTCGAGCCCGACCACGGCCCGTCCGCCAGCCGCACCCTGTTCGAGGACCACGACTTCGACTTCTACCGGGCCTTCGGCCAGCGCCTCGGGCTGCTCGACTCCTTCCGGCAGACCCACCCCACAGCCGCCGACCTCAGCTGGTACGGGCCCAAGGGAGGCCAGCGGCTCGACCACGTCTTCACCTCACCGCAGATCCACGCCCGCGTGGTCGCGGTCGGCTTCGACCACGAGGTACGGGTCAGCCGCCTCAGCGACCACTCCGCGCTGCTGCTCACCGCGATCTGACCAGCGCGGGCCTACCGGCCGGTCGGCTCCACCCACGGCAGCTTCGTCAGCTGCGGCCACTCCTGCATCCACCGCTCGGCCTTCGCCTCGTACACCTCCTGCGGGGCGACGGTCAGCGGGTTCGGCCGCAGCACCAGGTTGAACAGATCGACGAACCCGTGGGTGGAGTGCACGGCCAGCTTCCCGCCGAGGTCCAGGGACAGCCCCACGCAGCAGCTGGTCGCCGCGAAGGAACTGATCGCATCGTGCAGATCCCGGTACGGGGCGATCTTCTTGCCCCACTTCGACTCGTACCAGATGTGCACACGCGCCTGGTTCCGCGGCTCCAGCTCAACACCAAGATCCGCTACCGCTCCCAGGCACTTCTTGATCCAGACGTCCTCCGCCTCCCACGACGTGTCCTCATCGAAGAAGAACAGATCATGATCCCGGATCCCCGCCGACAGATCCGTCCGGCCGGCAGCCGCGTTCCACACCGTCTGGAACAGCGACCCGGCCGTCAGGTACCACGGCGGCAAGCCAAGACCAGCAAGGCGTTCAAGCACAGCCGGAACGGAGGGGTTGCGCAGGACAGTGGCCGCGAACGCCGCGGCCTGGTCCTCGGGCGTGCCCGAGGCAGCCAGGTCGCGCAGGGACCCGGCGGTCAGGTAGTCGAAGCCTCGGTGATCGCGGGCGTCCGCGTAGTCAAGAAGGAGCACCTGCTGACCCTGCCACAATCACCCCGTGGATTGCATCACGAACCACGCAGCCCAATACCAAAGTTGACATGGCGTCGGATCGGCCGGTGTTGATGCCCGCTGGGCATCCCCATGATTCACCCGCAAGAGGGTCCTGGACCCAGGCCGCCCGCCCATTGCCCGATCTGCCCGACACCATCAGAGCCCCCGACCTGCCACTCGGCCATCTGTGTAAGGACATTCCGTGACAGCCAACTCGACTCAGCAGCTTGATCTGATCGAGGGCCGCACGCCGATCGGCGACAGGCCCGAGGGCCGGCAATCGCTCAGCCAGGACGAGGTTCGCAAGCGCCTTCACGAGGCCGGCTACGAACTCCTGGAGCCGTACCAGAACCATCACATCCCCGTCAGCGTCCGCCGCATAGACTGCGGTCACCAAGCCCGCTCCCACCTGTACACCCTCACCCGTATCGGGCTCAGCTGCCGGATCTGCCTGCCCGACGGACCCGCCCGGCCCACACGTGCCGAAGGCCTCTCACCGGAAGAAGTCGTCGCGTACGTGGCCACCTTCGGCTGGGATCCCGAAGCGGCCTACCCCGGTTCCGTCTCCAAGGAGTGGCCCCTCCGGCACCGTGCTTGCGGCACCGCATCGGACATCTCCCTGGTCGGGTTCGACGGCCACTGCGGCACCTGCGCCGGGATCACGACCGCTGTCCCCTCCTCCACGAGAAGCCGCAGGGTTGCCAAGCTGCTGCACAACCTCGGCTACACCGGGGAGCAGCCCTGCCCCGGCTCCGCTTTCGAGCCCTGGCGCGTGCGCCACACCGCCTGTGGCCACATCATCACCGCGACACTCAACCAGCTCACCGCCGGCGCACAGTGCCCCCGCTGCGCCCACCACGTCAGGCAGCAAGCAGTCCAGAACGGATCGACCCAGTCCTGGACGAACAACCAAAAACTGGCCCTCAGTCCGAAAGCCGCTGAGGAACTCCTTCTCCTCTTCGGATACGAACCGGCCGATGACCCCTACCCGGGCGGTGTCACCCGCAAGTGGCGGGTCCGTCACGTCGCCTGCGGCTACGTCTCGGTCCGCTCCCTTGACACCGTCCGGAGCGCCCACCTGAACAACCGCGACCGCAGGGTCCGCGGTATCAAGCAGCGCGGAACCAAATGCCCGGGATGCCGGGCCCTCAGGGTGCCGGCACCCGCTGCCCCCGTCCCAAGCCGATCCCGCTCGGGCCCGCCCCGTCTCGACCAGGCTGTGGTCGCAGAGCGCCTCCGCGATGCCGGCTACGAAATCCTGGATCCGTACCAAGGCAATCGCGTTCCGGTGCGCGTTCGCCACCTCGCCTGCGGCCACATCGACAAGGCCGTCACCCACTACTTCACGACAGGCAGGCGCCGCTGCGCAGGGTGCGCCCTCAAGGCGTCGGGCCCCGATCACGCACTCACCCCGCTGACGGCCACGTCCGAAAGGGAACCTGGGCACCACGACGAACGGGTCCAGGGCCACGACGGCATCGGCGGGTGCACCACACCTTCGGACAGCAGCCCTGGCCGGACGGCCTGCGCGCCCTCCAGGTGAACGCCCTGCCCGTCCTGCCCGTGGGGTCGCCCCGGGACATCCTGCTCACCGGCCTGCGCCCGGCCATGGTTGACTTCCCCGTTCTGCTGCTACGTTCCGACGGCTTCCACATCACTCTCGGCATGGTCACCTCCGCCCCGGCCGAGGACATCAGCGATACCGCACGCCAAGACCTCGCCGACCGGCTGCGCACCGCGCTGACCAACACCGGGCCGATCCACCTGCAGGTCGGCTCGCCGATCGCCTACCGCGCCGGCGTGCGCCTCGACCTGCACCCCGACGGCGAACTCGCCGCCCTCCAGTACAGCGTCCGCGCCGCCGTCCACCAGGTCCTCGGCCCTGACCCCACCGACTACCCGCTCGGCGTGCTCCATATGACCGCCGCCTACGCGGCCGCCGACACCGACACCGACGAACTTGTCCAGGCCATCCACTAGATCTGGCCCGGTCATGCCCCGTCCACCGTGAGTCGGATCAGCGTCAACAAGGGCTACTGGTGCCTCGCACCGCTGCCCGGCCGCAAGGACCTGCTTCAGCTGGCAGATCTGCTGGAACACCATCGCCACCATCTCGCTCGACGCGGGCCACGGAATCCGACTGCGGTCGAACCGGCTTGGCGGATATTCTGCCGTCCAAGCAGAGTGTGAGAAGTAGGTGGGACATGGCTTGGACCATTCCTGAGGGGATCCCGCGTCCGGGGGGTGATGAGGGCTTCTGGCTATTGAAGTACGCCTACCAGCAGTTTCACGGATGTGGGGAGTGGCCAACCTTCGACGAGGTGGACCGTCGTTTGTATCAGGCAGGCTTCGACACAGAGAAGGCTGTCCAACAGCTGCCATTGGACCTGGTATGGGGAGTCGACGCAGGAACCGGGATCCCACAGCAGGGCGAGCAGAAGATTCAACTCACCGTCGCTGGTGTGCTCTGTGTCGGGTCGGAGCTTGTTCTCATCACGATGCTCCGGCTTCTTCAGCGGGCCATCGAGGTCGAGCGAGACTGGTGGCCTAGGTACGAGGCCGACCTGCCTAGTCTCAACTTCGATGCGTTTGCGGTGGGGTGCGATCCGGAGTTCCTTGACCAGCGGACTGTGGCGCTCGCTGCACACGTCGCATCCTCTGAACCATGGGCATCTGGGATTAACCTGCGCACCCTTGGTGAGTGGGCAGGAGCCCCGTCGACCTGGGCTGATCCCCTTGGTGGGACCTGGGAGCTGTTGTTGGACAAGCGGGTCAGGAAGTACGCGACAATCGACTTCGGAGATGTCGGTGCCTATTGGAAGCGCCGTCAGCAGCATCTTGGCCGCCCGGAGGCGGTAGCAGTTGCTGGCATCCCGGAGCCATTAGCTGTCACGGAGTACCAGCCCGCTCCGGTGCCTGTCCTCACGCTGACCTGTGCACTGCACCCTGCTATCGCCACCGTGGCAGCTCGACGCTTCGATGCTGGTGAGTATGCAGATGCGGTGCTTGCCGCGTACCGGGAGGTGGAGCACCGGGTGCAGCAGCTCACAGGACTCGGCGATGTAGGCAGGCCGTTGATGGGGAAGGCCCTGAACAGCCCGACGCCGAGAATCACCGTTACGACATCGTCGGGGGCCTCCCTTCAAAGCGAGCAGGACGGGATGCGGGACATCTTCGCAGGGGCCATGCAGGCGCTGCGGAATCCTCGTGCTCACGGGGCTGATCAGCTGGATGATCCCGAGGAGGCCCAGGAAACCCTGGTTCTGGCCAGTTGGTTGATGCGCCGCCTCGACATCGCCGAGGCCGCACAGGCGGCAGCGACCGGTACCTCCACGAATCCATAGCCCGGGGGCGGTCGAACCACCTCTAACTGTCCCCATAGGTAACTGTCCGAAACAGCCCTCGCGCGGCCTCGCCCGACAGATGGGGCGGAGCCGCGCGCTCGTTAGCCATCGTTCCAGCCCGGGAACGCGAAACCGCCTCCGCTGCACCCGCCAGTCGGGTAGAGGTGGAGGTGTGATAGAGACAGGCCACCCGTGGATGGTGGACGCGAAGTGGCGTGGGATCGACCTGACGCGGGCCTACCTGACGAGGAACCGCGGCCAGGTCGCAGCATGCCTTGAAGGCCTGGGCACGGAGCGCCGGGAGCTCGTACTCGCCCTGCTGGGCCTGTCCTACGACGACCTCCTCGGCGATCTCGGGGCGCCGCCCATGAACGTGCGAGACCTCGACGAGGTGGCGGCCCTGGCGCCGCCGGAGTCCGAGTTCGCGACGACGGCCGCTGTGCGCCGGGTCGCCGCGAAGGAAGCGGGCTTCGCCGAAGCGGTGGCAGGCCTGGGGCTTGTGGACCAGATCCACGTGATCGCGGTCTGCACTGTGGTCATGCTGCTGGACGCCCGCGGGCACGCGGGCGCCCTGGCTCACATCGACGAGGAAGCGGCCGCCTGCGAGCGGATGGGGTACCCCAGGCCCTACGCGGTCACCTGAGCGCACTGCCCCGGGACGGGGTCAGTCGTCGCCGCCGAGCCCGAGTTCCGCCCACCACCGCTGTTCCGGCTGCTGCTCCCACTCGCGGACGCCGTCGTGGTGAATGAGCGGGCCGGTGCCGTCGGCGCGTTCGCGGTGACCGCGAGGACGCACGCAACGGCCGGCACCCGGGCCGCTGCGGGGGCCGGTCGGGTCCTCATGGCCGCACGTCGGCCACATGCCGGGCGCTGTGCGGGGGCGCTGCTGCTCATGGCGTCGATGCTAGCCGTGCGCTCCTGCCCGGCCGGGTGAGGGTTCAGGCTTGGAGGTCCTTGCCGAGGAGGTGGTCGAAGACCATGCTCCACCAGGTGTCCTTCTCGGCGAAGGCCTGGGGGTCACGGGCGGCGAGGTAGTCGCGGAGTTTACGGGTGTAGTCGTCAGCTTCGTCGTCGGTCCTGCCGTGGATGTGCTCGTAGCGCAGGCCGATGCGGTACAGGAACTCGGTGAACTGCGCGAGCGAGGTGTTGACGATCTCGGCGGCGGGCTGCTCTCCGAGCTGGAGCAGGATGATGTACCCGTCCTCCAGATCAAGGCAGAAGCGTCCGTCGGCCGCGGCAGGCGGGCCGCCGAGGCACAGCACGGTGACGACCGCGTCGCCGGTGTCGATCGGGACCAGCGTGAACGCAGAGGGCTCCCCGGTGACGTCGATGCTGAAGAACACGTCGAGGTGGGCAGGTAGGCCGACGTCCGCGAGGGCGTCGACGTCGGCCTGCGGCAGCTTGTTCCGGACGGCTTCCTCACGGGGAAGCGTGATCACCCCCTGGGGGCTGAACAGCTTCGTGAGTTCTGCGTGCGTGGCCACGGTGCTCCTCGGGCGATCGGATGGTTCAGGCAGTGAGGTTACGCGGCGAGGCCGCTGAGCCGCAGCAGCTGGTACCAGTGGCTGCTGCCCAGATCGTCGGGGGCGACGCCGGCGAGGTCTTGGAACCGGGAGGATGCCACCCAGGTCCGGAAGAACTCGTCGACGCTGCCTGCGATCGGTTCGATCCGGCATCCGGTGAACCAGACGTGGCCCTCGTCAGGGGCCCGCCACACGCTCCCGTCACGGTCTACGAGCAGCGGGTTTTCGCATGCCAGGCCGAAGAAGAAGAACCTGGAGGTGTCTTCGATGGGTGACCCGTCGGGGAGTTCGGCTTCTTCCAGCCCTTCGGGGAACTGCCTGTCCATCAGCTCGCTGGCCGTGAAGAGCCTTGTGGAGTGGGTCAGGTAGAGGCCGTTGGAGGCGGAGAGCAGGTCGGAAACGCCCATAGGGATGTTCGGCGGGATTTCGTCGGGGTCGGCTCCGGCGGGAATTTCCGGGTCCCAGAGTTCGAGTTCCTTCTCGTGCGCGGCCAGAGTTTCACGCAGGAGCGCGATCGTGCCGGGAATGTCGAGTTCTGTCATTTCCATTTCACTTTGACTTTGATAGGTGTTCCGTCCGGGACGGGTCTAATGGTCCGCCATAGTTGCACGGTCCCGGTTTCGTAGTTCGTTTTTGTTTCTAGCATTCTAAGGTTCTGCCAGTGGTCGAGTCCACCGGCCTGAAGGTCTATGATGTGGTCCGGCTGCATCGATGTGCGGACAGCTTGTTTGGCCTTCTCGGCCAGATCCGGATTGTCCTTGTTGTTCTTCAGGATGAGGTGGATGAGGGCACCCTTGTAGGTGTCAGTGATTTCGCGATCGCGCAGCACCTTGTTGGTCGCCTTGTACGTTTCCCCGCGGCGGCTCGCCCCGGCCAGGCTCTGGGCCTTCCACGCGAATGCCGACCTTGGCATCCCCGGCTTCCACTGGATTGCGACCGTGACCGGAGGTTTCGTCGGATCTGGGCCCTGCACGCGGTCGGGCGCCGTTTTCAGCGCCTTGACCTGGTCTTCCGATCGACTGTTGATCTTGGTGAGCATGGTCGCCAGGGCCTTGTCGTTCTGGTGATGGTTCCTCGACGTGTGCTCCAGGCCCTGCTGGACAAGCCGAAGGTGCCGGTGGAGATCTCTTTCGGCTTTCCGAATGACATTCATGATCTGCTCTGCGGCGTTAACCGCGGCATTGGCCAGCGGGTCCTTTCCGCGAGTCTTCTTCAGCCTGTTCGCAACGTGACTCGTGTGCCCGCCGGCCGTGGATTCCAGGTGATTCGCATGTTCACCCATGCGTTTCGCGAGCTCTGCGGTCTCCTCGTAGTTATGCCGGATGTCCGCCATTCCCGCCCCCTGTCACAGCCGCTCCGAGATCAGTCTCCTTGGCGCCTTCGACGCCTGAACCAGCCACAGATTTCCAGTTGACGCCGCTCTGGACGCCGGCAGAAATACTCACGGCCTGGATCGCGAGATCCGCCGCCATGCCGGCGAGTGCGTTCATGATCGGAGCCTTCGCGATCTCCATGAGCTGAGCCACGATCTGCTGCTCAGCCTCCTTGAGGAGCTTCTTCACCGCGATCCGCGTGATCTGCGTGGCGCCCAGCGCGCCGAACTCCGACAGGCCGAACGTGAACGGCGCCGCTGCCTGAGCTGCCACCACCTCGCCGGCGAGGATGCCAAGCTGCACGACGGCGGCGCCCTTGGCGCCCGCGATCACGAGGGCGACACCGTCAAGGGCAGTGGCCAGCATTCGTCCGCCCTCGGCAAGGTTGTGCAGATGCGTGCCGTTGAGCTTGTTCCAGTGCGCCTCGAACGCCGTTGTGGCCGCCCCGAGGTTCTCCGCGACCATCCGCTGAACCGCGACGACCGTACCGGCGCGGCCGTTGTCGACCTCGTCGGCGAAGCTGCGCAGAGCGGTCGCCATCTCGTAGAACTCGTCCTCGTCCACGTTCGGCCAATGCACGCCGATGAGATCAAGAAGCCATGCCAACTCGTCGGGAAGAACTACGCCCATCTGATCGCCCCCTGCGCCGCTGGGCCCTAACCGGCCGACAGGCCACGCTTCAACACTCTGTGTGGCCACTACGCGGACGGAAGGCTACCAGCCTGCCGTCGGCAAGCGAACGGTGCGTGCGAGCAACCGAGGCGCCCCGCAGGTGGGAGGGCTCGCTGCCAACCTGAGAGTGTCCGCCGTGCTTTCTAGGCTCGGATCATGACCACCCCCACCACAGACCCCGGCACCGCCATGCCCGAATCCGGCGGCGTCACCGCCTTCGTCGAGCGGCTGCTCCTGACCGAGAAGATCCGGATCGGCGAGTCCGGCCCGCAGATCTTCGACCCGAACACCGGCCAGTACGTGCCGGGCCCCGATGTCGTGAAGTACGAGGGCCCCGGCCTGCACCGGGCAAGCGGTGGTCCGGGGGTCGTGCTGCGCCTGGAAGGCCAGCCGTACAAGGACGACGGCGACGGCCGCTACTTGCTGTTCAGTCCGCTGTCCGCGCCGGTCGCTGCCGAGGGCAACACCGTGACGATCGTGGAGAGCACGGACCCGGCCGCCGCCGGCCGAACGTTCAAGGTCTTGGACCCGGGGGAGTCCGGCGGCCTGACGGTGGTCCGCCGGACGTGGATGCGCATCGAGAAGGCCGGAGGTGCGGTGTGAGCACCCCCGTGGACCTCGATGCCGTCCGCCAGGCCATGGAGGCCACCGTGATGGTCGACACCGTGCGGATCAGCAGGCCGACCGGCACCCCCGTCCTGGACGTTGGCACTGGGCTGGTGGGGCCCACGCCGACGGTCACGATCTGGGAAGGCGCCGGTGCGGTGCTGTCCGCGCACGGCCTCGCCGCGGTTGAGCACCTCGTCGGCGGCCGGTGGCTGGAGGACAACGCCTCCTGGTACGGGCTCGTCACCCCGCTGGCCGCACCGCTCCCACAGCGTGGCGACCTGGTGACCGTCACCGCCACGAAGGCACCGACCGCCGGCACCGTCGGCCGGACCTGGCAGGCCCTCGACCCCGGTGAGGCCAGCACCGTGGAGGTCGCGCGGATCACCCGCCTCGACGAGGTGGTGCTGTAGCTGCGACGCCGGGTGGTGGCGGGCGCCTGCGACGACTTGCCTGCCACCCGGCTGGGTCGACTCCTCTCGCTGCCGCAGATCGGACGGTGTAGACAGCGACGTAGCCGCTGCCCACCGGACCGGGCCCTGCGCCCGAATTGCCCGTCCTCCGGCTACATGGGCCGGTGTGGCGGCAGTCGGGTTCCGGTCAGCTCTCGACCAGGAAGGAGCGCGGGTGCGAGTTGAACCTGACCGAACGGCCAGCCGACACGCTGAAAAGCGCGTAGGTGCAGTCCTCTCCCCAGTAGAAGCGGACCGTGCTGTCCGTTGCGTTGTTCACACCCGACAGCGGCCCCCGCGTCGTCTCCGGTACGTCGTAGCAGCCCGGGGCCGGGTCGACGTACGGCACGCCCGGGCCGGAGCCCGACCCGTCGGGAAAGATCACGTTGTAGAACGTCAGGGTGCCCGTGGCGGCCTGGGCGGACGTGGGGACGGCCACGGCCAGCGTCCCTGCGGCGATGAGCGTACCGAGCGTCGTGACGAGGCGTCGCATGATGGGACCTCCTGGACACCGGGGCGCCGAGTGCGCCCCGCGATCGCAACCAACGGTAAGACTGCGTACGCGAATCGTCACCGGCGTGAAGGGGTGCGAACGGCGCGCGACGGCTATGGCCGAACCGCGCGTCGGGAGGTTCCGGGGATGGTGCCGTGGATGGAGGGAGAGTCGGACAAGGGAGCCGGCCAGTTGCCCTGCCGTCCGCGTGTGGCGACCTGGTGACCGTCGCCGCCACGAAGGCACCGACCGCCGGCACGGTCCGGCGGACCTGGCAGGCCCTCGACCCGAGAGGCCAGCACCGTGGAGGTCGCCCGGATCACGAGGCTGGACGAGGTTGTAGCACCGTAGGCCTAGCGCGCGGGCTGGCGTTGAAGGCGTCGCTGGCCCGCGCACCGTGCCGTCGCCTGTATCCCGGACCGGAAGGATGATGCCTCGTCAGCCTCTCAGATAAAGGCCCCGGCTGATGGAGGCTTTCAGTCGGCGTTTCCATTGTCGACGGCGTGCCCGACTTGGTATTCGAGCTCGCGGAGGAGATCCTCCTCTGCCCTTCTGCCGCGCTTTTCTTCCTCCTGTCGGAAGAATTCAATCTGCTCCTCGGTGAGGCTGTTCGTCGCATCTAAGGTGGCTACCAGTTCGCAAATTCCGTCGAAGTCGCCGTCCGGGTATTCTTCCCTTCGATAGCTCGGCTGATGGCTGATCCTCAGGAACCTGTGTATAGCCAGTTCCATGGGGGCCGCCGTAATTAGCGAGTTCGAAATCCAGGCATCGACAAGTCCGTGGCCATTGCAGTGGTACTCATTCAGATGGGTGGCGATGCGGCCGTGCACGTTGCGTGCTCTTCCCACCTTGACACGCCCATGCGTCCCCGCCACGGAGAGAACGTATACTCGGCTTCCCACATTCTCGAATGGGTCCCGGGTTCGGGCCCATGCGCGTGTAAGGACAGCCTCCTCCACGGTGTGCGCCACAGCCGGGAGTGAGTACGGAGAAAGCATCCCGGCGCGCAGAAGCCGCACGTACTCCTCACGCTGCCTCTCTAGCTCCGGCGTGAACGGCTCCAATTGAGTCACGACCTGATTCTCTCCAGCGTGGGCGGCCCATGTCTGGCAGACCGCCAGAACGGGCGGGGGACGCCCGCGCCTCTCCCTCCTGGAGGATGTCCGCTGCCCCGCCTAGGCTCATGACCATGACCCCCACCACCCCTCCTGAGCTGCGGCATGTTCGCATCCAGGCGACCGGCCCGACGGCCCGCCTGGAGATCGACGACCATGACATTGCCGACCAGGTTCGCTCGTACGAGCTGCGGCACACCGCTGGGCAGCCGCCGGAGCTCCAGTTGCTGCTGCGCCCGACCTCCGCCCCCGAGTGGGAGGGCACCGCGCGCGTCGTCGTCGGCGAGGCCCCGGACCCAGGCCCCGCCGCGGCCGCATTCCTGCGCGCCCTCGACCCGCCCGAGACCGAACGCGCCGTCCTCGCCCGGCACGACCTCCTCGACGGCGGCCCCCACGAGTTCACCCGCGCGCTGCTCGCCCAGCTCACCGAGTGGGCGCTCGGCGTCCGCCAGCCCGGCGAGCACGAGGCGGTGGACGGCTGATGGCCCAGGTGAGCAGCAACGCCAGTGTGCTGGCCGCACAGCTGGAGGCACGGGCTGCCGTCGCGGTTCCCGCGGCGACGGCGGTGGTACGCCACCACGCGATGATCCTCGAAGCCGCGATCCGCGCCGGCGCATCCGGGCGCCCGGGCCCCGGAGTTCAGACCGGCGACTATCGGCGCTCCTGGACGACGGAGGTCCACGCCACCCCTGCCGGGGTGGAGGCGATCGTCGGAACCGCCCGCCCGCAGGCCGCGCGCCTGGAGTACGGCTTCTCCGGGGCCGACAGCCTTGGCCGGGTGTATCACCAGCCGCCGTTCCCGCACGTCGGCCCGGCCGTACAGCGGGTCGAGCCGCTGTTCGTCGCGGGGATGGCCCGGGTCGCGGAGGCGGTGGCCGGGTGAACCAGCAGCTGACCGACGACATCCACCAGGCGGTGGCCGGGGTGCTGCGGGCGCACGGCGCCGGGCTGCTGTCGAGGGCGGTGTTCGTGTTGGAGGTCGTGGAGGAGGAGACGGGGGAGCTGGGCCTGTACCTGGAGACCTCGCCGGTGGACATGCCGGTGTGGGACCGGGCCGGGATGCTGCGCTACGCGGACCTCGACCTGGCCGGGCAGATCACGGCGTGCCGGCTGGGTGACGACGCGGGAGAAGACGAAGAGGAGGACGAGTAGATGCCCGTTCAGGGACGCGTGGTGTCGACGGCGCTGCGGGACGCGATCGCCGCGGCGACCGGCCGCAGCTGCGGGTACGGTGCGCCGCCGACGACGGCCGACAAGCCCAGCGGGAACGCGATCCCGTACACGGTGCTGTACCCACTCGGCGGCACCGCCAGTGGCCCGCCGTTCGGAGACCAGGCCGGTGACGGACGTCTCCTGTACCAGGTCACCTCGGTGGCGAGCACCGGCGAGCAGGCCGAGTGGATGGCCGACAAGGTCCGGGCCGCGATCCTCGGCACGTCGCCGAAGGGCGGCTTCGCGACGCCGATCTCTCCGGCCGGGCACACCGTCGTCGGACGGGAGATCGACAAGGAAGACGGCCAGTCCGTCGCCAACGGCGTATACAGTTACATCTCGCGGTTCCTGCTGCACGTGACCACACCTGACAGCTGACCCGCAGGGCCTCGCCGGCTTCGGCGGCCTCATCTCACCGTGGAGACCCCCGCACGGACGCCCGACCACCGGTACGGGCCGACTCCCCGCCGCCGCCCCGAAGTCGGGTGGTGCGACGAGGGGATGGGTCTCCGGCGGCGCACCGCCCGGGTGATCGCGTCCCCGGAAATGCGAGTCCAGCGTGGCATCCACGCAGCAGCGGTACATGCGCCGCGGCGTCACCAAGATCTACTTCGTCAAGGCGATCGCCGCCGCGACGAACATCCCGACCCGGCAGGAGCTGACCGCCGGCACCGACCTGTCGCGGCAGATCTCCGACATCGAAGGCTGGAGCCTGGAGAACAGCCCGATCGAAACGCCGGACCTGGGCGCGAAGTTCAGCACCAGCATCCCCGGCGAGGACAAGGCGGCGAACAGCTCGCTGACCTTCTACGAGGATTTGACCAGCGACGCCGTCGAGACCCTGCTGTCCAAGGACGTCACCGGCTACGTCTGCATCCTCCGCAAGGGCGACGTCCCGGCCTCCAAGAGCCTCGATATCTTCCCGGTGCGCGTGGGTTCCAGGGCGCCGAGCTACAGCACGGGGGCGGAGCCGGCGAAGACGAAGGTCAGCTTCAGCATCAGCGACCTGCCGACCCTCGACGCGCCGGTTCCGGCCGCCGCCGCGGGCTGAGGGGGCGGGCGATGACGACCACCATGGTGGAGCCGCCGGTTCAGGCGGTCGCCCAAGATGCGCACTGGCGAGCCAAGATGGCCAGGCTCAGGGCCCGCGCCCTCCCGGAGCGCACGGTGAAGATCTGCGACGACGACGCGGCGAAGCTCGCCGTCACCGACGCGCAGATGAAGGTGGCGCAGGCCCGTGCGGCGGCCCGAACCGCCGCCGCCGGACAGGGCATCGACGATGCCGCGGTGGACGCCTTCATGGAGGCGCACCCGCAGGTCGTCATCGCCCGCTCGGTCCTCGCGACCGCCGAGCAGGCTCTCGCCGACGCCACCGTCTCCCTGACATTTCGGGCGCTGCCGAGGCCGGCGTGGGAGGCGCTGCTCAAGGCGCACGCGCCGACGGAGGAGCAGGCCGACCGAGGCATGGACTACGACGTCGAGACGTTCCCCGCCGGGCTGATCTCCGCGGCCCATGTCGAGCGGGACGAGAGCGGTGCCGAGGTCGCTGGCATGACGGCGGAGGACGCCCAGGTGCTGCTGGACGAATGGTCCGACAGCGACGCCAAGATCCTCTTCACCGGGGCGCTCGCCGTGAACCAGCAGATCCGGGTTGACCTGGGAAAAGGCTAGAGGCCGACCCGGGCCTTCGCGCGGAGATGGAGCTGTGCGAGGCCTACCGGATCCCGCACTCGCAGCTGATGGGCGCGAGTGCGGGCGGTAGGTGGAGCGCGCTGGACCGGGCGAAGGCGCTGGCGTGGGCCGCGTGGCAGCGGGACGTGTGCGGTGGGTGCGGCACGCGGAGCGCCGAGTGGGACGAGCAGCAGGGCGGCGACCGCCACGCCTACGTGGCGCAGACCAGCCGCTGCCCGGGCTGCGAGCTGATTGAGATGGAGTCGGAGCAGGTCCCGGAAGGGGCCGAGGGGCGCGGGGTGCGCATCGGGCTGATCAAGCAGTCCAGTTAGGAGCAGCCGGGTGTCCGGCGCCTACACCCTGTACGTCCAACTGCAGGCCTCTTTCCCGCAGTTGACCGCTGGGCTGCGCGGTGGCGCGCAGCAGCTGAGGCAGTTCGACGGGCAACTCGCCGCCACCCGCGCCGAGCTGGAACGCGCCGAGGCGGCGGCCGCCCGGCTCGGCCGCGCCCAGGTAGCCGCCGCCCAGCAGGCCGCCGTCTCCCAGACGGCCGTCCGCGAGGCCACGGAACGCTCCGCCGCCGCCCAGCAGGCGGCGACCGCCTCCGCCGAGCGCGCGGGCCGCGCCCAGGTGGTGGCCTCCCAGGCCGCCGCCCGCGCCGAGGCCGAGCACGCCGCCGCGATCGAGGCCACGACCCGGGCGACCCGCGCGCAGGAAGTCGCCCAGACGATGGCCGCCCGGGCCCAGGCCACCACCGGCACGGGCGCCGTCGCCGCGCAGCGCACCGCCGAGGCCGCCTCCGCCTCGGCGACCCGAGCGGCCGAAGCCCAGGCGGTGCAGGCCGCGCGGGCCGCCACCGCACAGGAAGCCGCCGCCCGCGCGGCCGGGCTGGCCGAGCGGAGCAGCACCGCCGCGGCCCAGGCCGGAGCTGCCGCCGCGCAGGCCCGCACCACGCTCGCCTCCGCCGAGGAGCAGGCCACCCGGCGCGCCGCCACCGCCGCCACCGAGGTCAGCCGCGCGCAGACCGAGGCCGCCGCCGCCTCCCAGGCCGCCACGGCGTCCCGAATATCCGGCTGGGTCACCGGCTCCCTCGCGCTCGGCGCCGTCCTTGCCGCCGGCGCGATCGGCGCGATCCGCCTTGAGCGGGAGATGGCCAACGTCCTCACGATCAGTGAGCAGATCGACAGCCGGAACGTCCGCGCGTTCACGGACGAGATCGTCCGCATGTCGACTGAACTGCCGCAGACAGCAACCCAGTTGGCGCAGGGCCTGTATCAGATCGTGTCGACGGGCTTCGACGGCGCTGAGGCCATGGGCATCCTGCGGGTCTCGGCTATGGGGGCCTCCGCCGGCCTGACCAGCACGGAGACCGCGGCCACAGGCCTGCTGGGAGTCCTCAAGGCCTACGGCATGCCCGCGTCGAAGGCCGCCGACGTTATGGACATTATGTTCCAAACCGTCAACAAGGGTGTCATTTCGTTCGAAGAGCTGAGCATGCAGCTCGGCGACGTCGTCCCGATGGCCGCCGCCGCAGGCGTCTCCTTCGAGGACGTGTCCGCCGCCCTCGCGGCGATCACCCTGACGGGCATCCCCGCGGCCGAGTCCGCGACCAGCCTCAACATGCTCATGACCCGGCTGATGAAGCCCACGCGGGACCTGGCCGGGCTCTTCAAGGACCTCGGCTACGAGTCCGCGGCCAGCGCCATCCAGCAGGACGGCCTGTACGTCGTCATGAACAAGATCAACGCGGCGACGGGCGGCCAGGCCGAAGCGACCGTCAACCTGTTCAAGGACATCCGCGCGGTCCGGGCCGTGCTGGCCCTGGCGGCCGCCGACGGCAAGAACTACGCGGACACCTACGAGGGCATCGCCATCGCGGTGAACCGCGCGGACGCCACCCAGCGCGCCTACGCGCTCCAGATGAACACCACCGCCGGCCAGTGGGACCTTTTCAAGAACAAGGCCGCCGCGCTGGGCATGGACATCGCCCGCGTCCTGCTGCCCGTCCTCCAGGAACTCGCCCAGGACGCGTCGATCGTCGCCAACGCCTTCAACTCCCTGCCGCCCGGCGTGAAGGAGACGATCGGCGTCCTCGTCGCGCTCGGCGCCGTCGCCCTGGTCACCCGCGCCGGTGTCGCCCAACTCTCCACCCAGCTCACCGCGTTCCGCACCGCCGTCACCGAGGCGCAGGCCGGCGGCTCCATGCTGCCCGCGATCCTGCGCGGCACCAGCCTGGCCGTCACCGGCCTCACCGGCGTCCTCGCCCTCGGCGTCCTCGGCTACGCCGCCTACTCCTCGTCGAAGCAGAAGGCGAAGGCGGTCACCGACGACCTCACCCAGGCGCTGCGCGCCGAGCGGGAGCAGCACGACGTCGGCGCGGGCATGCGCGCCCTCGCGCAGTCCCTCGCGAACAGCGACGACATGAAGAAGCTGAAGGCCGCGGGGCTGGAGATGACCGAGGTCATCGACGGCCTCATGAACGGCGGTGAGCGGCTCGCCCAGCTCAACGACAAGTTGGACCTGGGCAAGGCGCAGTCGTGGAACCCCGACCTGGGCGGGTACGACGCCAGCTTCGACAAGGCGAAGAAGATCCTCAACGACCGGCGCCAGTCCTGGTCCGACGCGATCAAGGCCGACGCCGAGCAGGCCTCCGCGATGGACCTCGTCAACGCCAAGGTCAAGGCGTCGGTGCAGGCCAACTTGGACGTGTGGTCGCCGTCCATGGCGCTGCCGACCGACAAGAACGGCACGCCCAAGTGGACCGACGAGATGAAGAACATGGCCAAGGTCCTGGGCTCGATCGTCGAACCGGCGGACGCGTTCAAGGCGGCGCAGGACCGTGTCGCCTCGTCCAGCCGCGCGGGGGCCGTGCAGCTCGACCTCGCCAAGACCTCGGTGTCCGGCTACATCAAGGCCCTCGGCGAGCAGGCCGGCGCCCAGAAGGGCTTCCAGCGCGACCTGGAAGAGCTGACCGCGCGCGGCTACGGGCCGCTCGCCGACCACTTCAGCAAGCTCGGCGACGCCAGTGCCGGCATGGCGCACGAACTCGTCGCCAACCTCAAGGCAGGGAAGACCGGCGCCGCGCAGCAGCTCACCGAGCTGACCCAGGTCGCCAAGGCGGGCCTGGACGACTACATGGGGGAGATGCGCCGCCAGCTCCAGGCGCAGCGGGAGTTCCAGGCGAACCTGTCGGAGCTCGCCGTCCAGGGACGCCTCGACCTGGCCGACCACTTCAGCAAGCTCGGCGTGTCCAGCGCCGGGATGCTCGCCGAACTCGTCGGCCAGCTCAAGTCCGGCCAGACGCAGGTCGCCGACGAGCTGGAGTCGATCGTCACCGAGGGCACCGCCCGCTCCACCAACGCCTACCGGGCAGGCCTGGAGCAGGTCCCGATGATCGCCGAGAAGTACGGCAAGGACACGGCCAGGGCGTGGGCGTCGGCGGCGGAGACCGACGACATCGCCAAGTTCGGTGCGCTGATGCAGCAGATGGCCGTCACCGACATGACGAACGCCGCTCGGGCCGGCGCCGAGGCCTCCCGCACCGAGCTGTCCACCGGTCTCGACCTGGTCACCCAGATCGCCGGCCTCAAGGGCCTGGACTCGGCGAAGGCGTTCTCGCAGGCGCTGCTCGCAGGCGACATCAACGCCGCGATGGACATGATCAAAACGATCTGGGGGGCGAAGCAGCCGATCGACGCCCCCGACCTGTCCGCCGTGATCGGGGCGTTCAAGACCGCGGGCGGTGCGGCGAACGCCGAGTGGTCGTCGATGCTGACGCTGATCGCGCAGGTGTCCCAGCAGAAGGGTGCTGCGGCCGCGCAGGCCCTCACCTCGGCGCTGCTGTCCGGAGACATGGCGGCCGTCCAGGCGCAGCTGAACGGCATCGGCGCGTCGGTGAAGAGCATCCCCGGCTCGAAGACCATCTCGGTGAACGTCAACGCGCCGTCGCGGATCGACATCCCGGTGATCCTCTCGCCGAAGGGCGCAGCGAACTTCAACGGTGGGACGTGGGACAGCCCGTTCGCCGCGGTCAAGGCCGATGGCGGCATCGTCGAGTTCTACGCCAACGGCGGCATCCGGGACGGCAAGCTGCGGGCTCCGCGTGGCCCGGAGAACCACATCGCGGAGATCGTCCCCGGCGGAACCTGGCGGGTGATGGCGGAGCCGGAGACTTTGGGGGAGAGCTACATCCCCCTGGCGCCGGCGAAGCGTGCCCGCTCCAAGGCGATCCTGGAGGAGACCGCCCGCCGGTTCGGCGGCACCGTGCTGTACGGCGAGCAGCGGCACTTCGCCGACGGCGGCATCGCCACCGCCCACACCGCGCGGACGTCCCGGCCCGCCGCGACGAAGCTCGTCCCCGCCCGCCCGGCCGCCGCGACGGCCGTCCTCGTGCGGGACAACGCCCCGGCGCCGCTGGTCGGTTCCATGACGATCAGCGTCACCGGCGCCAACGTCAGCGGCGAGCAGGTCGCCGACGCCGTGATGCGCCGAGTGCGCCACCTCCAGCGGGGAGGTCGCGCCTGATGGCCACCGACACCACCCAGCTGGCCGACTGGCAGATCGACGTCGGCGGAGTCCTGATAGGCCACGGCACCGACGTGCTCATCGAGGACATCGACGGCATCGGCACCCCGGAACGGCGCACTGGAGACCGGCCCATCGCCGGCGAAGACGGCAACTACCCGGGCCGGGACACTTACGCTCCGCGCACCCTGCGCATCACCGCCGGCATCCGCACCCCCGGCAATCCCGGCGCGGCGCTCGACCGGCTCGCCGAGCTGGAGCGGGCCGCCGACACGAAGGTGCGCCTCACCCCGGGCGCCTTCGACGTGCTGCGCATCCGCAGGCCCGGCCAGCCCGTACGCCGCCAGTACGGGCGCCTGGCCGGCGTCGAAGCCGTCAGCCTCGCGGGCGCGCCGTTCGGCTGGATCCCCGTCCACATCACCTTCGTGGCGCTCGACCCGGCCTGGTACGCCGACAGCACGACCGGCCTCAACCTGGGACTGGACGTCTCCGCCCGGCGCGGCCAGGGCTTCACCGCGCCGCTGCGCGCGCCGATGACCACCGGCACCGCCGACCCGAAAGCCCGGCCCGGCTGGGCCGTCAACACCGGCAACCGGCCCACCTGGCCGACGATCCGCATCACCGGCCCCGTGGTCAACCCGAAGGTGCGGATCGAAGGGACCGACGCGGTCCTGGAACTCGCCGTCGTCCTCGGCGACGGCGAAACGATCGACATCGAGACCAGGCCCGGTACCCGCACCGTGATCCGCAACGAACTCGGGTCCGCCGCAGGCGCCCTCACCCGCGCGAGCCGCCTCGATCAGTTCCGGATCCCGCCGGGCCGCAGCGAGGTCCGCTGGACCGCCCAGGACGCCACCGGCACCTCCCGCCTCGCCCTCACCTGGCGCGACGCCTCCTCCTCCCTCTAACCCCTCCCGCACCACAGCACGGAAGCAGCACCACGCAATGACGCTCATCCAGCCGCCCCTGATGGTCACCGGCGGCACCCACCCGGCTCGCGCACTTCGCATGATGGTGAGGGATCTGTCCAACGGCTCCCAGGGCATCACCGGGGGCGGCGACCTCAAGGTTCTTTCCACCGTCACCGCCGGGCCCGGCGTGCGCGTCGGCAACGGCTCCGCGATCATCGCGGGCGCGACCTGGGGCCAGGGCTCCTACACGCAGGCCAACACCGGCGACCACCTCGTGCCGATCGCCCCGACCGGCGCCACCGGCCGAACTGACCTTCTGTGCCTGCGAGTGGAAGACCCCGACTACGAGGGCTCGCGGAACCCGGCTACCGAGGACATCGGCTTTTTCCACGTCATCCCCGGTGTCTCGGCGAACACCGACGCGCCGCCGCCCGGCATGACCGCGATTCCGCTGGCCAGGATCACCCAGCCGCCGAACTGCCAGACGATCACCGACGCGATGATCACCGACCTGCGCCAGATCGCCAACCCCCGCCAGCAGCACCAGGTCCGCACCGTCCTCGGGTTCGACGACTCGTCGGTCCCCGGGGCGGCGACCTGGCAGGACTGGCCTGCGTCCGCCGGTGCGAAGGTCGACATCGACATACCGTCCTGGGCCACAGAAGCATCTGTCACCACCAGCCTCCACGGTTTGCGCGTCGCCGGGAGCGTGAACATCGGCTTCCGGAACGTGCTCGGCGGTGGCCCGGGTTCGGACTCCTATCTCGACACTGACGCCCTGACGGTGGTGTCGCGGGAATCCATCACCATCGTGGATCGCTACCGGTTCCGGGAAGACCAGCGCGGCACCACGCAGTCCCTCGCCGTCCAGGCCATCCGGCTCGACACGAGCGGCAACGTGGCCCTCACGGGCACGACAGTGATGCATGCCGCCGTCGACTTCGTGGAGAGCACCTACTGATGCCCGGAGCCGTGTATCGGTACTTCACGACCCATGCCCTCACGGGCGAGGTCCTCGTGTGGGACCTGCCGTTGTCCGGCGTCGCGTTCGGCTTCGAACGCAACGGGCCCGGCCAGCTGCGCGGCACCCTCGAACCCCGGTTCGCGCACCTGGCACCCGCGCAGGCGGAGGCCGGCACCGTACTGGCGTGGGCGGTGCGCGACCAGCAGCTCGTATGGGGCGGTCAGATCTGGTCGGCGAAGCCCGAGGGCCCTGCCCTCCAGCTGGAGGCCGCCGGGTTCGGTGCCTACCCGACCCGGCGGCACGACCTGCACGGCAACTTGGGCGGCCGAGGCCCCTACGCCGGAGTCGATCCGTGCCAGGTCATCGCCGACACCTGGGCCTACCTCCAGGAGCAGCCCGACGGCGACCTGGGCGTGCGTGTCGACCTGCCGCCCGGCGGCTGCCCTGCCCGTCTGGGCGACGCCGAGCACCCCTACACCACCAAGGAGTGGGAGGCCCCGGCCCTGTCGGGGGTGATCCGGGATGCCACCGCCCTGGACGGCGGCCCGGAGTGGACGGAGACCGTCGCCTGGGAAGGCGAACGGCCCGGCCGGCGCATCCTCGTCGCCTGGCCGCGTCTGGGCACACGCCGCACCGACCTGCACTTCGCGTCCGGCGTCAACGTCATCGAGCCCGAGCCGATCACCAGCAGCGCCGACGACTACGCGCAGGTCGTCGTTGCGCTCGGCGCTGGCGACGGCTCGGCGAAGGTCCGGGCGGTGGACGCGGTCCGCGATGGTCGACTGCGTCTCGAACACGTGCTTGACCGGCCCTCGGTGACCGACCCCGCCGCTCTCGCGCAGATCGCCCGCGCCGAACGAGCCCGCCGCCAGCAGCTTGCCACCGTCGAGGAGATCACCGTCGTTGACCACCCCGCCGCGCCGATCGGCTCCTGGCGGATTGGCGACGACGTGCAGGTCACCCTCCACGACCAGTGGGCCGACTTCGCCGGCTGGTGCCGCATCACCGGCTGGACACTGCGCCCCGCCGAAGGCGACCAGCCCGAAACCGCCACGCTACGCCTCGACCGCGCCTACACGACCGGAGCCTGAACCGTGCCCACCGCCCTGGACGCCCTCGCGACGCGCATCGCGACGCTGGAGACGGCCCTGCTCGAACTGTCCCGGTCCTCCCGGCTCTCCCACAGCAGCATCGACGACGGCGCCCTCACCGTCACGTCCGGCGGCCGGCTGCGCGCCATCATCGGCCAGCAGCCCGACGGCACCACGGGCATCACCGCCGTCAACGGGCCCGTCCCTCCCGCGCCGCGCGCGCCGACCGCGGCCGCGGCCCTCGGCGGCGTCCGCGTCACCTGGACCGGAGGCTTCGCCGACGGGGCGGTCAGCCCCCTGGACCTGGCCCACGTCGAGGTCCACGCCTCGCCCACCGCGGTGTTCGTGCCGTCGCCCGCCACCCTCGTCACCACCATCGACACGCCGCAAGGGGGAGTCGTCACCGTCCCTACGACCGTGCCGGTGTGGGTCACCCTGGTGGCGCGCAGCACTTCCGGCAAGGCGTCGGCGCCGTCAGGCACGGCGACCGCCGGGCCTGCCCCCGTCGTCGCCCAGGAGGTACTGGACGGCATCGTCGGTGAGCTCCAGCTCGCGGCCGACGCCGTGACCGCCGCGAAGGTCGCTGCCGGGGCGATCGGAGAGAAGGCTCTCACCGACGCCGCCGTGACCGCCACGAAGCTCGGCGAAGCGGCCGTTGTGGCCGGGAAGCTCGCCGCCGACGCGGTCACCCCGGGCACGATCGCCGCAGACGCCATCACCGCACGGGAGATCGCCGCCGGAGCGATCAGCACAGGCGAACTCGCCGCAGGGGCCGTCACTACGGCGAACCTCGCCGCCGGCGCCGTCACGGCCGGGCAGCTCGCCGCCAGCGCGGTCACCGCATCGAAGATCGCCTCCAACTCGGTCACCGCGGTGAACCTCGCCGCCGACTCCGTGGTGGCGGGGAAGATCGCCGCGGACACGGTGACCGGCCGGGAACTGAAGGCGCTGACGGTCACGGCCGACAAGCTCGCCGCCAACTCGATCACGGCCGACAAGATCGCCGCAGGAGCGATCACGGCCGCCGCGCTGTCCGCCGACGCCATCGACGGCCGGACCATCAAGGGCGTCACCATCACCGGCGGCACCGTCACCGGCGGCACCCTGCAGACCGGCACCACCGGGCGCAGGGTCATGCTGGCGCCGACCGACCCCGTGACCGGCGCCTCCGTCCCCTCGGCCCTCCTGTACTCCGGGGCCTCCGCCGAGCGGGCGCCGTCCCGGCTGACCGCCACCGTCCAGGACACCCCCGACGGGAGCGCGCCGAGCGCCACCCTGTCCAGCCCCCAGGTGACGCCCGACGGCGCCCACACCAGCCGCCTGGTCCTGTCCGCCGGCGGGCCCGACGCCGGGTACGCGCCCCAGGGCCGGGCGACCCTCGAAGCGGTCGGCGGCTGGCAGTCCGGCGGCGCGTCCGTCGCCACCGTCGCAGGGACGACCTCGGGGCTGGCCGAGGCCACGGTCCTGTCCACCGCCCGGCGCCAGGACAACGCCAAGTCCGCGATCCAACTGCTCAGCCCCTCGCAGCACATCGTGCAGCTCGTCGACCAGGCCGCCGCCACCTACCTCGACAAGACCGGCCTGACCGTCAGGGCGCTGGCCGGAGGGATGCTTCTCCAGAGCAGCACCGGTGTCCGTGTCCAGGGAGGGGACGTCGTCGTCACCAGTGGCGTCGTCCGGGCGGAGTCGGCGGCATGGACGACACCGACCTTCCAGAGCGGCTGCACGTCGCTCGCCGGCTGGCGGTCGGTCGGGATCAAGAAGAGGCCCGACGGTACCGTGATGCTGCGCGGAATCGCGGCCGTACCGGCAGGTTTCGTCGGCGGGGTCGTTGCCGTCATCGACGACCCCGCACTGCGCCCCAAGGTCGGCGAAGTCTTCACCGTCTCCGCCGCCAACCCGGCGGTCGCGACACTCTTCCTCCAGCCGAACGGCAACCTGGAGGTCTGGAACGCCACTGGCAGCTTTGGCGGTTGGATCTCGTTCAGCGGGGTGGAGTGGTCCTGCGTCGACTGACCATACTTTTGGCGGCTCGCGGCGACAGCTGGGCGGAGTGATGCCGGCCGCCGCCGAGGGTGATCACCAGCGAAGGGAAGGCAGCTCGCCGGGACGCTCAGTTGTTCAATTGCTCCCGACACGGTGCTCGTCCGCCTACATTGTTGAGATGCGACTTCGAGTGCCCGGACCTTCGGTGGCTCGGGGTCGTGTCGCGGTACGCCGATAGCAGGCCGGGGTGGCTGTAGGTCGAGAAGGGGGCCAGTATGGCCGTGGGACGTGCAGGGACAGTCCTGTTGGCGTTGGGGGGAGTTCTGATCGCAGCTGGCGGTGTCACCGCAGCGGTCTTTGCCCGGGACTCGGGAGGGGTGGTGACGAAGGAGAACCTCCCGATCACCCCGGAGATGCAGAAGTTTGTCGAGACTCCGGCGGCGTTCGAGGACTACCTGCGTTCGCATCCGCCGAAGCCCCTGATGGGTGAGATCCGTGGGGGAGGCAAGTAGCGCACAGGGGTGGGGCTGCGCAGGTCGAATACGCAGCCCCAGCCCCCGATGCCTGTAGCGGTCAGTGCGAGTTGAGCCAGCTCATCACACCGGCGGCGCTGCTTCCATGGTTGGACGAGTACATGTAGTTGTCGACCCAGTTGTTGTTGCTGTCTGCCAGTCGGTGGCTGTTGGCCCCCACGATCTGGCTGTTCCCGTTGAGGTCGGCGATCACGGGGCCGCCGCTGGCGCCGTGCCCCATATCGCAGGGGAGCTTCAGCCGGTCGTCGAAGGGGTTCCAGTTGCCCGCGTCGAAGGCGTTGCCGTGGCAGTACATCGGCTTAGCGCCGTTGTGAAACTCGGAACTGGGGCGATTGTAGCCGTCCACCGGGTACCCGATAGCAGTGACCCCGTTGATGTCGGATTCGCTGTTGAAGCGGTATCCGTAGGCGCCGACCCACTCCTGGAGATTTCCGTACTGGGATAGCGGGGCGACGATTCCCCCGCCCATATCGCCCCAGAGATTGTCGCTTTCATCGGCCCATGCGGATGAGACGATGATGTTCTTCAGCGGCCAGAATCCCCAGGGGGCGGTTTCATCGTATCCTGGTGCGAAGACGAACTTCTGGTAGAAGTTTCCTCCTTTGCCGCTGTGCAGGCAGTGGCCGGCCGTCCAGATCGAGTTCTTGTTGTTGGAGACGATGACGGCGGCGCTGCACGTTCCGAGGGTTTCACCGTCGACGTCGAAGAAGAGCCGACCGGTGATTTTGGTCTTCCAGCCGAGGGGAGCGGCGAGGTCCGAGCGGGAGAGGTCCCCGATTGAGGCGGCGGCACGCGGTGATGCCTGCAGAGCCTGGTGGGGCACGAGCGGTGCAACGGCGTCCGCGCTGACCGCTTCCGTCTTCTGGAAGCTGGTGTCTGCGTGCTGAGCTGCTTGCTCGCGGGCCTTGCGGGCGGCTTCCTCGGTCACCGTTTGTGCGGGCAGTGGGTTGGTGGCCGCTTGGCGGACCCGCTCAGGCGTCCAGAAGTCGAGGACGGCCTGCTCGGACTCGGTCGCGGTCCGCGAGGTGACACCGGCTTCGGCTGTCCCTGAAGTGGGGGGGTCTTCAGGGGCGGCCTTGGCGATACTTGCTCCGGCTGCCGACATGATCAGAATCACGGTGCTCACGAAGGTACGGCGAAACTTCAAATCCCACTCCGTTCAATTTGATTCATGGCGCACCGTTTGCTCACGGCGCATTCTGACCGTAACGGTGCCCTGTTGATCGAATTGAGGCCAGTGTGCCGTTGGCTGAATATATCGCCAGCATGTCTCAAAACCTCTTGGCGGATATTTGTGGGCAATCCGGACGGCGGCTTCATTGTCGGTCGGGAGGCAAATGTGATCGATGCTGGTATTCCATGACTTGGGTCTGGTTTGCGATATGTCCGATTTCTCTTGTCGGACGTTCTTTGTGTGCGCCGAACGCTGATGCGCCGATTGGCTTGATGGCCGCTTGATCTTGGACGGCGGGGCTCGGTGCGAAGAAAAAGCTGGGCAAAGTGGGTGTAATGTGCAAGGTCGGCATTGGGGTGGTGTAGTCGGAAGCCGTATGATGACTTCCGGCGCGGGGAACGCCTGTTGGAGTTGTCGTGAGCGTCCCGCCGACCGCCGAACCTACGCTCGGGGAGCTCCAGCGCGCTCTGCTTCAGCTTCGCGAGGACCAGCGGGACGGTATCGCCGGACTCCGTGAGAATCTGCGGGCCGACCTCCAGGTCCTCGCCGGCCGGATCGAGCAGGCCGTGACGAAGGACGTCTACTCGTCCGATCAGCGGCTGGTCGACCAGCGGCTCGTCGTCATCGAACGGGACCTCACCGCGGAGGCCCGCGCCCGGGAATCAGCCGAGGCGGCGGCGGTCGCCGCCCGACGGTGGCTGATCGGCGCGTTCGTCGCGCCGCTGGTTGTGGCCGCGGTGCAGCTGTGGCTGCTCTCCAAGGGCGCACACACGTAGGCAGCTGGCGCCGAGTTACACCACCACCTGGTGCGCGGGGGAGAAACGCGAACCACATCTTGGCAACGCCTCTGAGTGCCGACGCCTTCCTCAACGCCCTTCGCGGCGAGGGGCTTTCCGTCACCGAAGTCGGTGACTGGCGCGCACACAACCGCAACCACAAGGGCGCGTGGGGTCCGGTGCACGGCATCGTGATCCACCACACCGCTACCTCCGGTACCGACAGCTCCGTGCAGATCTGCCGCGACGGTTACGACGGCCTTCCGGGCCCGCTGTGCCACGGCGTCATCGCCCGCGACGGCGGCGTGCACCTGGTCGGCTACGGCCGGACCAACCATGCCGGCGCGGGCGACGGGGACGTCCTGCAGGCCGTCATCGCCGAGCGGGCCCTGCCTCCGGCCGACCAGGCCAACACCGATGGCAATTCGCGCTTTTATGGCTTCGAGTGCGTCAACAGCGGGACCGGGGCGGAGGGCTGGCCGGACGGCCAGATCGAGGCGATGGTGCGGGCCGCCGCCGCGGTGTGCCGGGCGCACGGCTGGTCCGAGCGGTCCGTCATCGGCCACAAGGAGTGGCAGCCGGGTAAGCCCGATCCGCGCGGCGTCGACATGGGCGAATTCCGTGCCCGAGTTGCCGCCCGCCTCGGGGGCGGGCCCGGCCCGCAGCCGTCCGGCCCGCCGCCGTTCCCGGGCCGGGACGCCTTCGGCCCCGGCAAGGTGAACGACTCGATCCTCGCCCTCGGGCAGCAGCTCGTGCGCAAGGGCTTCGGCGGCGCCTACAAGGTCGGGCCGTCCCGCTCCTGGGGCGAAGCCGACCGGGCGAACGTGGCCTCGTTCCAGCGCGCGCAGGGGTGGTCCGGCGGCGACGCAGACGGCCTGCCCGGCCCGTCCACCTGGAGCCGACTGTGGTCCTGACCGACACCCCCGTAACCGAGAGGAGCCCGGTGAACCTGTACCTGTCCCTGCTGCGTACCGGCGTGCCCGCCCTGGTGGGCTGGTTGGTGGCCGCTGCTGCCCGCTACGGTCTCGACCTCGACGCCACCGCGCTCGCCGGCGTCCTCGTGCCGCTGGTGTCCTTCATCTACTACGCGGTGTTCCGGGCGGCGGAGCACTATCTGTCGCCCCGGTGGGGCTGGCTGCTCGGCTACGCCAAGCCCCCGGCCTATCCGGCGGGGAAGGCCCCGCTGCCACAGTAGGGGTGACGGTTCGGCGCGTGCTGCCGCGCACCCGGCGCGCGCCGGACCGGCCAGCTGGAGCTTCCGGAAGGCGCCGTGCCGAAGAACGAGTTGGGCCCCCGTTCCGAATGGAATGGGGGCCCGACCTCTTGGATTCTCCACTCTAGCACCGGGCCTCGATAGCGGATCTTCCACAGCCTGGGCATAGGCTTAATACTCACTTTTCATGTCGGCAGGGAGTGGCGAAGTGAGTGACAAGAAGCCGGTGCTCGTCGGCCAGCAGGAGTTCAGCGCGATCTACGACGGGACGGCCCGCAACGTCGCGCAGTGGCTTCAGCGCGGGCAGCTGGACTACGACGAGGCAGTGATCATCAGCGGCCGGGCCTACTGGACGTTGGGCTTCGCGGTTGCCCAGGGCGAGCGGTTCGCGCGCGCGAAGAAGCCGAACATGGCGGTCGTTGAGCAACTGGTGGAGGAGCAGTCCCCTGGGCGCGGTCTCGTGTCCGCGCTGACGGTGCACCGCGGCGACCTGCCGCCGATTGTCGGCCAGCGCGAGATCGTCGCCATGATCGACGAGGATCCCAGCAGCTTCCTGCCCCGGTTGGATGCCGCGATCAAGGACGGCGATTTCCCGGCATCGGACTGGCGCCTATCGGGTTCGCCGCTGTGGCTGCTGAGCAGTGCCCTCGACACGCTGGAGAGCACGACCCGCTTCTCCAAGATTAAGAGCAGGACTCCCGTGATCAATCGGGAGGTCGTGGAGGCGCTCAAGAGCGGACTGTACGACGGTCCCGGATCGAAGATCCTCACGAGGGGGGCCACGAAGAAGAGTTGAACCCAGTTGACCCCCCCCTCATAAGTGAGTATAAAATATAAACAAGAGGGTGGGCGAAGGGCCCGCCCCCTGTAGATGGGGGTCACTTGTGGGAATGCGCTCGCCGGCATGCGGTGCCGCGGCAGAAGGCGCCCGATCACCCCCTCTGCGGAGAGGGGTGACCAGAGATTCGACTTGTATGGGCACTCTTGCTTAGTATCCCCATCAAGTTGAGGGGAGAGAGCGCCGTGCCCGCTGTCACTCAGGACCACCTTCCTGGCCTGGAAACCGTCCGCCGCATCGTCGTGCCCGCACCCGGGATGCCCCGCGTGGCGACGATCCAGGAGCGATTCGAGCAGTTCCACGGGGCCAACCCGTGGGTCCTCGCCGAGCTGGAGCGGCTCACCGCGGAGTGCATCGACGCGAAGTTCGCCACGATCAGCCTCGGCATGCTCTTCGAACTCGTCCGCTACTCCTACGGCCGCGCCACCCTCGGCTCCGACGGCGACTTCCGGCTGAACAACGACTTCAGGTCGCGCTACGCCCGCCTACTCATCGAGCGACACCCCGAGTGGGCACCACGCATCGAAGTCCGTGCCCTGCGCACGGACTGACGCACCGCACCAACCTCTTGGAGAACCACCCTTGCCACCGAAGCTCAACTCCCGCAAGCCCACCGGCATCGTGCCCTGGCCGTTCATCCTCGTCGAGGGCGAGGAAGGTGCCGGCAAGCCGTACGAGACCATCGCCTTCAGCGCCTGCAAACGAGTCGGCCAGATGTATGTGATGGACCTGTCCGAGGGCTCTGCCGACGAGTACGCCGCGATCCCCGGCGCCGACTTCGAGGTGATCGTCCACGACGGCTCCTACCAGTCGATCGCCGAACAGGTCGAGGCTGTCTGGTGGGAGGCGCACCGCGCCGCCTCCGCCGGCGAGAAGCCCGTCGTATTCGTCATCGACTCAGGGTCCGCGCTATGGCGGATGCTGTCCAACTGGACCTACGAGCGAGCCAAGCGCAGCACCGGCAACCGGGCCAAGCTCGCCCAGAACCCGGACGCGAACATCGACGTCGGCCGCCATCTGTGGAACGACAGTATCGCCCGCTGGTACCGCATCGTCCACATGCTCCAGACCATGCCGGGCATCGCCATCATGCTCGCCCGGGGCCGGGAGGTCTCGGCCACCGACGCCAACGGCCAGCCGCTGGTCGAGAGGGGCCGCGCCGTGAAGGAGTGGAGCGTCACGGCACAGAAAGACATCGGGTTCGACTCCACGGTGTGGGCTCGGATGCGCCGCGACAAGGCCACCCAGATCATCAAGGCACGCACCCTGAGGTTCCGTGTCGAGTCCGGCAACCCGATGCCGTTGCTGGACTTCTCCTTCGAGAAGCTGATCTTCGACATGCTCGGCTGCTCGGCCGAGTCCCAGCCCCGTGACATGCCCGAGCTGACCGGTGACCGCACCGGCCCGTGGATGGCCCGCGTCGCCGCCGCAGCCGACCGTGACGCCTGCGTCGAACTGTGGAACGAGCTGAACACCGGGCCGGAGACCGGCCTCTCGGAGATGGAGTGGCACACCGTCCGAGGAGCGGTCAAGGCGCGGGTCGCCGAACTCGCCGCCCCGAAGGCCGACCTCGACAACGCCCTGGAGAGCGACGCCGCCCGGCTGCGCGCCGCCGCCGAGGCGCAGCAGGCCGAGGCCGACGCCGAGTTCACCGCCGAGCCGGCGCCCGCCGCCGCATAGCAGCTGGCCGGGCCGCCCCGTGCGGGCGGCCCGGCCGAAGGGCTCCTCCGTGAACTCCGACAATCCCCGTCCCGCGCCTCTGTGCGAAGGCACGACGTGTCTGACTCGCTGCTACTGCTGCACCGAGTGCGGCATGCCGCCCGAGGACTGGTGCCCCGGCTGTGCCGGATGCATCTGCGTCCCGCCCTGCGAATGCCCCCGCGAACCGTAGACCGCACGGCACCGCCTCTGCCTGGGCACGGCTTGCCGTCGGCGCGGCGCCGCGCCCCTCTCGACCTCTTGGAGTAGTACACCCATGTCCACCCCGACGATGAGCGCCCTGTCGCCGCCCGTCTGGGTCGCCGCTGCCGAGGCGCAGCGGGCCGAAGCCGTCGGCCAGGCCGCGGCCGCCGCTTGACCGACGGGGCCGGGCCTCCTCGCCAGGAGCCCGGCCCCGCCCTCACCACGCGCACCGTACCCCGGCCGGCATGCCGTACACCGCAGCCGCGCTGGCCCCTCGGCCTGCCCCCATGCGGGCGGCCCTGGCCCTCGCGGGCCCCTGTACCGTCACGACCTCTTGGAGCAGTACACCCATGTCCACCCCCGTCCTAGACGTGCCGGAGTCGCCGTCCATCTGGGTCGCGGCCGACGCCGTCGACCAGGCCCGACCGCGTTCCCGGCAACGCCAGCTCGGCGCGTCCGACCTCGTGTGCGAGCGCCGCGCAGCGTACATCCACCACGGCTGGGAGCCGACCGACCACGTCGTCAGCCCGGCCGCGATGCTCGGCACCTACATCCACGAAGGCCTGACCACCGCCGCCCGCCGCGAGTTCGGCTGGATCACCGAGAAGCGGGTCGCCGACGCGACGATCCGCGGCAGCATCGACATCGTCCAGCTCGACCGGGCAACCGCCCGGCAGCTCCCGCGCCGCCTGCGTCCCAAGGTCGCTGCCGACGTGAACACCGTGGAGGACATCAAGACCCGCACGATCTACCGCTGGGACGAGGTGCGGCGCTACGGCGCCACCGCCGGGGAGCTGCGGCAGGTCATGACCTACGTGCGGCTGCTGCGCACCGGCGGCTTCGCCGACGTCGACGGGCAGCGGGTCCTGGCCCGCCTCGGCCCAGTCCAGGTCGAGCGGGTGCGGATGCGGTTCATATGCCGCGACAACGGCGAGGAGTTCGTCCAGGAGTTCCCCTACGACCCGGAGGTCGCCGAAGAGGCCGTGTGGTGGCTGGAGCGGATCACCGAGACCGAGCACCCCGAGCAGGCCCCCCGCTCGTTCTACGGGCCCGGAATCGACACCGTGTGCGACTGCTGCCCGTTCGCGACGGCCTGTTGGGGCGTGGCGGCGGGCGGCCGGCCGGTCCAGGCCAACATCGTGCACAACCGCGAGGACGTGGCGGTGCACTTGGCGGACTACGCCGACGCCCACAAGGACTGGGCGGAGGCCGACCGGGTTAAGAAGTTCGTGCGCAAGGCCGTCGACGGCACCGAAGCGGGGACGTACGGGCGCAACGTCCTGGCGTGGCGGGGCGAGGACAAGGAGGTGGACGAGCCGGACGTGCGCGCCATGATCGAGCTGTTCGACGACCTCCAGGCGCCGATACCGATGGTCCCGGACGCGGAGCGCATGGTGAAGGCCCTCGTGACCGCCGGCATCGCGGTGCCCACGCGCAGGGTTGTCAAGAAGGGCGCCCGCCGGATCGAGGTCAAGGCGGCCCCCAGGTGAGCGCGGTGCAGCACCGACCCGCACTGTGCCGCCGAGGGGGAGTCCCGCATGTCGATACAACTGATGGTCGCCGCCGCGTACCTGCCGCCGGAGGTGATCGGAAACCCGACCGAGAAGCTCGCGTTGATGAAGATCTGCGACAGCGCGGACGACGAGAGTCGCCTGTCGAGTCCGGGCATGCACCGCATGGCGGCGTGGACCGGAGTGTCGCAGAAGCGCACGATCACCCTGGTCACGGCGTTGGTGGCGAAGGGGCTGGTGGAGCGCGTGGAGGTCGGCAGGCCGGGGCGCGCGGCCCTCTACCGGGTGTTCCCGGCCGGGGTGCCGCGGACCCCGGATCGGGAAGAGTTGCGGGAGCGTCAGCGTGCGGCGGTCGCCGCGCCGCGGAACCCTCGTCTGGCGCGGCCCCGGACCCAGCGTGCTGCCCCGGCTGCCCCGGCGCGTACGTCCCGCGACGTGGAGGAGCGAGAGCTTCGGGCGGCCGAGCGCCGTGGGTCGCCCGAGGGGAACCCACCTCCGCCGGGGGTGAAGGTTTCCCCGGGGGAACCCGACACGTCGCCCGAAGGGAACCCAGCAGGTTGCCCCGGGGGAACCCCTTCCTTTCCTGCTCCTACCTATGTCCTACCTACCCCCCTACCCCCCACGGCTGGCGCCGCGGGGGAGCCGGCGGATACGGAGGGGGCGAAGGCGCGGCCGTGCTCGCGTCACCGGAAGGTCGCGGAGAACTGCCGGGCCTGCGGGACCAGCGCCCGGGCGCAGCGGCAGGCCGAGGAGCGGGGCCGCACGGTGGCGCAGAGGCAGCGGGAGCAGGAGTGGCTGGAGGGTTTCCGGAGGGACGCGCAGGTGCGGCGAGAGCAGGCGGAGGTCGGCTCGGAGGCGGCGCAGTCGGCGAAGCGGAAGGCGTTCGAGGCGCTCCGGGCCGCGCGCCAGCGCACCAAGTATCACGAATAGGTAACTGGCTGGCGGGAGTTGTGCCCCCCATTGAATGAGTATAGAATCTAAACATGAAGAGGGGGGAGGCCCCCCGACGAAGGGAATCGAAATGCTGCCCGCGCTCATCGCCGTTAAGGACGACCAGGGGCGCCCCACCTACGCCCTCGACTACTCCAGCATCCTCGACCCGCTCGTCCGCGCCATCGCCACCGAGCGCGCCGAGAACGAAGAGATCGACAACGAACTCGACCAGCTCGCCATCCTCGCCCAGAGCGTCAGCGCCGCCCCCAATCGGGACGCCGCCGACGCCCCTGCCGCCGAACTGTCCAACCGCGTCGACGACTTCCTCGATTTCCTCGGCCACCGCCGCCACGAACTGCCCGCCGAGCCCAACCGGTTCGACGCCCAGAACGCCCGGCGCCTCGCCGCCCAGCTCCGCGCGATGGCCGCCACGCTCAGCACCTGGTCCGACCGGTACTCCGCCGAGCGCGCCGCCTAACCCCCCCCACGGCCGGGGGTCCATACCCCCGGCCGCCCCCAACATGTATGGGTACTCATGCAAGAGCCGAACATCATGTACGGAGGAACCGTGCCACCACTCGACACCCCTATCCTCGCCGGCACCTACCAGCCGATCACCGACCTCGCCCGCCAGTACGGCATCCCCTTCCACCTCGCCGCCAACAACCGGCACGCCAGCCTGCACCTGCACCTGCCCGACGGCGCACTCCTGGCCGTCACCGACGACGGCGTCGGAGGAGCCGCCGCCCGCAAGCCCAACGGCGCCACCGGCTGGCAGATCACCCGAACCCTCCCCACCGGCCAGCGAGCCGTCATCTACGACTCAACCCTCCTCGGCGACCACCACCGCCTCGGCGTCAACCCCAGCCCCGTCCTCGGCGCCATCGCCCGCTACCTGCCACCCCCACCCTCCCCGACGCCCACCCGCACCCGACGACGCAGCCTCCTGACCCGCCTGCTGCGCCTCACCTGACCCCACCGGCCGACAGGCCCCCGACAACGACCTCTTGGAACCCCAATGACCTTCGCACCACTGCCCACCCACCCCCGCGTCACGGACCCCAACTGGCAGGCCCGCTACAAGGCCTTCGGCCCCCTGATCTCCGCGTTGCGTCGCCGCGGCTTCGTCACCGACATCACCTTCGACGGCGACATCGAGGCGATCACCGCCGACCTGCCCGACGGCAGCTACCTGCGAATCGACACCGGCGACGAGATCGGAGACCTTCCCGACGACATCGACACCGCCACCGCCTGGCGGGCGATCAGGGGCAGCAGTGACAACCCGACCGTCCGCGACACCGTGTACGACTCCACCCCGGACGGGCTCGACCTCCTCAACGGGGCTCTCCTTTCCCCGCTCCTTGTCGCCATCGACACCTATCTCGGTGCGCGAGGAATAGCCCTGCTGACCGTCCCCCACGCCCACCCCGTCGTCGTCACCGTCACCACGATCCACGATCACGGCCCCGCAACCTACGAGATCCGGAAGGCCTTCCCGATCGCAAGCCGGGAAGTCGCCCGATACGCCTGGGCGGTCGCACGAAGCCTGCCCGTCGAAATCACCCAGCAGCACCTGAGCCCCGACTGGCCCCGCTACGCGCTCGCCGCCCGCGACCGCACCCGGGTCGTCCAGGTGACCCTTGCCGAACTCGCCTACAGCAGCAACACCCCCCACGGCCCATGCGTCTGCCGCTTCCCCCACCCGCAGACCCGGGAAGAAGAGGACCAGCTCGGCCAGCAGATCGCGGACGGCATCAAGATCGGCGACGCGCACGGCGTCTACCTGGCCAGCCTCCGGCTCTTCACCGCGCCGCAGTGCCCCGCGCGGACGGCGAACGCCCGTGGCTGACCCCAGCGACGACCAGCCGCACGACGACGGCCCCGAACTGCCGCTGGACTTCACAGGGCTGTTCTGGGCGAGCCCGCCCATCCCGCCCAACTGGTCCTCCGCGGGCCCAAGGAGAGGCTGCGCCGCTCACCTCGGACACGCCGACCTCACCACCACGACGACCGCCTACACCACCGACAAGCCGGGAGCACGACAGCCCGTGACCACCATCAAGACCGTCTCCCTCGCCCTGAGCACCGCCGCCTTCATCCTGTCCCTCTGGGCAGCCCACACCGCCTTCCGCGCCCGCAAGCGCCCCTGAACACCGCATCACCCCGGGCCCGGCCCGACAGCCGGGCCCGGGGACCCATCACCCGACCTCACACCTACGGAGACCGCCATGGGTAGGGCCTACCAGCTCGAACTGTCCGACCCCACCGTCACCTACTTCCTGGACCACTTCACCCACGACCGCGTCGTCCGCGCCATGGACCGCCTCGGCATGATCCAGGACCTGCACTACGACCTGCCCTTCCTCACTGCCGCCTTGTACGACCTCGAACGCGAACTCATGGGCGCGGACCCGCAGGAGACAGTCACGGCGAAGAAGAACGCCGTCTCGGTAGCCAGCGCCCCCAATCCGACCGGCATCCCCCGGTACAAGGTCGAAACCGGCGAGAACTGGCTGATCACCCCCGCCGAGATCACCGCTGCCCTCGCCGCCCACCAGCGAGCCCCCCACGACGAGCGGGCCGCCGTGAGCGCCCTCATCGATGAATGGGACTCCTGGATCGACTTCCTCCACACAGCCGGCGACCACGCAGGCCTGCGCTCCAACTGAACCCGAAGGCCCCCACCATGACAGTGCACTTCCACCTCATCCGGTCCGCCGGTTCCACCGACGACCAGGACTGCCGGTTCGACACCACCGCCCTCGGGCTGAATTCCCTGCGCGAGACCATGCGCGGGTTCGGGATGCTCACCGACTACCAGCCGCTGCTGTGGCCGGACCTCGACGGACCGGAGCGCCGCCGCCTCTTCCAGGAAGATCCGGACAGCGCCGACCCGAACCCCACCGGCATCCCCGACAGCAAGCTGACCCGTCCAGGCAGTTGGCGCATCAGCGCCGCCGAGATCACCGCAGCCCTCGCGACCTACGACTCCTGCCCCTACCCGGCCCAGGTCGCCGTCGAAGACCCCGACGACGGATACCCCGCCTGGGTGCGCTGGATCGCCTTCCTGCGCCTCGCCGCCGGCCACGACGGCATCGCCCGCCGGACCTGAGCACCTTCAATCCCTCAACTTGTATGGGCCATCATCGATGAGCCCGACATCACCTCTTGGACCTCCACATGCCCACCCCCGACAGCACCCCGTCTCCGCCCGACATACCCCACGCCGCCAACCACTGGCATCTCGCGATCAAGACCCACCCCGGGCACCCCGGCGACGACAGCCCCGAACCGACCTGCCCGCCCACCCGACCCGCGACCGACGACCCCGAGAACTGAGAGGAGCCACTCGTGTCCATCACCGTCACCGACTTCTTGTGCGGCGCCGGCGGCTCCTCGACAGGCCTTGTCGAAGCCGGGCTTGAACTCGCCCTGGGCGTGAACCACTGGACCCTTGCGCTGGCGACTCACGCCGCCAACCACAGCCGGGCCGACCACCTGTGCATCGACGTCTCCGGCATGCCGATGCGCTACCTGCCCAGAACCGACGTGCTGTGGGCGTCGGTGATCTGCACCGAGATCAGCCCCGCCGGCGGCCTCCGCCGAGAGACCCCGCAGCTCGACCTCCTCGACGGCGACGACGAGTTCAAAGTCCTGCCCGACGCCGCGTTCGAGAAGACCCGGGTCACGGCGTGGTGCGTCGTGCGGGCCGCCGAGGTCCACCGCTACCGGGCCATCGTCGTGGAGAACGTGCTCGAATTCGCGACCGACTGGGTCCTGTTCACGGCATGGATAGCCGCGATGAAGGCACTCGGCTACAACTACCAGATCACATCCGTGAGTTCGGCGCACATCGGAGACGCCGACAATCTGCGTGCCCCCCAGTGGCGCGATCGCATCTACATCACGTTCACCCGCCGCGGCATGCGCAAGCCCAACCTCACCCCGTCCCCGGCAGCGTGGTGCTTCGAGTGCGCCGAGCAGGTCAACGCCGTCCAGACCTGGCGAGACCCGAAGATCACGATCGGCAAGTACGGCAAGCAGTACGACTACCGCTGCCCCAACACGCGCTGCCGCCACGCCCTCGTCGAACCGTGGGTACGTCCGGCCAGCGCGGCCATCGACTGGACCGACCTCGGCCAGCGCATCGGCTCCCGCAGCAGGAAGCTCGCCGACACCACGATGCAGCGCATCGAAGCCGGACGCGCGAAGTACCCGTACGAGCCGTACTCGATCACCCTCACCCACGGCAAGGACGGCGGAGACCGGGCCTACGCGGTCGCCGAGCGGCCGATGCCGACCCGCAGCACCAAGCAGGGCGAGGCGCTGATCGTGCCGGTCGGCGGCAGCTGGAACACCGAGCCCTACCCGGCGGAGCAGCCGCTACGTACCCGCACCACCCGCGAGTCCGAAGCCCTCCTCACCGCCCCGTACATCGTGGAGTTCCGCAACCACGCCTCCACCTCCTCGGTACACGCCCCGATCTCCACGGTCAGCGCGCAGGGCAACCACCACGGCCTCGTCATGCCGGGAGGCCGCGTCGACCCCCGCGACCGCAACACCCTGGTCGTCCCGTACCGCAAGGCCACCGCCAAGCACGCCGGCTACCCGCTCCACACCCTGTCCACCCGGGACTCGGCGGCGGTCGTCGTCACCGCGGAGAGCATTGAGGACTGCTGGTTCAGGATGCTCAAGCCCCGCGAGCAGTTGGCCGGACAGCGATTCCCCGACGACTACATCGTCCTGGGCACCGGCGCCGAACAGACGATGCAAGCGGGCAACGCGGTGTCCTGCAACGTCGCCCACTGGATCGGCCGCCAGCTGCTGGAAGTCCTGTGACCGGCCCCCGGCCCCGGTGGCGCCTGCGCCTGGACCCGCCACCGCGCCGAGCCCTCGTCCTCGCGCAGGCCCCCGACCCGGAATGCCGCCACTGCGAAGGCGCCGGCGGCTGGGACGGCGGCCCGCTCCTGGACGACTACGTCACCTGCGTGTGCCACGACCCGAGCCGCCGCCTCACCCTGCTGCGCCTCCACCGGCGCCCCGCCGACCGCCCCTGAACTCCTGTCCGGCCGCCCCGCCCCCTTCCGGGGCGGCCGGACAGGGCGCCCACCGACAAGGACCACCAAGCCCGTGTTCATCGCCCTGCCCGACACCGACGTCTTCACCCCCGAGTGCTACCGCGACCCCCTCTTCAGCCCCGCCGAAGGCGGCTGGGCGAACAAGGGCGACCTGATCGAGATGTGCACGCCGGTCATGCCCAAGTGCGTGCCCTGCCCGTACCGGGCCATGTGCATCCGCCAGACCCGCCCCCACCCATCGAAGTTCGACGGCGTCGCCGGCGGCCGCCTGTGGCTGGGCGGAGAGGTCATCGGCACCGTCGACGGCGTCGACGACCTCGACCTGCCCCTGCCCGGCAAGTCCCGCGACATCTGCGGCAGCGCCGCTGGCCACGAGCGGCACCGCGTCGTCGGGGAGCAGCAGTGCGAGCCCTGCCTGGCAGCCTTCGACTCTCCGCCGCAGGTCGAGCCGGAGACCGAACCGGAGCAGGTCCAGCTGATCCTCGCGATCGCGGCCTGACCTGTGCCGCGACCCTCCCGCACCCGATCCCCTGGCGGCGGCCGAACGGCCCGACCTGCCCGAAGGGGAGGGGCTGACGGCGACCAGCGACCGCTGGGTGTGCGCGGCCGGAGCCCGCCCACGCCGCGGCCGGACCCGGCCCGCACCACCTCCAGCAGTACCACCGCCGCCCGGGATGGGGCCGGTCGCGGTCCACCAGTCACCAGCAAGGAAGCACGAACGCGAATGAACACCACCGGCATCGCGAGCACACCCACGGGGCCCGTCCCTCTGGTCATCGGCCTCGACCTGTCCCTCACCTCCACCGGCATCGCCGGCGTCGACTGGGCCGATGCCCTGCGGCCCAGGAACCTGCGCGGCCACCCCCGACTGGACTGGCACAAGCGGGAGATCACCGACCGGGTCCGGCGCGCGGACCTCGTCGTCCTCGAAGGGGCGGCCTACGGGCACGGCGCGCAGGCCGGGCACCATGAGCTCGGCGGGCTGTGGTGGATGGTGACCCAGAAGTTGTGGGAGAGCGGGATCCCCTACGCCCAGGTCCCGCCGGCCTCGCTGAAGATCTACGCGTGCGGGGTCGCCAACCCGGCCAAGGACCACCCCAAGCAGGTGCGCGCGCGGGTGGCGAAGGGCATGGTTCGCGACCTCGTTGCCGAACGGTACGGCCTGGAGTGCGAAGGCCCAGGACGGTACGACAAGGCGGACGCCGCCGTCCTCGCACACATGGGCCGCGACTGGCTCGGCCACCCCGTGGCCGTCCTGCCCGAACAGCACCGTCGCGCTCTCGCAGGCGTCGCGTGGCCACAGATGCAACGGCCGACGGCAAATGATTCAACTGGTCTGCTGTAGAGGGGACTTGGTGGCAGAAGACCTGTCGCCGGAGTGGACTCCCACAAAGGAATGAGTATAAAATATAAACACAAGGTTTGAGAGAGGATCCCGATGAGCCTGCACCGCGAAAACGTCACCTGGCAACGAGAAGACGGCTCCTGGAGCATCGGCTTCTACAAGGTCACCGAACCGTGGGAGTACGGCGGCGACCCCGACGACTGCGAGTGGGGCGTCGAGTACGACTACAACGCCTTCTGGTACCTGTCGACCGGCCATCCCACCAGCGAAGCCGCCGAGGACGAGTACACCAAAACCGAGCCCAACCCGGGCGGCACGACGATCGTGCGCTGGGAGCGCCCCGAAGACCGCGAGGAGATCGCGCGCCTCGACGCCATCGCGGCCGAGCACCCCGCCCGGCTGGCGGCCGAGGACCGCGCACGAGAGGCCGAGTTCGCGGCGATCATCGCCCATTGGAAATAGGCAGTTCCCCGCCGGCCGGGGCCCCGTGTCCCGGCCGGCACCCCATCCACGGCCAACCCGTCCACCACTCCAGGAGAAGCCCATGACCACCGCCGTCGAACCCCCGGACCTTCACGACCTCACGGCACTCGGCCAACTGCACCACTGGATCAGCCGCCACCACGACCTCGCACCCACCGAGGCCGCCGAAGCCGCCGAAGCCGCCGCCGTCGTCACCGACACCCTGGCCGGCACCTGGCGACAGGTCGGCGAACCCGGCGAGACCTTCCCCGAGTGGCTGAGCACCACCAGCCCCGCCCTCGTACAGCTCCTCGCCGACACCACCGCCCAAGCCCTGCGGGACCCGTGGACCGGCTCCCACCAGCTGCGCATCGCACGCCTGACCCTCGCCGGCCTCGCCACCGACCGCCGCCTCCACCACAACTGACCACCCCAGGACCACTCCCGACCGGGAGCCGCCCGAGCCGAGGAAGACCATGACCACCACCCTGCAGCCCGCACTCCCCGCCCTCATCGCCGCCGACGACCGCCGCCTCCTGGTCGCGCTGCTGGTCCAGGACTACGGCCTCACCCCACTGGGCGCCACCTACGCCGCCGCCGTCACCGAGAGCGCCGCCCACGGCGCCTGGGAATCCGTCGGCGGCGAAGTCCCCTACGCCGAGTGGCTGGCAAGCCTGCCGGCCCCGATCCTCGTCGCGGCCCTGCACCTGGCTGCCGCCGCCTGCGACAACGACACCGCGCGGCACGGCGCCGAAGCCGGCGCCGCCCTCCTCAATTCCCTCGCCGACCACCTCGATCACTGACCTGGAGACCTCATGCACGACCGATTCGCCGTTCGCGTCGCGGCCGACGGAACCGTGGCTGCTGTTGGCACCTACCGCCGCTGGGCGATCCCGCCGCAGGCCCGCGCCATCCGCCTCGGCCCCCTCCTCGTCCACACCGCCCCGCAATCGCACGAGCAGGCCGTCAACCACGCGGCAAGGTACATCTGGAACGAGATCGCCCGTGGCGGAACCGCCCCCGTGTTCCGCGGCCCCGTGTGGTTCACCCTCCACCCGCACGCCGGCACGCAGCTGACGTACCGCCCGTGGCACCTCGACCACGTACTCAAGGACATCCTCCGATCGGCGCCGAAGACCAGGCGCCGCCGCCGATGGGACCTGAGCGTGGCCACCGTGCCCGGCGGCCAACCCGACGGCTTCAGCGGCCACGGCATCGCCTACGACGCCGGCTCGGGCCGCCGCGCGGTCGCCCTGTGCGACGCCGGCACCGGGGGCCTCGCCGGGGGGTACGCCCGACGGCACGCCACCGCCCTCGCGGCACGAGCCGCGAGGGCGGGCGACCCGCTCAAGGCTCTCCGGCGGCAACTCGATGCCGTCCGCGCGGAGCCGTACTCCTGGGGCGGATCACTGTCCGGCATCATCGTCGCGACCTGGCGCGCGCAGGACGACTTCCTCCAACTGGCCTGGTCCGGCGGCATCGCGTCCTACTGCCTGCGCACCTCCGGTGACATGTTCGGGACGCCCGTCCGCGAGGACCGCGGGACCGGCTCCGTGGGACCGCTGGACTACCGGGAGGTCTCGATGCGTGCCGTCAGCTGGCTGGCGCTGGCCACGCCCGGAGTCAACCTGCACGCGACGATCAACCGGAGCCACCTGTACGAGTCCCTGGACTACGGGGAAAGCCCGAAGGACGCCGCCGGACGGCTCGCCCGCGCCACGACCTCCCCGGGCGCGGAGGGTGCTGTCCTGGTGGTCGACCTCCACCGCTTCGACCGGAAGTACCTGGTGTAGCAGGGGAGTTGAGAACTCCGAGTGTGGACACCGGGGTTAAATGAGTATAAAATATAAACATAAGCGAGGGGTCCCCCCTCCGAACCGAGAGGAAGAGCGCATGAACTACACCCGGCTCGCCGAGGCCAGCGCCGCACTGATCCACAACCCGGGTATCCAGGCCCGCGCCGTCCTCAACGCGGTCTACGTGGACGTCGACCCGGAGGACGACCGCACCGTCAAGATCGGCTTCGGGCCGGGGCGGCAGCCGGGTGAGACCCGGGTGGACTTCACCCTGCTCGACGCCCGCAAGGCCCCGCTCGACACCCTGGCGGGCAACGTCCGCGATGGGGACGGCATCACCAGGTACGCGGAGAAGGCCCTCTTCGAGGTCATCGACGCCTGGTACAAGCCGGTGGCCTGACCTGCCCCTCCTCGGGGGCCGCCTCGCCGGCGGCCCCCGAAGCCGATACCCGTCACCGAACCCCGAAGAAGCCCCACCGTGTTCCCGCGCACCCTGATTGCCGCCCTCGTCGTCCCGGCACCGGCCGCCGTGCAGCAGCCCACCGGATGGCGTGTCGCCATCCACGTCCACGGCCCCACGATGAGCATCGCCCGGATCATGTCCGAGCCCCTGTGCGCCAGCACCAGCAATCACCTGACCGAGACCCTGCTCGAAGCCGGCTACGAGTCCTACGGCGTACTCGCCCAGAGCGGTACGGACGCGGCCAACCGGGTCCGCCAGCTCTACGACACCCACACGGAGCCCGCGTCGGGCGAGTACCCGCCCGCGGCCACCTGCTGAAGCAGGGCCGGAGCCGAAAGCCCGGCCCGAACCCGAAACCACGAAGGAACACCAACATGCCCACAAGCAACGGACCGCTCACCCGCAAGCCGCGCGAGCTCCCCGAAGCCCCGGTCAACGCCGTACTCGTCAACCCAGCCGGTGAAACCACGCCGCTGCACCTGCCGACCGACCCCGGAGGCCGGCACGCCGCGGCCTCGCAGCACCTCGGAGGCGAAGCCGACTACACCGGCTACACCGGGACCTGCCCGCACGGAACGCCCGTCCTCTCCGTCGCCGTCACGAAGGACGACACCCTGCCGGTGAACCTGCCCGCGAGCCTCGCCCTGGATCTGCTCCGCGACGAACCCTCGCTGCTCATCCTGAACGGCCCGGTCCTCTTCCTCGGCCCCCTCGGCACCGACGGGCAGTTCACTAACCTCACGGACAGGCAGGTCCACAGCCTCGAACAACTGCTGGCCGGGGTACGGAGCGACCTCCGAACCCCGGTAGGGCCGTGAAGATCCGCATCGACCTGCACATCTCCCTCGACGCCGAACGCTGGGCCGCCGAAGCGGGCTTGGATCCGTGGGACGCCGCACGGGACGCCTGCTGGTACGTGTCCGACGCCGGGCAGTGCATCCCGCACATCGGGGAGGACGGCTGCCCGGCGTTCATCCGGACCGTGCCCGGCTGGGCCACGGAGCAGGACCTTCTCGGCGCGGTCGAGATCCGCACGATGTGGCTGCTGGAGTGCCCGGCACACGACTGGATCGCCTGGAGGGAAGGCCCCGGCCCGTACGGCACCGCCTACACGATCACGCCCGGGAAGGCCCGGGAGGACCTGGCCCGCACCGTCGTCGAAGGCCTCGTCACCATGGCCCTGCTCGCAGACTCCCAAGCGGTCATGACCCTCACCCGCCCGTGGCATCAGGTCTACGACAACCACTGGCGCACACACCCGGAGCAGCGGCCGCAACGAGAGCGCCACACCCGCTGGTAGAGACCCTGGAAAGGGCCCGACCCTGTGCAGACCACCCAGGAGCACATCACCTGCGCCCACTGCACATTCACCGTCGAACCCGGAGGCCTCGTCGGCCTGATCTTCGACGACCTGTGCTGCGAGGACTGCGTATACGCCCACGAGTGGGCCACCAACGGGCTCTGAGCCCATCCCACCAAGGAGACTTCAACCATGCCCAACAGCACCTTCGCGTTCGCCGTCGGCCCCGACGGCGAGCAGGACGAGATCCCCAACCCGCCGGAGCCCACCGGCCAGTGGGAGATCCTCTTCCGGAACCTCGGCGCGGACTACTCCTCGCTGCCGATCGGCCGCTACACCATGCACGGCCGAAACCGGGACGCCGAAGAGGCGGCCAACTGGCACGGCCAGCAGATGTGGTCCGGGATCGCCGGCGGAGGACGGGCCCCGTTCTTCCGAGGCCCGGTACTCGTCACCGGCCGGCGGCGCCACGACGGCACCTACGCGGACCTGACCCGGGCCGACGTCGACCGCCTGTCCGAGGCTGCGGACTCGACGCGGTGGGTACACCCCGAAGGCCCCTCGATCGGCGGGGCGCAGCTGAGGGGCCAGCGCGACAAGCAGTGCGACGCTCTCGCCGTCCACCGCGACCGGAGCAGCGGGGTGTGGGCGTTCGTGGTCTGCGACGGCGTCGGGGACACCGACGAGACTGCCGCGTTCGCACGGTACGCCGCCCCGCGGCTGGCGTACGTCGCCTCGGAGCTGGGCTCCCCGGGCGACGCGATCCGGCAGGTGCGGGCCGAACTGCCGGACTGGTACCGGCGATCCGGAGTCGCGGACGGAACCACCTCCACGGCGGCGCTGGCGACGTGGCACCCCGACTGGGACGAGGTGCGCATCGCGTGGGCGGGCGACTCCCGGGTCTGGGTGCTCAGCCCGTCGGGGCGCAGCGAGCTGGTGACCGAGGACCACAACGTGGCTGCCGTGAAGCGGCGCCTCGGCAGGCCGCTGGACTGGTGGGACCACAACCAGCTGCTGGCGGAGCTCGGTTACGGGGACATCGAGGAGCGGACCGTGCACCGGGACCTCGTCGACGCGCTGGTGCTGTGCACGGATGGCGCCTACCACCCGCTGGAGAAGAGCGGCGCCACGGGAGCGGCCGTCGACCGGTACTCCTACGTGACCCTCGACCACTTCCTCGCCAAGTCGACCGCCGGGGACCTGGTCGCGGACGCGGTGGAGCAGGCCGTTGCCGAAGCCCGTATGAGTAGTCATGGAGAGCGGGCCGACAACGCCACGGCGCTCGTGGCGGCCCTCCCGAAGCTCTGACCTGCGGAAATATGGCGCCGTCCACCCCTTGAGAACCTTCCGACGGAGTGGACCCCCACTCTGAATGAGTATAGAATTTAAACATGAAGGGAGGGGGAGAGGCCCCCACCCGCCAGGGAGGGAACCACCATGAACGCGCTCACCGCCGCCGCCGAAGAGGCCCGCCACTACGCCCGCCTCGCCCGCTCCCGTGCCGCCCGCGCCGAGCAGGAGATCCACCGCCTCACCCTCTCCGCCGCCGCCCTCGCCCTCGACGCGGTCGCCCGACTCCTGGCCCGCCCCGACCGCGAGGACGCCGTCCTCGACACCCTCGCCCTCGCCGAGAACTACGCCACCAGCCGCGACGCCGGCCCCGGAGCCCTCCCGCGGGACTTCTCCCTCAGCGTCCTCGACTACCTCACCGCCTGACCGACCCGCCCGGCCCGGGGCAGCGGCCCCGGGCCAACCACCGATCGGAGAACACCATGACCGTCCTCGGCAGCATCGACTCCATGTCCTACGTCGGCACCGTCACGATGCGGGGCCCCGAGCACCACGAAACCGCCATCATCGGCGCCATCACCTCGGCCGACTCCATCAACCTCCGCTCCGCCGACCGCGCCTTCACCATGGTCGAACACGCGATCACCATCGGCTGGGCCATCCGGCCCGACGCCTTCCGGGCCCTCGCCTTCACCCAGTTCCACGACCTCGTCTGGAACCGCCACTACGCCGACCTGTACCGGCACTGCCTCGCGCTGGACGCCGACGCCGACCGCATCGCCGAGGTCGCCTCGGGGATCGCCGTCGCCCTGGTCGACGACCCGCAGCTCAACCCCTGACCCGCCCGCCCGGCCGCCCGCCGGCGGCCGGGCCCAACCGCCGACCCTCACCAGCCACGAAAGGGCACAACGACCATGCACACCACCGTCATCCGACTCGTCCCCACCCGCAGCCTCGCCGACGACCTGTACTTCGTTCCCGAGCAGCACCTGCCCAAGGTGGTGTCAACGATCGTCGGCCACGCGGCCTGCCCCGAACTCGCCATGGACGCAGGAACGCTGCTCCAGCAGGCCATCACCGTCGCCTGGGCCCGCCGCCCCGACGGCCTGCTCGGCCTCAAGCTCACCGAGTTCCACGACACCGTCGGCTACTTCCACTACTGCGACCTCTTCCACGCGGCCCTGCACCACGACGGAGACCTCCGCGAGGTCGACCACATGGCCGACCTCGTCGGAGCCGCGCTCGCAGGCACCAGCCACCTCCACCGCTGACCACCGCCGCGCCGACGGAGCACACCATGACCAAGTCCGAACCCACCGTCGCCAGCGCCCTGGCCGACACCGCGGCCTCCCTTGCCGGCCTGGGAGTCGTACAGGAAAAACTGCGAGGCGAGCCCACCCGCCTCGACGTCGTCGTCAACCGCGATGCCCTGACAGGCCGAACCACGATTGACGGCTACCTCAACGGGCACGCCGTCGTCCGCACCGAGGTCCGATTCAACCCCACCGAGCCGCGCCTGCACCTGCACGTCGCCGACTCCGGCTCGCCCAGCGAGACCCGAACCCACGCCTGGGCGCAGACCGTTCAGGACACCGGCGGGGCCCCGGACTCCGTCGTGGACCACCTCGCCAAGCTCGTCCACGACTACCACCGCCCCCGCCAGGGCTGCGAAGACTGCGGGAACTTCGCCCACCTGCCGGACGCGCCGAGGTGGACCGTCGTCCTCAATGGCGACACGGAGATCGAGCAGATCCGCAAGGGAGTACCCAGCCGACGCGAAGCCAACAACCTAGGTCTCGCCGGACACACCTACTTCGTCCTGCCCGCCCGCTCCCTGCCGGCGGCCCACGCCCGGGCCCTGGCCGTCCTTGACGACCTCCTGGACCACGGGCAGGACATCGCCGGCCACATCCTGGTCGACGCCGAAGCCACCGAAGGGAAGGCCGACCCGCGATGACCACCGTCGAGAAGGCCCTGCGCGCGGAGACCACCCGGCTGCGCCTTGACCCGCAGATCGAACGCGCCGCCCGTGACACTCTGGCCACCGTCCTCGCCAGCGGCTACAACCACCGGCCGCAGCGCGAGTCGGACCTGAGCGCGGAACAGTACCGGGACCGGCTCGTCCCCGAGGCCGTCGCGGCCGTCTTCACCTACACGGCGCTGCACCTGTCCAGCCAGTACGGGCGCGCCGCGGCCCACCTCCTTCACACGCTGAACAGCGCCCTGTCCGGACCCGCTCCGAGCCGGCCCGCTGCCCGCTCGCAGACCCAGGCGCGACGTCCACGCGGAGGCCTCTTCCACGACGCCCCGGGCCTGGCGGACACCATGGTCGGTCTGGAGACCGACGTGACCGCCGCCGCCGAGCACCTGAACGGCCTCGACTTCGAGCACGCCGAGGACGTGACCCTCGCGATCGCCGCCCGTCTCGCCGACGGCGGATCGATCAGCCGTACCTACGCCACCACGATCGCCCGCCACCTCGTCGAGACGCAGGCGCAGCACCTCGCCGACGGCGGATAGCGCAGGCCCACCGACTGACGCCCCGCCCGGTCGGCACCGCCGACGGGCAGGTCATCGAATTCCCCTGCCCCCTGGCGGACGGCCCGGCCCTCCAGCTCGCCGAGGACGAAACCGAATGACCGACCACCCCTCTCCGACCTCCGGCCGCGACCACGGCCACCACCCGTCCCGTCCCGCGACCCCCGCCGGCATCGACAAGGACAACGACCGCACGCCCCCCGCGCTGGACCCGGCCGTCCGCCTGCACCTGAAGGACATGGCCGGGATGGCCGTCGCCCGCCACTCCATGTGGCGGCTCGCCCTGCTCAGCGGAGACGAGGACCGAATCGCCGCCGCCCGCGCCGCCGCCGAGCCGGCCATCCGGCGCCTGGCCGACGTCCAGCTCCACGCCGGTCTCATCACTGCCGAGCAACACGCCCAGCGGCTCCAGGCGCTGGAGTACGACGGCACCGCCACGGGCGGAACGACGTGGTAAGCGCCCGCGGCGCCCAGCCCCGGCGGCGCTCCGCTGCGGGGAACCCGACGGCCCGCGATTCCGCGCAGAGGCCACCGCTGTCCGGCCGATCCACCGGCTGAGGAACCCGGATCGACATCCCCTCAGCGCCGGCACGGCACAAGCCCGCCGACTGAACCCCTCCACAGCACGATCACGCGGCCCGGCCGGTCGCAGTCCACCGGCCGGGCCTTTTCACGCCCAGAAATAGAGGACAAACCATCATGAAGCGGTCTCAGCAGCTCGACCTGTTCGCCACGGTCGAGGACGAGCCCGGTCCCGCCACACGCGCCGTCGCACCCCGGCGGCACCTCGCCGCCGTACCCGACACCGACCGGCGATCCGACCTCGCCAAGCTGGCCGCCCTGCACGCGGAAGCCGCCGCCATCCCCGGCCTGGAAGCCTCCCCGCCGGCGCCACCGTCCAAGCCCAAGCCCAAGGTCCGCACCTTCCCGGTGCCGTCCGGGACCCGGGCGCACGAGGCGGCGCAGCGCATCGCCGAGGCCGCCGCCGACGCCTGGCACAGCCACCACGGCGGCAGCCGGATGGAGATACCCGTCGGCGTGGTCGCAGCCCTCGCCCTGTGGCCGCTCAAGGGACCGGACGCCCCGAAGCAGGCCGACTGGATGCTCGGCCTCGACGCCGACGACCTCGTCCGGCTGATCCGAGAGTGCTGGGCCTACTGGTGGATGCGCCGCCCAGACCTCGTCCACCGGGCCGCACCAATCGCCACCTGGACGGAAGAGACCCTGAGCAAGCACGAACTCGCCTGCGTGAAGGCCGTCGCCCACGCCGCGATCACCCACAGCCTGCTCACCGTCACCGGCTCCAGCGACCCCTACGACCTCGCCGAGTGCGACCTGATGTCCTGGATGGTCACCACGCTGCGCAGCAAGGGCTCCAGGGAAGGACTGGGGGAGTACCACACCCCTCCGGAGATCTGCGAGCTCATGGCCCACATGCAGCTCGGCGACTGCTCCGACGTCAAACCCGGCTACAGCTTCTGCGACCCCGCAGGCGGCACCGGCGGGATGACCCGCGCCGCCGCCCAGATCCTGCGCGAGCACCGGATCGACCCGGCCACCTGCCGCTGGCACCTGAACGACATCGATCCGGTCGCCGCAGCCGGCGCGGCCGTCAACATGATCCTCTGGGGCCTCGGCCCGAACACCACCGTCTGGCGCGGGGACGTGCTCGCCGAGGGCGACACCGAGCGCCTGGCCCTGGAGGAGAAGGCCGCGATCTTCAAGCACCGTGACGCCCTGCTGGGCGGCGCGACGATGATCGCCGCCGTCGGCAGGGCCGAGGCGTTGCTCACCGGGGCCGCGATGGACCAGGCGGCCTGACCGCGGGGAAGAGGAGTGGACACCCATCATGAATGAGTATAAAATATAAACATAAGGGAAGGGATTCAGGGGAACCCCTCTCGGGATTGATGCGCCCGACTCGAATCCGGACGGGCTGGACCGGAAGGCCGCCAATTCCGCCCTGAATGAGTATAAAATCTAAACAATGCGGGTTGGGTTCACCCCACCCGCGAAGGGACCACGCAGTGCTGCTCATCTCCACCACCCTCGCCACCGTCTTCCAGGACCTCGCAACCCGCCTCGACGGCTACACCCCGAGCCCCCGACCCCACGACGACCCCCACGTCCAGCGCCTCACCAACCACGACGGCCGCACCATCGGCGCCCGCATCCGACCCGACGGCGTGACCCTCCAGCTGTGGATCACCACCCCCGGTGTCCGCCCCAAGGAGTCCCACCCCACCCACGGCGGCACCCTCCCGCCCGGCAGCAGCTACCACGCCGTGATGCACCTCCACGGCCTCGACGGCGACCCAGCCGACCTCATCCACGCCACGCTCCTGCACAACCTGCTACCCGCCTTCGACAACAAGCCGCTCTGCGTCGGCCACCGCCCCTGGGACACCGCGACCAGCGACCAGCCAGCGACCCCGCCTCCGGCCGACGCCGCCGACCCGGCAGCCCCCACGGCCACCACCCCGAGCCCCGACCCCGCACCCGCCGACGAGCCCGAGCAGCCCACCACCCCGAACCCGACCGACGCCCCCAAGCCGAAGACCAAGACCCCGCGCAAGCGCGCAGCCAGCACCCCCCGAACCCCGGCAGCCCCGGCCGACAAGCCGACCCGGGCCCGCAAGGGCACCACAAAGTCCACCGACACCAAGCCCGCCCGCACCCGCAAGGCGACGACCAAGACCGCCACCCCGACGGACGCCCCACCCAAGCCCACCACCCGCCGCCGCACCACCAAGGCCACCGCCTGACCCGCACCCAGCCCGCCCGGGGGAGGCAACTCGCTTCCCCCGGCCAGCAAGGAACACCCATGAACACCCTGCGCGACCTGATCACCACCGGCCTCAACCAGCACGGCATCGCCACCACCTGCGGCAGCCACGCCTCCGCCGGCGTGTCCTGGGTTGCCGTCGACCTCCCCGACGGCACCTTCGTCTGGAGCACCGACGAGCACGCCAGCATCGACAACGACGCGGCCAAGATCGGCGGCCTGCACGCGATCCACTACCTCGGCGACCCGAACGAGGCCCTTCCTCAGGAGCAGATCACCCTTGTCGACCGCAGGCTCGACCGCCGCAGCAACCGCACCAAGGCCATCACCGAACTCGTCGACACCATCGCCACCTACGTCACCGACTGGCCCAACAGCCCGGTCGCCCGCCACCCCGAGCGCCGCATCGGCGCCTACGGCGTCATGGACCTCCCCGCCCGCCTACTGCGCAGAGGCGACGTCATCGTGCACACCGCCACCGGCCACGAGTCCGTCATCACCAACATCCGCCACCTCGGCCGGGGCGAATACCGGCGCACCGCCCGCACCGTCACCCCGCCCACCCGCGGCTCGATGATCGCCCTCCCCGATACCTGGTGGAAGTTCCCCAACACCCTCTCCCACAGCGGCAGCACTGTCGTCCCGGTCGCCGCGTACCGCCACGTCGACCCCGACACCCTCCCCAAGATCCCCTACCCCGCGGTGCCCACCGCCTTCGCGGACGGCGACCACGTCGTCCACGACAAGGTCATCTGGGAACGCGCCAACGGCACCTGGACCAACCACACCCACACCCGCCACACCCCACCCAGCACCGACGAAACGATCATCCGCCTCTTCACCGAGCCGGCATTCCTGCGTCAAGGCATCCCCACTCACCAGCCCGCCGCCTGACCATCACGAGGACCCCACGTGCTCGACCTCACCACCCGACGCAACGCCGCCTCAGCCCGAAAAGCCCTCGCCCGCCTCGAAGAACTCGAACTCGTCCCGCTCAGCCCCTATCCCGGCAGCGACGTCCACTGGCACCTGCGCTGCGGCCGAACCGGATGCGACTGGACCGGCCACCTCTTCTACAGCCACCTGCGCGCGAGCCGAGGACACGACCGACGGCACGTCGGCTGCACCGGAACTCCCGGCACCTACCGCGCCCAAATCCCCGACGCCGACCTCGCCAAGAAGCTCACCGAGCTGTTCCCCAACACCGAGTTCACCATCACCACCACCGACAAGGTCCAGCGGATCGTCGCCTGGACCGGGGGCCCCGGCGACGCCCACCTCGCCGCCCTCATCGGCGACAGCCAAGGCGACCTCATCCGCCACGACCCGCCGAACCCCAGCACCTGACCGCCCGGCCGGGCAGGCACACCACCTGCCCGGCCCCGCCCGGAGAACACCACCGTGGAGATCGACCTCACCGACCTGCCCCTCGACCTCGTCCCCGTCATCATCGCCCCGACCCGCCGCGAGCTCGAACAAGCAGCGCCCGCCATACCCGAAGCGCACGCCCGCAACGCCACCCGCATACACCACCGCCGCTACGGCAACGGCTGGGCCTACGTCCGCTGGACCCACACCCACCACAACGGCCGCACCGTCCACAACAGCCGCCACATCCTCACCAGCGACCCCACCCACCGCTGGTGGTCCATCCCCATCCACCCCCGATCGTCCTACTTCCTCTTCAACCCCTCCACCGGCCACCCCGTCGACTACTCCGCCCGCCCCTACCCCCACCCCGTCACCAACGACAACACCGACCCCCTCCACCTCTGCCCGCACTGCGGCTCACGCGGCCAACTACCCGTCCGCTGCACCCCAAACGACCCCAACCGCCACCACGAACAGCACCGCTACCCCAACGGCCGCCCCTGGAAGTACCTCCCCTGCCCAGCCGGCTGCACCCCCACCACCGAACAGCACCGCCTCTTCACCCCGCCATCCCCACCAACACCGCCCCAGCCCACGCACCCCGATCAGCAGCCCCCGACCCCCTGAGACCACTCGAAGAGGTGACCCGCCACCGTGCGCAACCTTGACGACCTCCGCCGACGACTCGCAGCACCGTTCAACCCCAACACCGACCACCCCACCACCGCCGGGCAAGTCCTCTGGCACACCCTCACCACTGCCGGCCACACACCCGCCGAAGCACCTGGCAGCTCAGCTACGCAGCCCCCGGATTCCGCGGCAACCGACCCGCCACCCCGACCAGCCACCACACAGCCACCCCAGGGATGTTCCAAAGTCCTGGCGGGTGGTGAAGGTGCTGGTCACGGCGTGGTGACGATGTTGGTGAGGACCGCTCGATGTGATGTCACTCGTCTGGCGTCTCCTCGACCATCGGATCCGCCGTTCATTGAACACTCCCATGGTGTGGTGCCAGCCGCCTCGAATGCTGTTCCAGTGGGCCCACCTCATATGGGTCTGTACAAAGAACGGTGTAACTCCCGATCAAGGAAGTAGCACCTGATGAAGGACGTGACCGTCTCGGCCGAGGCCGTCGAGGCAGCGAAGC